>JANMKK010000080.1:0-12600 GCA_031372005.1 Rubrivivax sp.
TGGATGCTGCTGGGCACCTGGCGCCACATGCGCCGGCGCAGCCAGATCCAGGGCGCGCTGGTGCAAGAGACCAACTTCCGCCGCGCGATGGAAAACTCCATGCCCACCGGCATGCGCGCCATGGACATGGAAGGCCGCATCACCTATGTCAACGCCGCTTTCACCCAGATGACGGCCTACGCCACAGCCGAACTCGACGGCCGCATGCCGCACTACCCCTATTGGCCGCCCGACCGGGTGGACGAAAACGGCCGCCTGCTGCAGCAGGAACTGCAGGGCCGCAGCCCCAGCGGCGGCATTGAAGTCAAGGTCATGCGCAAGGACGGCACGATCTTTGACGCCCGCATGTACGTCAGCCCGCTGATTGACCCCAAAGGCCAGCAGACGGGTTGGATGACAAGCATGACCAACATCACCGAGGCCAAGCGCATCCGCGACCAGCTCAGCGCGTCGCACGAGCGCTTCACCACCGTGCTTGAAGGACTGGACGCATCGGTGTCGGTGCTGTCGGTGCAGCAGGGCGAACTGCTGTTTGTCAACCGGTCTTACCGGCTCTGGTTTGGCGGTGACGCACGCGGCCACCAGACCATGGCGGGCGGCGTGATCGGCGCCAACTACGATGCTGATCGTGACCAGGACGCGGACAACCAGGTGGACAACTTGTCGGGGCTGCCCACCGCAGCACTGACCGATGCAGGTGCCAGCCCGCGCGAGGTCTACGTGGACAATCTGCAGAAGTGGTTCGACGTGCGCGCGCGCTACCTGCAGTGGACCGACGGGCGCCTGGCGCAAATGCTCATCGCCACCGACATCACGGCCCGCCTGCGCGCCGAAGAGCAGGCCGCCGCGCAGGCCGAGAAAGCCCAGATGACGAGCCGCCTGGTGTCGATGGGCGAGATGGCCAGCTCCGTGGCGCATGAACTGAACCAGCCGCTGACGGCCATCACCAACTACTGCAACGGCATGGTGTCGCGCGTGAAGGCCGGCAGCATCGAACAAGGCGACCTGATTGCCGCGCTGCAAAAGACTGCGCGCCAAGCCGAGCGTGCCGGGCAGATCATCCACCGCATCCGCGCCTTCGTGAAGCGCAGTGAACCGCAGCGACAGCCTTCGCAGGCCAAGCAGATCGTCGACGACGCGGTGGACCTGGCGGGCATTGAGCTGCGCCGCCGCACGGTGTCGATCCACACCTACGTGGCGCAGCGCTTGCCGACGATCATGGCCGACCCGATCCTCATCGAGCAGGTGCTGTTGAACCTGCTGAAAAACGCCGCCGAGGCGATCGACAGCGCGCAGCTGCCGCAGTCGCGCCGCCACATCGAACTGCGCGTGGTGCCGCGCCACACGCCCGAAGAAGGCGGCGTGATCGAATTCAGCGTCACCGACATGGGCCCCGGCATCAAGGACGAAGTCATCGGCCGTTTGTACGAAGCCTTCTTCTCCACCAAGGCCGAAGGCCTGGGCATCGGCCTGAGTTTGTGCCGCACCATCGTCGAGTCGCACCGGGGCCGGATGCGGGCGCAGAACCTCTACAATGGGGCACTGATTGTCGGATGCCGGTTTTCCTTCACTTTGCCGGTTGAGTTGCCGCAGCGCACGGACCACTCCGAGACAGGCCCGGTCCCGCTGGAAGCCCAGGCAGAGGCCCGCGCATCTACCCACCCCGCCACCCAACCGATGGCCTAAAAAACCGTCCCCCGCGAATGAGCCTGATCCCGAAAAAAGGCACCGTCTATGTCGTCGATGACGACGAGGCCGTGCGCGATTCCCTGCAGTGGTTGCTTGAAGGCAAGGACTACCGGGTCAAGTGTTTCGACTCTTCCGAGTCCTTCCTGTCGCGCTTTGACCCCCGCGAGGTGGCATGCCTGATCGCCGACATCCGCATGGACGGCATGAGTGGGCTGGAACTGCAAGACCGGCTGATGGAACGCAAGAGCCCCCTGCCCATCGTCTTCATCACTGGCCATGGTGACGTGCCGATGGCGGTGACGACCATGAAGAAAGGCGCGATGGACTTCATCGAAAAGCCCTTCAAGGAAGAAGAGTTGCTGGGCCTGGTGGAACGCATGCTGGACCAGGCCCGCAGCGCCTTCAGCCACCACCAGGAACAGGCCAGCCGCGACGCCCTGCTGTCACGCCTGACCACGCGGGAAGCGCAGGTGCTGGAACGCATCGTCGCCGGGCGTCTGAACAAGCAGATCGCCGACGACCTGGGCATCAGCATCAAGACGGTGGAAGCGCACCGCGCCAACATCATGGAAAAGCTCAACGCCAACACCGTGGCCGACCTGCTGAAGATCGCGCTCGGCGCGCAGACCACCAAGGCTTGACGACCCCCACCCTCACTTTGCCGAGGCCGCAGGTTGCGGCCTCGGTCGTTTCTGAGTCGCACCCATGCCCGCAAACCTCATCGACGGCAAAGCCCTGTCCGAACATATCCGCGCTGACGTGACACGGCGCGCGGCGTTGCTCACCGCCGCCGGCCGCCAGCCCGGCCTGGCCGTGGTGCTGGTGGGCGACGACCCGGCCAGCGCCGTCTATGTGCGCAACAAGGTCAAGGCCTGCCATGACCACGGCCTGCATTCGCTGCTGGAGCAATACGGTGCCGACATGCCCGAGGCTGCACTGCTGCAGCGCGTAGCCGCACTCAACGCCGACCCACGCATCCACGGCATCCTGGTGCAGATGCCATGCCCCAAGCACATTGACCCGCAAAAGATCATCGCTGCCATCGCGACCGAAAAAGATGTGGACGGGTTTTCCGTGCACTCGGCCGGCGCGCTGATGGCCGGCTTGCCGGGCCTGCGCCCGGCCACGCCTTACGGCTGCATGAAGCTCATTGAAAGCACCGGCGTGGCCCTCAAGGGCAAGCACGCCGTGGTCATCGGTCGCAGCAACACGGTGGGCAAACCAATGGCGCTCTTGCTGCTGCAGGCCAACGCCACCGTGACGGTGTGCCACAGCGCCACGCCGGACATCGGCGCCCACACGCGGCAGGCAGACATCGTGGTGGCGGCCGTCGGCCGGCGCAACATGCTCACCGCAGACATGGTCAAGCCCGGTGCCATCGTCATTGACGTCGGCATCAACCGCAGCGAAGCCGGCAAGCTGTGTGGCGATGTGGACTTCGCGGCCGTGCGTGAAGCACTGGGCGACCAAGGCTGGATCAGCCCGGTCCCCGGCGGCGTGGGGCCGATGACCATCACCCTGCTGCTCGTCAACACCCTGCAAGCTGCGGAAGGAACTGCATGAACCCCTTGCTGCTGACCTGTGAAATGCCGGACTTCGCGGCCATCCGCCCCGACGATGTCGGCCCCGCGCTGGACGTGCTGCTGGCCGATGCGGACTTGGCGCTGGAACGCGCCGTCAGCGCTGACGTCAGCGCCGACTACAACACGCTGTCAACGGTGCTCGACGTGCCCGTGGAGCGTCTGTACCGCGCATGGGGCATCGTCTGCCACCTGCAGGCCGTGTCCGACACGCCAGCGCTGCGCGCGGCGCACGCGCAGAACCTGCCCCGGGTCATCGACTTCAGCACGAGGCTGGGCGCCGACGAGCGGCTCTATGCCAAGTACAAGGCTGTCGCTGCTGGTGCAGTCAGTGAGGGTGCCGCCGCGCTCGGCCCGGTCCGCCAGAAAGTCCTGGCCGACGCGTTGCGCGACTTCTTGCTGGGCGGCGCTGAACTGCAAGGCGCGGCACGCGACCGCTTCGCTGCCATCCAGGACCGCAGCGGCGCGCTGTCGCAGCAGTTCAGCGACCACGTGCTGGACGCCACCGACGCCTTTG
The DNA here is from genome assembly GCA_031372005.1 of Rubrivivax sp. Lineage (GTDB taxonomy): Bacteria > Pseudomonadota > Gammaproteobacteria > Burkholderiales > Burkholderiaceae_C > Rubrivivax. Next base: position 3,787 of record JANMKK010000080.1, read on the forward strand.
CGCACTACGCCGTTGAAGCCGAAATGGCCGGCGTGCCCGACGACGTGCGCCAGGCCGCGCGCGACGCCGCTGCGGCCGAAGGAAAGGGCGGCTTCAAGTTGACACTGCAGTTGCCGTGCTACCTGCCGGTGATGACCTACGCCAGTCACCGGCCGCTGCGCGAGGCCCTGTTCCGCGCCTATGGCACCCGCGCCAGCGAATACGGCCCCGCCGAGCTGGACAACAGCGCGGCGATGCGTGAACTGCTGCAACTTCGGCTTGAAGAAGCCCAGCTGCTGGGCCACGCTACCTACGCCGACCTGGCGCTGGTGCCCAAGATGGCGGGCTCGCCCGCGCAAGTGCTGGCCTTTGTGCGCGACCTGGCCCACCGAGCCCGGCCCTTCGCCGAACGCGAACTGGCCGACCTGCAGGCCTTCGCCTCGCGCGAACTCGGGCTGCCCGACCTGCAGGCCTGGGACCGACTCTTTGCGTCTGAAAAGTTGAAGCAGTCGCGCTTTGCCTTCAGTGGTGAAGACGTCAAGCAGTACTTCACCGAAGCGCGCGTGCTTGCAGGCCTCTTTCAGCTGATCGAGACACTCTTCGGCGTTGCCATCCGCGCGGAAACCGCGCCGGTGTGGCACGACAGCGTGCGCTTCTACCGCGTCTGGCGCGGCGGCCAGACCGTGGCCGGTTTCTACCTGGACCTGCACGCCCGCGCCGGCAAGCAGCCCGGCGCCTGGATGGACGGCTGCTGCTCGCGTTGGCGCCGGCCTGAAGGCACGCTGCAACAGCCGGTGGCGCACCTTGTGTGCAACTTTGCGCCGCCCGTGGGCGACCGGCCTGCACTGCTGACGCATGACGACCTCATCACTCTCTTTCATGAATTCGGCCACGGCCTGCACCACATGCTGACGCAGGTGGAGGACCTGGCGGTGTCGGGCATTTCGGGTGTGGAAGGCGACGCCGTCGAACTGCCCAGCCAGTTCATGGAAAATTTCTGCTGGGAGTGGGCTGTGCTGCAACGCCTGACCGCCCACGTGGACACGGGAGAACCTCTGCCGCGCGCACTGTTCGATCGCATGCTGACGGCGCGCCACTTCCACAACGCACTGGGCCTGTTGCGGCAATGCGAATACGCGCTTTTCGACATGCGCCTGCACGCAGAGCCCATTGCCGCCGCGCGTGTGCAGGCGGTGGCCGACGAAGTCTGCGCCGAACTGCAGCCCATGCCCTCTCCCACCTTCTACCGCTACGCGCCGAGCTTTTCGCACATCTTCGCGGGTGGCTATGCCGCTGGGTACTACGGTTACGCGTGGGCCCAGGTGCTGTCAGCCGACGCCTACAGCGCCTTTGAAGAAAGCGGCGTCTTCGACCCCGCCACCGGGCGGCGCTTCCGCCAGGACATCCTGGAAGTGGGCGGCAGCCGCACCGCGCTGGAAAGCTTCCGCGCCTTTCGCGGACGCGACCCGCAGATCGACGCGCTGCTGCGGCATCAAGGTCTCCTTGAGCATGCGGGCGGTGTCGTATAGATTGCGAAGACTCGGTCATGCATCCCTGAAAGCACCCATGAAGCGATCCACCCTGCGGCGATCCACTCTTTGCGCAGCCAACCTGGCACTGGTTGCACTGGCGGCCACACTGTGCACGCTGGCCCAGGCCCAATACAAGGTGGTGTCGCCCGACGGCAGCACCACGTACACCGACCGCCCGCCCGTGACCAGCAACGCGCGCATCACCGCCCTGGCGCGTTCAGGCAGCCGCAGCGGCCCGGTGGACGTGAGCCTGTCGGCTGAATTGCGGGCCGCCGTGCAGCGTTACCCGGTCACGCTGTACACCAGCGCCGAGTGCACGCCCTGTGACAGCGGACGCAAGTTTCTGCAGCAGCGCGGCGTCCCCTACAGCGAACGCCGCATCAGCACCGAAGACGACGCCGCCGCGCTGGAACGCTTGGTGGGTGGCCGCACGGTGCCCGCGCTGACGATCGGTGCGCAGCCTTTGCGCGGCCTGTCTGAAACCGATTGGGCGAACTACCTGGACGTCGCCGGCTACCCGCGTGAGAGCAAGCTGCCGCGCGGCTGGCAGCCGCCAGAGCCCACCACGCTGGTGGAGCGCGCCACGCCCGCCGCGCGGGCGCCTGCACCGGCTGCCCCTGCCGCAGCGCCCGAACCCCGCGTGGCCGACCCCGCCGTCGCGCCGCCTTCCGGCACGATCAGGTTCTGACGCTTCATCCGCTGCTGCGCAGCCGCCGCACCAGGCCAGAGCCACCGCCCACCCCCGCCCCCACCACCCAGAACAGCAGCGCAGCGCCGACGAGCGTGCCCGTGGCGCCAAAGACCAGCGGCATCACGGTGCTGGAAATGTTCATCATCATTGACCGCAGCGCCAGCGCCTCGCCGTGACGGTGTTCCGGCGTCAGGTGGTGCAGCATCGACATCACCATCGGCTGCACGCTGCCCAGCGGCACACCCAGCAGCAGCGCACACGCACCCATCAACCAAGCGTTAGGCGCCAGCGGGTACAGGCTGAACACGATGCCCGTTGCGAGCATCGCGCTGCGCAGCACGACCCGTTCACTCAGGCGGTGTGCCAGCAGCGGCAGCAGCAGCCGCACGAGCGTCACCGACAGCGTGAAACTGCCCAGGATCAGGCCGATGGTACCGGCGCTGAAACCCCGCTCATGGCCCAGCACGGGCACGGCAAAGATGTGCACGTCCCAGCACATCGACAGCAGCCAGTTCACCACCAGCAAGCGCTTGAAACCGGGTTGCTTCAGCAAGTCCCAGGCGGTGTGGCCCGGCGGCCGCGCCACCTGCACGGCGGGTGGCATATGCGGCACCTGCCGCGCCGACACCAGCGTGGCCAGCGGCAACAGCAAGAGCAGCACATAGGCGGCACGGAAGCCAAAGCCGTCGATCAAGAAACCGGCTGCCACTGGCCCCAACACGTTGGAAAACGACGGCGCCACACCCAGCCAACTGAAGATGCGCATGCGCTCGGTGCTGTCGCGCGCCGTCAGGCCCGCCGTGCGCTGGATCGTCAGCATGCCGGTGTTGGTGCCGGCGCCCATGGCCATGGCGGCCACGCACAGCAAGCCGAAGTGCAAGGGGCCGGCCACCAGCGTGGACAGCACCGCCAGCACGCCGCCGGCCATCGTCAGTGCCACCGACAGGTACACCGGCTTGTGATAACCCAGGCGGTCCGCCAAACGACCCGCGTGGAGTGCGCTGGCCACAGGCGCGGCGGCAAACAGCGCCAGCAGCAAGCCCACCGACCAGGCGCTGTAACCCTCGCGCAGTGCCTGCAAGGGTGCTGCCATGCGCAGGCCCGCCATGGCCGAATGCATGCCCACCTGGCCGACGATGAAGGCGAGCAGGATGCGGCCCGAGCCGACGTCGGCTGCGCTGCTGGTCGCGGTACTGGCTGCGCCTTCCGGCAGCCCCGATTCAGCCATCCTGCGGATCTGCCTCGGTGCCCGGCGCAACATCCGCCACCAACCCCGGCAGCAGTTCAGCACTGCGCGATTCAGGCAGCGCTTCCACGCTGCGCAGCTGGCGCACCATGGCGCGGGTGCGGACCTCCGCCTGTTCGATGGTGTTGCCGGCTTCCTCGAGCTTTTTCTTCGTCCGCGCCAGCACGTCGCCGAACTTCGAGAATTCGGTTTTCACCGCGCCCAGCACTTCCCACACCTCGGCCGACCGCTTCTCCAGCGCCAGCGTCCTGAAGCCCATCTGCAGGCTGTTCAGCGTGGCCAGCAGCGTGGTGGGGCCAGCCATCATGACCTTGTATTCGCGCTGCAGCGCTTCGCTCAGACCAGGGCGACGCAGCGCCTCGGCGTACAGGCCTTCGGTGGGCAGGAAGAGGATCGCGAAGTCCGTGGTGTGCGGTGGCGACACGTACTTGTCGCGGATGCTGCGCGCTTCCAGCCGCAGCCGGACCTCGATCGCCTTGGCATGGACCTCCATCGCGGGCGCGTCGGCGCGTTCATGGGCGTCCAGCAGGCGGTCGTAGTCCTCGCGCGGAAACTTGGCGTCGATGGGCAACCACAGCGGCGGACCGTGGCTGCCGTCGGGGCCCTTGCCGGGCAGGCGGATCGCAAACTCCACGCGGTCGTTGCTGCCCGGCACGGTGGCCACGTTGGTCGCGTACTGCTCGGGCGTGAAGACCTGCTCCAAAATGCCCGCCAGCTGCACCTCTCCAAACACACCGCGCGTCTTGACGTTGGTGAGCACCCGGTTGAGTGAGCCTACGTCGCGCGCCAGTGTCTGCATTTCGCCCAGGCCCTTGTGCACCTGCTCCAGCCGGTCAGCCACTTGCTTGAAGCTCTCGCCAAGGCGCTGTTCCAGCGTGGCATGCAGCTTTTCATCGACCGTGGCGCGCATCTGTTCGAGCTTCTTCTCGTTGCCCTCCTGCAGTGACGCCAGGCGCGTTTCGACAGCCAGCCGCATCTCACCCAGGCGCCGCTCATTGCCGTCGGACAGCAGGCGCAGCTGCTCGGCCAGCGTGTCGCTGAAGCGGCGCAGCGCGGCGTCGGTCTGTTGCTGCGTGGCTGCCAGTTGCACGCGAAAGGCGTCGATCTGCTCGTTCTGTGTGCGCGCCACGTCGCCGCTCTGCGTCAGCAGCATCTGCTGGAAGCTGGACAGGTCGGCGCGCGTGCCCTGGCCCTGACGGCCCAGCTCGTCGCGCAGCTCGCGTTCCAGCCGCTCCACCTCGCGCGCGGGGCCGGCGTTCTGCGGGCGCAGCACCAGCCACAGCAGCAAGACCAGGTTCAGGCACAGCAATGCCAGCAGTGAGAAGAGGATCCAGTCGGCCATCAGGCTGATTGTCACAGCCCGATGGCGGTCACGCTGCGGAATGCCGCATGCGGGTCAGCACCTCGGGGTTGATGGGTGTGGGTGCAACGCCGCCAGTCAAGACCGCGATCAGGTTGTCGGCTGCCAGGTCGGCCATTGCGCGGCGCGTCGCCACCGTGGCGCTGGCGATGTGCGGGGTGAGCACAACGTTGGGCACGGCGAGCAGGTCCGGGTGGACGCTGGGTTCGCCTTCAAAGACGTCCAGCGCCGCAGCGGCAATGCGCTTGTCGCGCAGCGCTGCGGCCAGCGCTGCGTCATCGACGATGCCACCGCGCGCCACGTTCGTCAGCGTGGCCGTGGGCTTCATTTGCGCTAGTTCTGCCGCGCCAATCGCATGGTGGCTTTGTGGCGAGTACGGCAGCACCAACACCAGGTGGTCGGCCTCGCGCAGCAGCGTCGCCTTGTCGACGAAACGCGCGCCGAGGGGTGCTTCCTGCTCAGGCGCCAGGCGGCTGCGGTTGTGATAGATCACTTGCATGCCAAAGCCCAGGGCGCCGCGCCGTGCAATCGCCTGGCCGATGCGCCCCATGCCCAGGATGGCCAGCGTGGTGCCGTGCACGTCGCCGCCGTTGTACATGTCGTAAGACCAGCGTGTCCATTCGCCGCGGCGCAGGAAGTGTTCGCTCTCTGCGATGCGGCGTGCGGCGGCCATCATCAGTGCAAAGCCGAAATCGGCCGTGGTTTCGGTCAGCACATCGGGCGTGTTGGTGGCCAGCACGCCCGCTGCGGTGCAGGCGTTGATGTCAAAGTGGTTGTAGCCCACGGCCATGTTGCACACCACACGCAGTTGCGGGCAGGCCGCCAGCACCTCGGCGTCGATGCGGTCACTGCCGGCGGTGAAGGCGCCTTGTTTGCCCTGCAGCCGATCGATGAGCTCGGCCTTGCTGTGGATATGGTCGCCGGGGTTGTCTTCCACCAGGAAGTGTTCGCGCAAGCGCAACACCACTTCGGGGAACACGGCGCGGGCGACGAGGACTTCAGGCTTGTTCATGGTTTTGCTGGCAAGACGGCAGTTGCAGGGGCGGCGACAGGAGCCGACACGCTGCCCTTGAGCACCGCGCCGGGGTGGAAACCGATCAGCACCAGCATGACGCCGAAGCCGATCACGTAGGCCAGCGCCACATGCCAGCCGTGGCGCAGCCACAGGCCCACCGACCGCGCTTCGGGGTACATGCCGGACAGCGCCACGCCGGCCGAGGAACCGAACCAGATCATCGACCCACCAAAGCCTACCGCGTAGGCCAGGAAGCCCCAGTCATAGCCGCCCTGCTTCAACGCCAGCGCGGTGAGCGGGATGTTGTCGAACACGGCCGACAGAAAGCCGAGGCCGAATGCCGTTGGCGAGGACGCGGCGGGCAATTGCTCCACCGGCATCATCGACGCCGACAGCACCAGCGACAGCAAAAATACCGCACCCTTCGCCGCGCCCGGCAGCAGGCTCCAGTTGGGCTGGCGCAGCCACGTGCAGACGAGGATGGCGGCCCACACGGCCGCGCCCAGGAAGGGGAAAGCGTCTGCCAGCGCCGTGTAGCGGGTGTTGACCCCCACGTTCACCACCACGGCCGACGCGAGGATGAAGCCGACGATGCCGACCCGAACCCAGTCGATGTGCGATTGCGCGCTGGCATCCTTCTGAATCGGCGAATAGCCCTGCTGCTGAAACGCCGCCGGAATGCCGAAGATGAACAGCGCAAGGCCCGAGCCGATGAAGGCTTCCAGCACCTCGGTGGGCGGCACGCCGGCGATCCACATCATGGTGGTGGTGGTGTCGCCCACCACGCTGCCAGCGCCGCCGCCATTGGACGCCGCCACGATGGCCGCCAGGTAGCCGATGTGCACCTTGCCGCGAAACACCGTGTGCGCCACCGCGCCACCGATCATGGCTGCGGCGATGTTGTCAAGAAAGCTCGACAGCACAAACACCAGCACCAGCAGCACGAAGCAGCCCTTCCAGCCGTCGGGCATGAAGCGCGGCAGCACAGCGGGCACTTCGCTCTTCTCGAACAGGTCGGCCAGCAGCGCAAAGCCCAGCAGCAGAGCCAAGAGGTTGACCAGAATCACCCACTCGTGCCCCAAGTGCGACACGAAGCCAGCGGCGCCGGGCCCGAATCTGAACGGAGAGAACAGGATCTTGTAGAGGGCGATGGTGATGGCACCCGCCACCGCAATCTGCAGCGTGCGCGCATGGAACACTGCCACGGCGGCCAGCACACACGCGAAGAGCAGGAACTCCAGCGGCACCGGGCCGATCTGCGGGCCGGCAAATGCTGCACCCTGCTCGGCCGCAAGGGCCACGGCGGGCAGCGCGCTGAGCACGGCGCCCAGCGCCGCAGACTGCGCCACTGTGCCTGGAGAAAACAGTGTCATGAGGTCTCTACCTGTTCCATCCCGGCGTTTGGCGCCACCGTTCATTTTATGAACAGCTTGCTGGGGCAAGGCTGAAGCCCGAGCTACTCCAGGAAGCGGACAAAGCCGGAGACAGGCTCACGTTCGGTGTGCAGCGTGTTCTCCGTCGCAGCCGGGTCGGCGTAGCCCAGCGACATGCCGCAGACCAGGGTCTGCGTGTCGGACAGTTGGAGGTGCTTCGCGATGATGCGGTGGAACTGCGTGAACGCGGCCTGCGGGCAGGTGTCCAGTCCGCGTGCGCGAGCAGCCACCATCACGCTCTGCAGGAACATGCCGTAGTCGAGCCAGCTGCCCTGCTGCATGACGCTGTCGATGGTGAACATCAGCCCCACCGGCGCGCCGAAGAAAGCGTAGTTGCGCGCGTGCTGTTCATGCATGCGCGCCTTGTCTGCCTTGCCGATGCCGAGCAGGGAATACAGGTCCCAGCCGACCTTGCGGCGGCGGTCGATGTAGGGGCTGCGCCATTCGGTGGGGTAGTAGGCGTAAAGCTCGGTGTGGCGCGCGCGTTCCTCGGGGTCGTCGTAGGCGGCGCGAATCTCGCGCGACAGCTTGTCCTTGGCCTGGCCCGTCAGCACATGCACCTGCCAGGGCTGCGTGTTGGTGCCCGAAGGCGCGCGCGCAGCCACGGCGAGCAACGCTTCGATGTCTGCACGTGGCACCGGCGTGGGCAGGAAGGCTCGGATCGATCGGCGCGACGTGATGGCGGCGTCTGCGGCGGCGGTGGCGTCGGGCGCGATGTGGGGCGTGATGTCGGGCGTGATGGTCATAGGCTCAGGGTCAGGGGTTCAAGTGCACGGCGCAAGGCGTGGGGCAGATCAACCGGGCGCCGCGTTTCGCGGTCCACATACACATGCGTGAATTGTCCCAGCGCAGCGGCGAATGGCGAATCGCCCGCGAAGAGGCCTAGCTCGTAGCGCACGCTGGAGCGGCCCAGCTGCGCCACACACAGCCCCACTTGCACGGCCTGCGGGAAACGGATGCTGTCGAAGTAGTGGCACTGCGTGTGCACGACGAGGCCGATCACGCTGCCGCCATGGATGTCCAGCACGCCGGCTTCGATGAGCATGCGGTTGACGGCGGTGTCGAAGAGGCTGTAGTGGACGACGTTGTTGAGGTGGCCGTACAGGTCGTTGTCGATCCACCGGGTGGTCACGGCCTGAAAGTGCAAGAAGTGCGCACGCGGCAAGGGCTGGGGACGCGCGGTCGATGGCGTGGTTGATTGCGTGCTCAACGGTGCGGTCGATGGCGGGGTCGATGGCGGGGTCGATGACGTTGTCATGCAGCCGATTGTTCCACCGCCCGCCAGGCGTGCCACGACGCCAGCGCCAGCTCGAGCGTCTTGCGGTGCACGGCCACCGTCGTTGCCACGTCACGGCCGTAACCACCGGCCATGGACAGCGCCACCGGGATGCGCCTTTCTCGCAGCGCCGCCAGCACGCGGCGGTCGCGTTCCGCCAGACCCGCTGAACTGATCTTGAGCCGGCCCAGGCGGTCGTTTTCATGCGGGTCGGCACCGGCCAAGTAGAAGGCCAGGCCCGGGACCGCATCGCCGTGACGTCGCCAGACCTGCTGCAGCGCC
>JANMKK010000088.1:0-4029 GCA_031372005.1 Rubrivivax sp.
CGAACAGGTACGAATTGGCCCTGTATTGCTGCATCATCTTTCGCTCACCTTTTGCCCCAGGTCTGCTGGTGCACGGATGGGTTCAACAACCTTCCGCGTCCCGGCTGCACCGGTTGGCGGACTAGCGACCCGCCTTGCTGCATCAACTGACATCAGCAAGGGGACGGGAAGGACCGACTTGAATCAAGGGCGAGACTTTAGCACCGCGCTTCGCCCAGCCCATGGCTTGAATTGAGCGGGTTCCACAGCGCTGTTCTGCTGGCAATGGCCATGCGGCAGCCCGCAGACTGTGGATTGCATGCCACAACCAATACCGCACCTTGAGGCGCAGCGTGTGATCCTGCTGCACCCGCAGGCGCCGCCCAAGCCCGGCACCGGAAGCCCTTGCAATGGCTGCGGCGTCTGCTGTGCTGCCGCGCCCTGCCCGCTGGGCATCTGGCTGTCGCGCCGCCGACAAGGCGCCTGCGTGGCGTTGAGCTGGGATGAACCAGACCAGCGCTACCTCTGCGGCGCGCTGGCAGAGCCCACACGCTGGCTGCCGTGGCTGCCGGCGCGCGCGGCTGCGGCGCTGGCCCGGCGCTGGATCGCGGCGGCCAAGGGCTGCGACTCGGACCTGCAGGTCGGCTGAACCATCGCCAGCGTGGCCCCGGCGTTTCCCCGAAGAGGCGAAAGCAGCACTGCACCTACGATGGTGGGTTACACAGTTCTCTTCAAGGACCACCCCATGACCCTCAAAGCCCTGTTGGCGGCTGCGGCCATCACGACCGCATTCACTGCCATGACAGCACTGCCCGCGCACGCACAAACCCTGCGCTGGGCGGCGCAAAACGACATCTTGACGATGGACCCGCATTCGCAGAACCATGCGACTACCAACGCCATCCTCATGCACGCCTATGAAGGCCTGACGCGCTACAGCGCCACCTACGAGGTCGAACCGTCACTGGCCACCAAGTGGACGACCATCAGCCCGACACAGGTGCGCTTTGATCTGCGCAAGGGCGTCAAATTCCACGACGGCACGCCCTTCACCGCCGACGACGTGGTGTTCTCTTTCGGCCGCATCAAGCAGCCGCAGGGCACGATGCAGATCTACGTCACCGGCATCGCCGACATCAAGAAGATCGACGACCACACGGTGGACGTGATCCTCTCGGCAGCCAACCCGCTGTTGCTGCGCAACATCATCGATTTCCGCATCATGAGCAAGGCTTGGTCGGAGAAGAACAAGACCACGAGCGTCCAGGACTACAAGGCGAAAGAAGAGAACTTCGCTTCGCGCAATGTCATGGGCACGGGCGCCTACCGCATCCTGAGCTGGCAGCCCGAGCAGCGCATCATGATGGCGCGCAATGACGCTTGGTGGAGCAAGCCCACCGGCAACGTGAGCCAGGTCGTGTACACGCCCATCAAGGCCGAGGCCACGCGCGTGGCCGCACTGCTGTCGGGCGACGTGGACATGCTGACGGACGTGCCCACCCAGGACATCGACCGCCTGCGCGCCGACAAGAAGCTCAAGGTCATCGACGGCCCCGAAGTGCGCACCATCTACCTGGCTCCTGATCTCGGAAGCGCTGAGCTGAAGTACAGCAACGTCAAGGGCAAGAACCCCTTCAAGGACAAGCGTGTGCGCGAAGCGCTCAGCGTGGCGATCGACCGCGAAGCCATCAAGCGCAGCATCATGCGCGGCATGTCGGTGCCTGCGGGCATGATGGTCGCGCCCGGCGTCAACGGCTATGACAAGGCGCTTGACGCACCCCTGAAGGCCGATGTCGCGAAGGCGAAAAAACTGCTGGCCGATGCCGGTTACCCGAACGGCTTCGAGTTCCGCTTGAACTGCCCCAACAACCGGTACGTCAACGACGAGAAGATTTGCCAGGCAGTCATTGCTATGTGGGCTCGCATCGGCGTGAAGGTGGACCTGGCGTCGGAGAACATGGCCACCTTCATCCAGAAGGTGCAGAACTTCGACAGCTCGATGTACCTGCTGGGCTGGGGTGTCGCGACCTATGATGGTCAATATGCAGTGCAGTCACTGGCGCGCACGCGCACCAGCGGCGCCGACGGCAACTTCAACTTCTCGCGCGTCAGCGACCCGGCACTGGACAAGCTGGTGGACGCCATGAAGACCGAAACCGACATCGCCAAGCGCAACGCCATGATTCACGACAGCCTGGTGCGCCTGAAGGACGAAGTGCTGCTGATTCCGCTGCACCACCAGATCAGGCCGTGGGTGATGAAGGCCAGCGTCAGCACCGTGCACCGATCGGACGACCGGCCCGAAGCGCGCTTTACGACCATGCGCTGATCGAGCCCACGCCAGAAACTGAAAAGGGGGCCGCACGCGGCCCCCTTTTCATGGCGACCGCTGGAACCTCAGGCGGCCAGGCTGCTGCGCACCGTGCGCCCGCCCTGCATCAGCAGCCGGATGCCGCGCGCAGGGTCGGCCAGCATCGACAGCTCTTGCGTCGGGTCACCGTCCACCACCAGCAGGTCGGCAAACGCGCCGGGCATGAGCTGGCCGATGTGGCTGTCCTGCCGCATCAGCCGGGCGGCGGTGATGGTGGCGCTTTGCAGAATTTCCACCGGCGAAAGTGCGCCTGCACGCAGCGCAAATTCACCCGACTGGCGCGCGTGCATGTGGCCCAGCAGGTCGGTACCGAAGACCACCGGCACACCTTCAGCGCGTGCGATCTTCACGGCCTCAAGCCCGCGGCTCTGCACGTCCTGCAGCTTGTCCAGCATGGCAGCCGACCAGCCCAGGCGCTGCCCTTCATCGGCCAGCGCAGCGTAGGTCGACAGCGTGGGCACAAGGTAGGTGCCGTGGGTCTTCATGAGGCGCGCTGTCGCCTCGTCGATGAGGTTGCCGTGTTCGATGCTGCGCACACCGGCTTGAACGGCGCGCGTCACGGCGCGCGGCGAATAGGCATGGGCCAGCGCGTAGAGGTTGGCGGCTTCGGCTTCTTCCACTGCGGCGCGCAGTTCTTCAACGCTGAACTGCGTGCCGTCGATGGGGTCGGTCGGGCTGCTGACACCGCCGCCGGCCATGATCTTGATGTGATTGGCGCCGTTGCGCACCTGCTCGCGCACCGCACGCCGCACCTCGCCCACGCCGTCGGCAATGGCGCCCACAAGGCCCAGGCCAGCGCAGCTGCAGAACATGCTGGACCCTGACCTTCCGCCGCCCACACCTTTGGGGCGCATGTCCGCATGGCCGCCGGTCTGGCTGATCGGAAAGCCGGCGATGAAGAGTCGCGGGCCTTCGTACAAACCCCGCGCCACCGCCTCTTGCAACCCGAAGTCGGCACCCGCCGCGTCACGCACGGTGGTGAAGCCGCGTTGCAGCATGCCGCGCATGATGTGGCTGGACTGCGCGCCGACGAGTGAGGCCGGCTGCAGCGCCAAGCCGACAAGATCGTGCGACGCCGCCACCACATGCACGTGGGCGTCGATCAGCCCCGGCATCACGACACGGCCGCCTGCATCGATGACGGTCGCATCGTCCACCCGCATCGGCTCCTGCGTGACAGCGACGATGCGCTCGCCTTCGATGACGATGGTGCTGTGCGGCCGCAGCAGGCCGCTGGCGCTGTCGAACAGCCGCGCGTTGACGAGCGCTTGGCGCGTGGGACTCACGGTGCGGTGTTGGGAACGGCAGCGGACGCTGCCGAAGCAGCCGGCGCAGGCGCCTTGCTCGGCACCGGTACCGTGCCACCCACACTGATGCCGCCGTAGCGCCCAATCGGCAGGCCGACGCCAATGTTGACGCCGGCACAACTTGAAAGCAGCGCGGCGCCCATGAGCGCAGCCAGCGATCGCTTGATGAAGGTGTTCATGGCAGAAGCATAGCGCCGGCCATGCCGAGTGGCCCGTGCCTCAGGCGGGCACCGCCAGCCGCTGCCGCGCAGCCTGCAGTTCGGTGCGCAGCCGCGCCACCATCTGCGCCACTGGCACCACGGCCTTGACGGCGCCGATGCCCTGGCCGCAGCCCCAGATGTCCTTCCAGGCCTTGGACTTGCTGCCTTCGCC
>JANMKK010000125.1:0-4413 GCA_031372005.1 Rubrivivax sp.
GCCACGCGGCCCGTGATCTTCGGGCTGCCGCCTTCGATGGTGGCGTAGGTCTTCAGCGGCCCTTCGTGCGTGGCGGCGATGGCCACGCCCTTGGCCAGGTCGATGCTGGAGCCACCGCCGACGGCGATCAGCCCGTCGCAGCCTTCACGGTTGTAGACGGCGACGGCGGCGCGCACGGCGGCTTCGGTGGGGTTGGGCGGGGTGGCGTCGAAGACGGCGTGCGGCAGGTCGGCCAGCGCATCCAGCGCCTTCTGCAGCACACCCGCCGCGCGCACCCCCGCGTCGCTGACGACCAGTGGCCGCGTCATGCCGGTGCGCTGGCATTCTTCAGCCAGCAAGCGCACGGCGCCGAAGTCGATGTCGATCTGCGTCAGGTAGAGGATGCGGGCCATGGTGGGATGACAGTCAAGGTGATCGGGCCTGAAAGTATGCTCTCGAGGGCCCATCAGACCAGTCTCTTCGCCCGGACAGCCGACCTGCGGACCGGGCGCCAACCGACTGCCATTCGTCCACTCTCAGCGGCCCCACATGCAGCGAAACAACTTCCGATTTCTTGAACCCTTGCGTGTGCGCTGGTCTGAAGTCGATATGCAGAAGATCGTCTTCAACGGCCACTACCTGACGTACATCGACACCGCCGTCGCTGGCTACTGGCGCGCGCTGGCAATGCCGTACCACGACACCATGGTGCAGCTGCAGGGCGACCTGTACGTCCGCAAGGCGACGCTGGAATACGAGGGCTCGGCGCGTTATGACGACCAGCTGTCGGTGGGCATCCGCTGCGGACGAATCGGCAATTCATCGCTGGTTTTCCATGCCGCCGTGTTTCGCGGTGAACAGCGACTGGTGCAGGGCGAACTGGTCTACGTCTTTGCCGACCCCGCCACGCAAACCAGCCGCCCCGTGCCGCCCGCACTGCGCGCGGTGTTCATGGGCTTTGAGGCCCGCGAGCCGATGCTGGATGTGCAGGTGGGCGACTGGGCTGCGCAGGGCGCCGCGGCGCGGCACATCCGCCATGCCGTGTTTGCGGCCGAGCAAGGCATTGCCGCCGACCTGATGTGCGACGCGGCCGACGTCAGCGCTCTGCATGCGCTGGCCTTCAACCGCTTTGGCGTGCCCTTGGCCAGTGGCCGCTTGCTGAAGGCTGAAGGTGGCGTGGCCAAGATTGGCCGCATGGCCACCCTGGCCAGCGTGCGCGGCGCCGGCCATGGCGCTGCCGTGCTGCAGGCGTTGACAACGGCCGCGCGCGACCGCGGCGACCGCGAATTGCTGCTGCATGCGCAGACCAGCGCTGTGGGCTTCTACCGCCGCGCCGGGTTTTCAGAGCAGGGCGCCGTGTTCGAAGAAGCCGGCGTGATGCACCAGGCCATGCGGCGGGTGTTGTAAGCGCCGCCGTTCAGGCCACTTCGGTGGGAATCGCGTAGGGCAGGGCGCCCAGTTGCAGCAGCGGCCCGTCAGCCGCACCCGCGTGCAGCGTGCCAGCGTCCAACGGAGCCAGTTTCAGTTCAACCAGAGCGACCGGCCCGCTGCCGGGCAGCGTGCCCGCCAGCACGACGCGGCCTGCGGGCTGTCCAGGGTCGGCGTCGTGGAAGATTTCCTGCCCGGCCTGCAGCAGCGCCGCGCTGCCCACCACCTGCGCCCGCCGCTTCAGCGTGCCCCGGTATTGGCTGCGCGCCACGATCTCCTGTCCTGGGTAGCACCCTTTTTGGAAGTTGACGCCGCCCACGAGTTCCAGGTTCACCATCTGCGGCACAAACTGATCGACCGTCGCTGCCACCACGCGGGCGACGCCGCTGCTGGCTTCCAGGCCAAGCCAGGTGGTCATTTCCAGGTTTTCCGTTGCGGGTGGTTGGCGGCCCGCGCACAGCCAGCGCTGGACGGCTTGGCCTGCGGCCTGAGCATCCGGCAGACGGATCACCTCGCCTTCGCCCTCCACAACACGGTCCCACACCGCAGCGCCAGCCGCGATCTGTTCGAGCGGTCCCGCCACGCCCCAAAGCGGCACGTCGGCGCTGGCGTCGCTGAGCTTGCACTTGGCGCGCAGCACAAACATCGACAGGCGCTTCAGGACAGTTGGCAGCACGTCGGCGCTGCAGGCCAGCAGCACCTCGTCGTCGCCGCGGCGCCAGGCAACAAAGGTGGCCAGCAGCCGGCCCTTGGCCGAGCAGAAACCCGCCAGGCGGGCGCTGCCGCTGCCGAGGTGCTCAAAGTCCTGCGTCATCTGGCCATGCAGGAACTTCAGGCTGTCGGCGCCGACGGCGCGGATCACGCCCCAGTCATGCAACCGAACGGCGCCGTGCAGGGCGGGCAAGGTGGGGTCGGTTGGGCTCATGGCTTGATTATCATGAGTCGCCTATGGCGCGCAGATCAACAGGCAAATCGACCAACGCACAGCTTGTGTGGCGGGCACTTGGCGGCGTTGCGCTGCTGGTCATGCTGGTTATGGCCGCCGCCGCCGGTGCGGCCTGGTGGTGGCTGGACCGGCCGTTGCCACTGTCTGGGGCCTCTGCAGAGCTGTCCATTGAAGCCGGCGCCACCCCGCGCGAGGTCGCCCAGGCCTGGGTGGACGCCGGTGTGCAGACGCCACCGCGGTTGCTGTACGAATGGTTCCGCTGGTCCGGCCAGGCACGCCGCATCCGCGCGGGCAGCTACGAAATCGATGCTGGCACGTCGCCCCGTGATCTGCTGGCGAAGATGGTGCAGGGTGACGAGACGCTGGAACGCGTGCGCTTCATTGAAGGCTGGACGCTGCGGCAATTGCGCGCGGCGCTTGCCGCCGCACCGCACCTCAAGCCCACCACCGCTGGCTTGAGCGATGCGCAGTTGATGGCGGCGCTGGGCGCGCCGGACCTGCCGGCCGAAGGCCGCTTCTTCCCCGACACCTATGTCTACAGCCGCGGTGTCAGCGACCTCACCGTGCTGCGCCGCGCGCACCTGGCACTGCAGAAGCGGCTTGCCGACATCTGGGCCGAACGCGCAGCCGACACGCCGCTGAAAAACGCCGCCGAGGCGCTGACGCTGGCGTCGATCGTCGAGAAAGAAACCGGCACGGCGGCAGACCGCGGGCTGGTCGCCGGCGTCTTCGTCAACCGCTTGCGCATCGGCATGCTGCTGCAGACCGACCCGACCGTGATCTACGGCCTGGGCGCCAGCTTTGACGGCAACCTGCGCAAGCGCGACCTGCTGGCCGACACGCCGTACAACACCTACACGCGCGGCGGCCTGCCGCCCACGCCCATCGCGCTGCCGGGCATGGCTTCACTGCGCGCTGCCGTGCGGCCGCAGCCCACCAAGGCGCTGTACTTCGTGGCCCGGGGTGACGGCAGCAGCGTCTTCAGCGAGACGCTGGCCGACCATAATCGGGCAGTGAACAAATACCAGCGCGGCGGCTCGTGAGCCCCTTTCCATGAACCCTGTGAAGCCAGGCCGCTTCATCACCGTGGAAGGGATCGACGGCGCGGGCAAGAGCACCCACATCGAAGCCCTTGCAGCCTGGCTGCGCGGCCGTGGCCACAATGTGGTGCTAACCCGCGAACCGGGCGGCACGCCACTGGCGGAAAGCCTGCGAGAAATTGTGCTGCACCAGCCGATGGACCCGCTGACCGAAGCGTTGCTGGTCTTTGCCGCTCGGCGCGACCACCTCGTACAGCGCATCGTGCCGGCGCTGGAACGCGGCGCCACGGTGCTGTGCGACCGCTTCACCGACGCCAGCTTCGCCTATCAGGGCGGCGGGCGCGGTTTTGACCTTGCGGTGCTGACGCAGCTGGAACGCTGGGTCCAGCAAGGCCGCCAGCCTGATCTGACGCTGTGGTTTGACCTGCCCGCCACCACGGCGGCTGCACGGCGCAGCGCGGTGCGCACACCCGACCGCTTTGAAGCCCAGGACAGCGCCTTTTTCGAGCGCGCCATCGCGGGCTACGAACGCCGCCGTTTGCAGCAGCCAGAGCGATTTGTGCGCATCGACGCCCGGGCCGAGCGCGACGCTGTGTGGCAGCAGATCGAAGCCGCGCTGATCAGCCGAGGCGGGTGGTGACCATCGTGGTTGACGATGGTTGCTGACGACACCGGGGCACTGCCCCTGCCATGGCTGGCCGGCCCGCTGGCCGACGTGCTGGCCACCCAGCGCGGGCACGCGCTGCTGCTTCACGGCAGCGAGGGGATTGGCGTGCTGCCCTTCGCGCTGACGCTGGCGCAGGCGTGGCTGTGTGAAGGTCTGGACAAGAGTGATGGCAGCCGCAAAACCGCGCCGTGCGGCCGCTGCGGCAGTTGCCGCCTGGTGCAGTCGCACCTGCACCCCGACCTGCAGGTGCTGTTGCCCGAAGTCCTGCGGCGCCAGCACGACTGGTTGCGCGTCGACGACAAGACCGACGGCGAAGACGCCAAGCGCAAGCCCAGCAAGCAGATTCGCATCCC
>JANMKK010000130.1:0-3020 GCA_031372005.1 Rubrivivax sp.
AGCAAAGGCGCCATCAACCAGCTCACGCGCGTGATGGCACTGTCGCTGGCCGACCAGGGCGTGCGCGTCAACGCGGTGGCGCCGGGCACCATCGCCACCGAACTGGCGCGCAGCGCGGTGCTGACGAGTGACGAAGCCAAGTTGCGCATCATGAGCCGCACGCCGATGAAGCGGCTGGGCGAGCCGGGCGAGATCGCCGACGTGGTGGCCTTTCTGCTCAGTAACGCAGCCAGTTACGTCACGGGTGAGATCGTGGTGGTGGATGGTGGGCGGATGACGCTGAACTACACCGTGCCGGTGTAAAAAGAGCGCCGGTTTCTGCAACCGGCGCTTTCAGTGTTGGAGCAGCGCGGTGCGCTGCGTCCGCCTCAGGCGCGGCGGCGGCGCACAAAGACGCCCACGGCGCCCAAGGCCACCAGGCCCATCGCCATCAGCGCGCAACTGCGGGCCGCCGAAGTCGCTGCCGGCAGTGCTGACTTCGGTGGCACCACCACCCCGGTTGTTGTACTTCAGGCCGCCCACGCCCAAGTCTGCAGCCAGCAGGCCACTGGCGTCGCGCGCGGCGGTGCCATGGTCAAAGTTGGACAGGTACGAATACGCCGCCTGCGCGGCTGCAGGCTGCCGCGAACCGCTACCCTCAAAGCCCCTGCGGCATGTGCCGCTCCTGCCTGGACCCGACCCATGAAACTCCTGCACACCATGCTGCGCGTTGGCCAGCTGCAACGATCCATCGACTTCTACACCCAGGTGCTCGGCATGACGCTGCTGCGCACGACGCAGCGGCCGGACCAGAAGTACGACCTGGCCTTTGTAGGCTACGGCCGCAACCCCGAACACGCCGAGATCGAACTGACCTTCAACTACGGCGTCGAGGCCTATGAGATCGGCACTGCCTTCGGCCACATCGCCATTGGCGTGGCGGACGTGGCCGCCACTTGCACGGCGGTGCGTGAACGCGCTGCCGCGCTGGGCGGCGCGATCACGCGCGAGCCGGGTGCGGTGAAAGGCGGCAGCACCATCATCGCCTTCATCACCGACCCGGACGGCTACAAGATCGAGTTGATCGAACGCGCGGACTGAGGGCCGCCGCAAGTTCGGCCGCAAGTTCGGCCGCAACTGCAACCGCAACCGCAACTGCAGCCGCAACTACAGCCGCAACTACAGCCGCAACGCGAAGGTGGCCCGCGCCAGTTGCGTGATGCGCGCCCAGTCCCCCGCCAGCACCGCGTCCTGCGGCGTCAGCCAGGAACCGCCGCAGACCTTCACGTTCGGCAGCGCCAGGAACTGCGCCGCCGTGTCTGCCGTGATGCCGCCCGTGGGGCAGAACACCACGTCGGGGAAGGGCCCCGCCAGCGCGCTCAGCATCGGGATGCCACCGGCCGCAGTGGCCGGGAAGAACTTCAGGAAGTGGATGCCGCCCGCTTGCGCGGCCATCACTTCGCTGGCGCTGGCCACGCCCGGCAGCAGCGGCAGGCTGGCGGCGCGGCAGGCGGCGCCCACGGCTTCGGTGTAGCCGGGGCTGACGGCGAAGATGCTGCCGGCGTCCTTGGCCGCGCGCGCATCGGCCGCGCTGCGGAGGGTGCCGGCACCGACGATGGCCTCCGGCACGGCGCGCGCAATGGCTTCGATGGCGGCTAACGCCACGGGTGTGCGCATGGTCACTTCCAGCACCCGCACGCCGCCATTCACCAGCGCCTGCGCCAGCGGCACGGCATCTGCCAGGCGCTGGATCACGATGACCGGGATGACGGGGCCAAGGGCGATGAGTTCAAGGGTGTTGTTCATGGTGGTCTGAATGTTTGCAGCCTAGGCCCACGGCCAAGGCTCACAGCCAGGGTTTACGCCCAGGTGATGGCGCCTTCTTCGGCGCTGCTGACGTTGCGCCGCATGCCGGCGAAGAGCTCGCGGCCCAGGTCATGGGCATGGATGTCTGCCTGCCCGGTGTCGAGCGTGGCGCTTTCGCGGGCGGCCCAGGTGGCGTCGTCCACCAGCGCCTGCAGCACGCCCGCATCGGCATCGACACGGATGACGTCGCCGTCGCGCACCTTCGACAGCGGCCCGCCAGCCAGCGCTTCGGGGCTGACGTGGATGGCTGCTGGCACCTTGCCGCTGGCGCCGCTCATGCGGCCGTCGGTGACGAGTGCCACCTTGAAACCCTTGCCCTGCAACACGGCCAGCGGTGGCGTCAGTTTGTGCAGCTCGGGCATGCCGTTGGCGCGCGGGCCCTGGAAACGCACGACGGCGACGAAATCGCGCTCCAGCACACCGGCCTTGAAGGCGGCCAGCAGCGCCTCCTGGCTGTTGAAGACGAGTGCGGGTGCTTCGACGGTGTGGCGGTCATCGGGCACGGCGGATGTCTTCATCACGCTGCGGCCCAGGTTGCCCTGCAACAGCTTCAAGCCGCCGCTGGGCGAGAAGGGCTCTGCGGCGTGGCGCAGGATGCTGCTGTCGCCGGGCGCAGTGGGCAGGCTCGTCCAGCACAAGCCCGCGCTGTTCAACATGGGCACCTCGGTGTACGCCGCCATGCCGCGCGCGCTGACCGTGGCCACGTCGCGGTGCAGGCCACCGCTGTCCATCAATTCGCGCAGCACGAAGCCGGGGCCGCCAGCGGCCTGGAACTGGTTCACGTCAGCGCTGCCATTCGGGTACACGCGGGCCAACAAGGGGGTCGTGGCGGACAGGTCCGCAAAGTCGGTCCAGTCGATGACGATGCCGGCCGCGCGCGCCACGGCCACCCAGTGGATCAGGTGGTTGGTGCTGCCGCCGGTGGCCAGCAGGGCCACCATCGCGTTGACGATGACTTTTTCGTCAACCAGCCGGCCGATGGGCGTGAAGCGCTCACCGCGCGACGTGATGGCCAGTGCCGTGCGCACCGCCTCACGCGTCAGTGCCTCGCGCAGGCCCGCATGGGGGTGGACGAAGGCCGCACCGGGCACGTGCAGGCCCATCGCTTCCAGCAGCATCTGGTTGCTGTTGGCGGTGCCGTAAAAGGTGCAGGTGCCGGGACCGTGGTACGCCGC
>JANMKK010000145.1:0-40094 GCA_031372005.1 Rubrivivax sp.
ACGCACGTGCAGCGCACGGGTGACATTGGCCTCTTCAAGATCGTGGGCGAAAGCGGCGTGGCAGCCGGAATCCGGCGCGTTGAAGCCGTCACCGGCGGCAACGCGCTGGCCTACCTGCAGCAGCTGGAAGGCAGCGTCAACGGCCTGGCCGGCACGCTGAAAGCCACGCCTGCTGAAGTGCCCGGCCGCGTGGCTGCGGTGCTGGACCACGTGCGCGCGCTGGAGAAAGAAGTGGAAGCGCTGAAGAGCAAACTGGCTTCGTCACAGGGTGACGAACTGCTGACGCAGGCGGTCGATGTGAACGGCGTGAAGGTCGTCGCTGCGATGCTGCAAGGCGCTGACGCCAAGGCGCTGCGCGAGACGATGGACAAGCTCAAGGACAAGCTCAAGAGCGCCGCCATCGTGCTGGCGGCGGTGGACGGCGGCAAGGTGCAATTGGCCGCAGGTGCCACGGCCGACGTGATGGGGCGGATCAAGGCCGGTGAGCTCGTCAACTTCGTCGCTCAGCAGGTGGGTGGAAAGGGCGGTGGCAAGGCCGACCTGGCGATGGCCGGTGGCAGCGACGCGGCGGCGCTGCCTGCGGCACTCGCGTCTGTGGCTGCATGGGTGCGCGCAAAGCTGTAGGCAGCGTCGCAGCCTGCAAGGAAAAAAGGGCGGCCCGATCGGGCCGCCCTTTTTGTTGAAACCGGCGCGGGTCAGAAGGAATAGCGCAACGTTGCCTGCACCGCCCACTGGCTTTCGCCCGAGGCCTGGCGGGTCACGTAGTCTTCGGTCGAGCCCAGGGTGTAGATGTACTTGCCGCTCGCATCAAGCCCAGCGTAGTTGACGAAACTGCGGTTGGACGGGAAGCCGATCTCGTCGATGCGGCCCCACTTCTTGTTCAGCAGGTTGCCGAAGTTGAGGATGTCGAAGGTGAAGCTCACCTTGTGGTCCTTGTAGAAGCCGGGCAGTTCCTGGCTCAGGCGCACGTCGAAGTTGTTGACCCAGGGCGCGTAGTTGTTGTTGCGACCGACCAACCCGCCCTTGGCTGAAGCCAACCCGGCGTTGCCATTGACGACATCCCAGAACGCTGCTTCCGCCTGGGCCGGCGTTTCGGTAGCGCTGCGGCCGCGGAAGACCACTTCGCCGGAGCCCGGTGCGGACGGGATGTACATCAGGTCGTTACCGCCGATGCCATCACCGTTCAGGTCGTTCAGGTACGTCCAGCTGTAAGGCTTGCCGCGGCGGCCCTCGTAGAACACGCCCACGCTGGTGCGGTAGGTGCCGACGAAGGCCTTGGACCAGTTCAGGCTGGCGCTGATGCGGTCTTTCACCAGGTAGTTGGAGTTGGACTCGACTTCTTCATTCGGGTTGAAGATGTTTCGGTTGCTCCAGTTCGAACCCGAGGTGGATGAGGTCAGCGGGCTGACTTCCTTGGCCGTGGTCTTGGTGTAGGCCAGGCTCCAGCCGAAGCCGGCCGTCGACGGCTGCCCGATCGACAGCGTGATGGCATCGCCGCCACCCAGGCTGGTTTCCTTGGCCAGCAGCACGTTGTTGAAGCGCGCGTTGCTCAGCGCGCGGGTGCGCGACTGGCCCGTTGGCGTGGCGCAAGCGCCATTCGTGATGGGCGTGCCGTTGCTGTTCCAGCACGATCCGGCAAAGGCAGCGGCGCCGCCGTTGTAGCCCTCGGCTCGGTAGAACAGCTGGCGACCGTCGGTGCCTGTGCGCGTGGCGTCCCCCAGGTTCAGGTGCTGGTAGTAGATGGCCGAGTTGGTCTTGGTGTGCAGCCATTCGGCGCCTACCACCAGTCGCCCGACGACCGGCAGCGGCGGCAGTTCGGTTTCGAAGGCGAGGTTGGCCTTCCAGACCGACGGCTGCTCGAGGCCCGTGGACAGCACGTCCACGTTGGCCGCCGGGATGGTGCCCGACAGCGCTGGCTGCGCGTTGGGGTTGGCGTTGAACAGCACCTGGCCGCCCGCGTTGGCGGTGCTGCAGGCCGTGTAGCTGGCGCAGTTGAGCGACGCGATGGCCACCCCGGTGTTGCTGAAAGGGTTGGACAGCCAGACGTTGGCCGCCGCGCCCTGGAACAGACCCAGGCCGCCGCGCAACTGCATCCGGCTTTCCTTGCTGCCCAGATCCCAATTGAAGCCGACGCGGGGCTGAAACAGCCGGTTGCCGTCCAGCGTGACCGTGTTGTCCAAACCGTAGCCACCGGTGTCGCGCGTGAAGGTGGTGCCGGCAACGCTGCCGGCGACGCGGGGCGCGGCCACGTTGGCGTTGGCAATGGGCTTGGTGGGCACGCCCTGCTGGTCCATGCGCAGGCCAGCCATCAGGTTGAAGGTGGGCGAGACCTTGAAGCTGTCCTGCAGGAAGACGCCGGTGTTGGTGTAGCTCCAGATCGCGATCGCATCGTCAATCGCGCGACCCGCCTGCGGTGCCTGCAGCGTGTACGCGGAAGGCTTGCCGGCGCGGTAGTTCTCCAGCGTGGCCAGCTCACGTTGCGCCGGCGTCATGGTGTCGCAGGTGGTG
Source organism: Rubrivivax sp. (assembly GCA_031372005.1). Classification (GTDB taxonomy): domain Bacteria; phylum Pseudomonadota; class Gammaproteobacteria; order Burkholderiales; family Burkholderiaceae_C; genus Rubrivivax. The sequence goes on from JANMKK010000145.1 coordinate 2,509, forward strand.
AAGGTGCCAAAGGTGTAGGCGCCGGGCTCGCAGGCGAAGGTGTAGTTGCCGTTGATGTTTTGCAGGAAGGCGTTGAACACCTTGTTGTCTGCGTAGTCCAGGCCGAATTTCAGGTCATGCCCGCCGACTGTCCAGTTGGCGCCGGCATAGACGTCCGTCGTCTCGGTTTTCAGCACGTTGTAATGGCGGCTGAGCTCGGTGCCAAAGTTCAAAAAACGGTTGTTGGCGTTGACGCCGCTGGGTGTGCCGGCGGGCAGCAAGCCGGAGAAACGCAGCCCGATGGCCGGCAGGCGCGTGCCGTTGACCGTGAAGGGCTGGCTCTGGTATTCGCGTTTGGAGACCTTGAGTTCGGTGCTGAGGGTGGGCGTCCAGTCGGCGAACCATTGGCCGACCAGGCTTTCGAGCGTTTTCTCCTGGTTCCACCACCACGAACTGAGCGACAGGCCGGTGCCCGAGAAGCCGGCGATGTTGGGCTCGGACTGCTCGGTCTTGGTGTAGCGCAGGCTGGCGCGGTGGGTGTCGCTGATGTTCCAGTCCAGCTTCAGCAGCGCGTCCTTGACCGACACCGCGAGCCCCGTGGGCACGGTGTCGCTGCCGACGTCAATGCCATAGGTGTTGCGTGAGATGGCAATGGCAGAGTCGATCGAGCTCTGGCTGATGCCGACGTTGGTTCGGGTGCTGCCCAGCGGTCCGAAGTCCGGGCTGCTGCGCGAGCTCTTGAACTGTTCGTAGCTGGCAAAGAAGAACAGGCGGTCCTGGATGATCGGACCGCCAAGGGTGAAGCCCTTGGTGTCTTCCTTGAAAGCTGGCGCGGGAAAGTAGTCGCCCGTTGTCCGGTTGAAGCGGTCGCCGACCAGGTTGTCGTCACGCCAGACGTAGTACACGCTGCCGTGAAATTCGTTGGTGCCGCTCTTGGTGACGGCGTTGATGTTGGCGCCGGTGTAGCCGCGTTGCGTGATGTCGTAGTTGCTCAGGTTGACCTGCACCGACTGGATGGCGTCAATGCTGATCGGCTGCTTGATGGTGGGCAGGTTGTTGGCTTCCAGACCAAAGGTGTCGTTGGTGGTGACGCCGTCGATGGTGATCGAGTTGTAGCGCGTGTTCTGGCCCGCAGCGGAGATCTCGCCACGTTCCTTGTCGGTTTGTGCCAGGCGCGGGTCGGAACGGGCGTAGTCCTGCAGGTTGCGCTGCACCGACGCGTAGGCGCCGAGGTCGCGACTGCTGATGCTGGTGCCGGCCCCCATGTTGCTGCGGTTGAAGCGTTCCGAGATGCCGCGGCCCGTCACGACCACCGTTTGCGCTGCGGCACCCAGCTGGGCATCCAGTGCCAGCGTTTCTGCCAGCGCGAGGAAGACACCTTCGCGCTTGTCGCTGAGGCCGCCCTTGCTGACGGTCACGGTGAACGGACCGCCTGCTCGCAGGCCGCGGGCGGCGTACCGGCCCTCCGCATCGGTGGTGGCGGTGTTGGTGGAGCCCGACTCGATGTGGACGATGGTCACCGTTGCGCCGGCCACGGGCTTGCCACCGGCATCGACCACGACCCCGTTGATGGCAGCCGTGGTGTTCTGCGCCAGCGCCGGTGCCGTGGCAGCCACCATCGCCACGGCCACTGCCACGGCAGTCCTTGAAAATCCCAGCCAATCGTCGCGATGCATGGATGTAGTCCTTGAAGTGTGTGGGTGTGGCCCCGTTGCAGGGCACGGCAGTGTTCAAAGTGTGCCGCCATGCAAAGCCGTCGGGGTGATCTTGAGCCCGGTTGTGCGTCCGAAGTTATCCCGCTTGACGCCAAGACCTTGCCGTGATGCAGCAGAGTGGCGCAAGAGGCATGCCCATGATCTTCCGGCCGGCTCTTGGCCGCTTCTTGCTGGCTCCTGCGCATTGGATGCCCGTTTCGTGACAGCGGCCGCGTGGGACACTTCGCCAGTTGCGCCTTCACCACGCCCGCACCACGTCCGCACCACGTCCGTATCCCGTCCGCACCATGAACGACGAAACCCTCAGCGTGCGCCGCGCGCGCCCCGCCGACGCAGCCGACATGGCGCGCGTGATGGCCGACGGCAGCGTCTATGCCAACCTGATGCAGCTGCCTTTCCCCAGCGAAGCGATGTGGCGCGCCCGGATAGAAGAAATGTCCGCACCTGCCAGCACCGCTGTCCTGCTGGTGGCCGAACGTGCGGGCCGATTGGCGGGCAGCGCGGGCCTGCACCCGGCGGTGCAGATTCGCCGCCGCCACACGGCCATGCTGGGTATCAGCGTGGACCCGGTCTGCCAGCGCCAGGGCGTGGGCAGCGCGCTGATGCAAGCTGTCTGTGACTATGCGGACAGCTGGGCGCAGATCCTGCGCATCGAACTCACGGTGTTTGCCGACAACGCCGGGGCCATCGCGCTGTACCAGCGCTTCGGCTTCCGCGTTGAGGGCACGCATGTGGCCTTCGCCATGCGCCAGGGCGCGTACCACGATGCGCACAGCATGGCGCGCCTGCACCCCAAGCCGCCGCAGTTGTCATGGCCCGACGCTTGAACCCGGCGGCAGGGCTGGTGGCGCTGGTGGCGCTGGCGGGAAGCCCGGTGGCTTGCGCCCAATCAGCCCCACCTGCCCCACCAGCCCAATCCGTTCAGGTGCCCAGCCTGGATGCACCGCGCGGCACCGCCTTGGTGCTGCCGGGCCATTGGTTCGTCGCCACAGGCCCCATGCAGGCGCCAACCCTGGCCCCCGCCCTGGTGCTGATGCACGGCTGCGGCGGGCCTTTCGACGGCCGGGGCCAACTGGCGGCGCGCTATACCGAACTGGCGGCGCGGCTCATCGCGATGGGCGTCCATGCGCTGGTCACCGATTCCTTCACCCCGCGCGGTGAGAAAGAGTTGTGCACGCAGCGCGTCGGCTCGCGCCAGGTCACCCAACTGCAGCGCCGCCGCGATGCGCTGGGTGCCTTGCAGTGGCTGGCCGCGCAGCCGGGCGTGGACCCGAAGCGGCTGGGCCTGCTGGGCTGGTCCAACGGCGGCAGCACCGTGCTGTCGGCACTGAACCGCCGCCACCCCGAAGTGGCTGCCGCGCCGGTGCAACCCAGCCTGGCCGTGGCCTTTTACCCCGGCTGCGAGACGGAACTGGCGCGCGGCTTCGAGCCCACCGCGCCGCTCTTGATGCTGCTGGGTGAGTTGGACGACTGGACACCCGCGTCGCCGTGCAAGGCGCTGTCGCACGGCGCCCAGACATCGCCTGCGAGCCCCGCCGTGCAATGGGAAAGTTATGCCGGTGCTTACCACGGCTTTGACGGCACGGCGGCCGTTCGCCTGCGCCGTGACGTGCCCAACGGTGCCCACCCCGGGCAGGGCGTGCATGTCGGCGGCGATCCGGTGGCGCGTGCCGCTGCGGCGCTGCGCCTCACGCAGTTTCTGCAAGACACCTGGAACCTGAAACGATGATCGAAACCCTGAGCGGCGTGCGCCAGAGCAGCCCCATTGAGCTGGCAGCCTTTGACGCCACCTGCGAAAGCCTCGCCGGATTCAACCCCGACCTCAACTTTGAATGGGTCGACGGTTTCCTGGCCGCGCTGGCCGCCGGGCCGACGCTGCCCGACACCCGCGAATGGCTGCCGCTGCTCTGCGGCGACGCTTTTGAGCGCGCCTTTGCCGACCCACCCAGCGCCCAGCAGGCGCAACGCACGTTGCAGCTGCGGCTGAAGGTGCTGTGCGCCCAGCTCGACCCCGCCGCGCTGCTGGACGACGGCCGCAACCTGCGGCTGGACCCCTTGATGAGTGAATGGACTGGCGCCGACCGCGAACGCCTGGCGCGCGAAGAAGGTGTCTCCGCCGAAGACGCCGAGACGATGCAGACCGGTGCGCTCTGGGCGCAGGGCTTTCTGGACGCGGTGGAGCTGTTGCCCGACCTCTGGCACCTGCCCGACGCCGGTGACGATGCCGTCGAGATGCAGGGCACGCTGCTCGGGCAGATCGCCGCGCTGCTGATCCCGCCCAGCCATGCCGAGTACCGCGAGCACATCGCCACCTACTACCCGAAGGGCGAACCCACGCGCGATGAACTGGTGGCCGAAGCCTGCTGGGCCGCTCAAGAGCTGCGCGTGATGTGGACCGACCACGCACCCAAGCCGCTGACGCGCCGCGTGTTGCCCACACCCGGCCGCAACGACCCTTGCCACTGCGGCAGCGGCAAGAAGTTCAAGAAGTGCCACGGCGCTGCGGCCGCCACACCCTGAAGCGGCTTGACATGTCAGCACCTCTCGCCCCTTCCCTTTCCCCTTCGCTGTCCTTGAGCGGCAAACACATCGTCGTCGGCTTGTCGGGCGGCGTCGCCTGCTACAAGTCGGCCGAGCTGGTGCGAGAGCTCATCAAGGCCGGCGCTACCGTGCAGGTGGTGATGACGGAAGCGGCCACGCAGTTCATCACCCCGGTGACGATGCAGGCGCTGAGTGGCCGCTCGGTGGCCTTGAGCCAATGGGACGTGCGCGAACCCAACAACATGGCGCACATCAATTTGTCGCGTGAGGCGCAGGCCATTCTGGTGGCGCCGGCCAGTGCCGACTTCATCGCCAAGCTGGCGCAGGGCAGGGCGGATGAATTGCTGAGCCTGCTGTGCCTGGCCCGGCCCGCGCAAGGCTGCCCACTGTTGGTGGCGCCGGCGATGAACCGCGAAATGTGGGCCCACCCGGCCACGCAGCGCAACGTGGCGCAGATCCGGGCCGATGGCGCCACCGTGCTTGGCCCCGGGTCCGGTGAGCAGGCCTGCGGCGAAATCGGCGACGGCCGGATGCTGGAAGCCCCGGAATTGCGCGACGAACTCATCGCCTTCTTTCAGCCCAAAGTGCTGGCCGGCCGCAGCGTGCTGGTGACGGCCGGGCCGACCTTCGAAGCCATCGACCCGGTCCGCGGCATCACCAACCATTCCAGCGGCAAGATGGGTTTTGCGGTGGCGCGCGCGGCCGCCGAGGCCGGCGCCCAGGTCACGCTGGTGGCCGGCCCGGTGCACCTGGACACACCGCGTGGCGTGCGCCGCATCGATGTTCAAAGCGCGCAGCAGATGCTGGACGCGGTGCTGCCGCTGGCCGTCCTGCATGAGGTGTTCGTGGCCACTGCCGCAGTGGCCGACTGGCGGCCTGCTGCCGTCACCACACAGAAGATCAAGAAGGACGGCAGCGGCCAGCCACCGCCGCTTCTGCTGACCGAGAACGCCGACATCCTGGCAACCGTGGCGCGCCTGCCCATGGCCCAGCGCCCCTGGTGCGTGGGCTTCGCGGCCGAGAGCCACGATGTCGTGCGCCATGCCCGCGACAAGCTCGTGCGCAAGGGCGTGCCGCTCATCGTCGGCAACATCGGCCCGGCCACTTTCGGCCGCGACGACAACACGCTGCTGCTGGTGGATGCACAAGGTGAACGCGAACTGCCGCACAGCGACAAGCTGACGCTGGCGCGCGAACTGGTGCTGGAGATTTCGCGCCGGCTGCCGCGCAAGACCGCATGACCGTCATCGACCTGAAAGTTCTGGACGAGCGCATGGCCGCGTTCCTGCCGGCCTATGCCACAACCGGCAGTGCAGGGCTGGACCTGCGCGCCTGCCTGGACGTGGCCATCGTGCTGCAGCCTGGACAGGCCACCTTGATCCCGACGGGGCTGTCGATCCACATCGCCGACCCCAGCCTGTGCGCCATGCTGCTGCCCCGATCGGGCCTGGGCCACAAACACGGCATCGTGCTCGGAAACCTCGTCGGCCTGATCGACAGTGATTACCAGGGCCCGCTGATGGTGAGCTGCTGGAACCGTGGCGCCGAGCCGTTCACCATCGCGCCCATGGAGCGCATCGCGCAGATGGTGATCGTGCCGGTGGTGCAGGCGACGTTTCGGCGTGTGGACGCGTTCGGCAGTTCAGACCGTGGAAGCGGCGGTTTCGGCTCCACCGGGCGGGCCTGAAACCGCGCGGCAAAGGGATGCCGAACCCGCCAGCTGATCGAGACGCCGCTTCAGTGCAGCGGCGCAGAAGCCGGTTTGCCGCCGCTGCCCATCACCGACAGCGGTGAGCCGCCCAGGCTGCGGGCTTCGATCTCTTCGTCGGTGGCTTCGCGCACGCCGCGTACCTTGATGGCCACGCGCAGCGACATGCCGGCCAGCGGGTGGTTGCCGTCCAGCACCACGTGCGTGGCGTAGATCTCGGTGACGAGGTAGAGCACGTCGGCCGGCATGTTGGCCGTCACGCTGCCTTCGGGCAGGCCTTCAAAGGCCATGCCGGTTTCCAGCTGTTGGGGGAAAAGTTTGCGGTCTTCGAAGCAGACGAGTTCAGAGCGGTAGTCGCCGAAGGCCTGCTCGGGTTCAAGGTGCAGCGCCAGCGCTTCGCCGGGCTCGTGGCCGGCCAGGCCTTCTTCCACCGTGGGCAGCAGGTCGTCGCCGCCGTAGAAAAATTCCACCGGGTCCAGCAGTTCGTCAATGGGGCGGTTTTGGCCGTCGCTGAGCTGCCAGGTGAGGCTCACGACGCAAGGTGCTGAAATGATCATGAAAAGATGATCGCACATGCCGTCGTCGTGCTGCGGCCGTGTTGCCGCAGTCTCGCCGCAGTGCCGCCAGCCAGCCGGCCCCCCAGCGCTGGGCCGAGAATCAGGCCATGGACGTCAACCTCAAGCTGCCCTTGCTGGGCGGGCTCAGCCCGGTCGCCTTCATGCGCCGGCACTGGCAGAAGAAGCCCTTGCTCGTGCGCCAGGCCTGGCCCGGTGTGCAGCCGCCGCTGCCCCGCGCGGCGCTGTTTGCATTGGCTTGCAGCGAAGGCGTCGAAGCGCGCCTGGTGGCACGCGAAGGCAGCGGCAAAGCCGCTCGCTGGCGTGTGCGCCAGGGCCCCTTGCCGCGCAGCGCTCTGCCGCCGCTGTCGCGTGCCGGCTGGACCTTGCTGGTGCAGGGCCTGGACCTGCACGCGCCTGCCGCGCACGCCATGCTGCAAGCCTTCCGCTTCGTGCCCGACGCGCGGCTGGACGACCTGATGGTGTCGTGGGCCAGTGCCGGCGGCGGCGTCGGGCCGCACCTGGATTCCTATGACGTGTTTCTGCTGCAGGTGCAGGGCAGACGGCGCTGGCGCATCGGCCGCACCAAGAACCCGGAATGGGTGCCCGGCGCGGCGCTGAAGCTGCTGCAGAACTTCGAGCCCGAAGAAGACTGGGTGCTGGAGCCCGGTGACATGCTCTACCTGCCGCCGCGATGGGCCCACGACGGCGTGGCCGTGGGCGGCGACTGCATGACCTGCTCGGTGGGCTTCCGCGCGCCGTCTGCCGACGAACTGGCGCACGACCTGATGCAGCGCCTGGGCGAAGAGGACATCTTCAACAAGACGCTGTACCGCGACCCGCGCCAACCCGCCACCGCGACGCCCGCCTCGCTGCCGCCGGCGCTGCTGGCTTTTGCGCAAGCGGCTGTTGCCCGCAGGCTGACTGAGCCGCATGCCGTGGCGCGCGCCCTGGGTGAATCGCTCACTGAACCCAAAGGCAACGTCTGGTTCAGCGGCCCTGGCCGTGGCCGCTTCGGCGACCCCGTGCGCCTGTCAGCGCGCACCCGCATGCTGCACGACGCGCAGCACATCTACATCAACGGCGAAGCCTTTGAAGCCGCCGGGCGCGACGCATTGATCATGCGGCGCCTGGCCGATGACCGGGTCCTGGGCCGCAGTGATATTGCACGCCTGAGCCCCGGCGCGCGCGAGTTGCTGGATGAATGGATCGCCTCGGGCTGGGCGACGGGAGTGGATGAGTGAACCCACTGGTACCAGCGCCACCATCTCTGGCGTCTTCGCCAGTGCCCGTGCCACCCCCGCGCATCGAGTCACGCGATGCCTTCAGCGCAGCGCTGCGCTGGGGCTTCGACCGGGCCATCGCCAACGGCGCGCGCTGCATCACCTGCAGCGACCCGACCTTTGAAGCCTGGCCGCTGAACGACGCTGCGCTGCTGCAGCAACTGACCGGCTGGCTGCGTCTTCCGCAACGCCGCTTGGTGCTGCTGGCCGCCAGCTATGACACGGTGCCGCGCCAATTGCCGCGCTTCGCTGCCTGGCGCCGCGACTGGGCACATGCCATCCAGGCGCTGCAGCCGCAGCCGGAATTTGTGCTGGACTTGCCGACCCTGCTGATCGACGACCGCAACGTGAGCGTGAACCTCATCGACCCTTTGCATTGGCGCGGAAGAGCGGCCCTTGACACACGCACCCGCCTGCTGTGGCAAGAGAAAATTGATGTAGTTTTGCAACGGTCTGAGGCTGCTTTTGCAGTCACGACGTTGGGGCTCTAGGGAATGCCCTAGCCCTGGCTATACTCGAAGGCTGGACACAGCGCGGCTTTTATTCCTGCACGTGTCTGACACTGATGGGTCTCTGAGCTTTGTCGACGAGCGCCCTCAAATGTTTCCATTGAGGCTCTTTCCCCCGAGCTCCGCCCATAACTCCTGAGGACACACACATGAACAAGTCAATCGTTTTGGCTTCCCTGGTTGCCGCCGTTGCCCTGGCCGCTTGCGGCAAGAAGCCTGAAGCTGCTGCCCCGGCCCCCACGCCGATGGCCGCCCCCGCCCCGATGGTTGACGCTGCTGCCAGCGCTTCCGCCGGTGCCGCTTCTGCTGTTGCCGGCGCTGCGGACATGGCCGCTTCTGCAGCCATGGGTGCAGCTTCTGCCGCCCAAGGCGCTGCCACCGCTGCCAAGGACGCCGTTGGCGCTGCCAAGGACGCTGCCGCTGCTGCCAAGGACGCTGCTGGCAAGGCTGCCGACGCCGTCAAGAAGTGATCCATCGCGCGCCGGCTGGCGCGCTGGTTTCACAGTGAAAGAGCCGCCTCCGGGCGGCTTTTTTTCGTCGCTGCTTTCTGCGCTTGCAGCGCCGTGCGCGCGGGTGCGACCGAAACCTTCGCAGAAGAAGGTGGTCGGGCGTTCCGCTGTGCGGTCGCGCTGGCTGCTGCTGCCGCAGCACTGTGCCTGGCGGTGTCCGGGTGCAGGCGCGGGTGGTGGCCTTCCTCGCCTGCCGCACATGGATGCACAAGGCCTTCTCAAAAGGCCCACAGGGCCCGAGTCGCTCAAGCGGCGGTGCTCAAGAAACGCGGCCGTTTGGCCGATACACCAAGGTCCACGCCTTGCTGGCTTGCACGCACCCCATGCTGAAGAAGATCCGAGTCGACCAACTGCGCATGGGCATGCACCTGCATCGGCTGGAGGGGTCGTGGATCAACCACCCGTTCTGGAAAGCGCGTTTTGTTGTCACTGATGCCACTGACCTCAAACGTTTGCTGGCCTGTGACGTGGTGGATTGCTGGATCGACACGGCGCTGGGGTTGGATGTCGCGGCTGTCTTTGTGGCCGGGGAGGATTTCGCATCGGTGGCACTGCTTGCGGCACCACCTGCGGCATCACCTGCAGCACCACCTGCAGCATCACCTGCAGCACTCAGTGCCTCACCTGCGCCCCGCCCGCACCTCGAACCCAGCCGCCCAATGGCGGCTGAACTCAAGGCCGCTGCCGCCATCTGCCACCGCGGCCGCCAGGCCGTCACGGCCATGTTCAATGAAGCGCGCATGGGCCACACCGTCACGGCCGAAAACTGTCTGCCGCTGGTGGAAGAGATTTCCGGCTCGGTGCATCGCAACCCGGGCGCACTCGTCAGCCTGGCGCGGCTGAAGTCTCGCGACGACTACAGCTACATGCATTCGGTGGCGGTGTGCGCGCTGATGGTGGTGCTGGCACGCCACACCGGCATGGACGAAGCCGGCTGCCGTGAAGCCGGCCTGGCCGGGCTTATGCACGACGTCGGCAAGGCGCTGATGCCGCTGGACTTGCTGAACAAGCCAGGCAAACTGACGGAAACCGAATTCGACATCATCCGCACCCACCCCGAGCAAGGCCACGGTTTGCTGCTGGGCGGGCAGGCAGTGTTGGCGTCGACGCTGGACGTGGCGCTGCACCACCATGAACGCGTGGATGGCACCGGCTACCCCCGGCGCCTGTCGGGTGACGCGCTCAGCACGCTGGCGCGCATGTCGGCGATCTGCGATGTCTATGACGCCATCACCTCCAACCGCCCCTACAAGTCGGGTTGGGACCCGGCGCAGTCGATCGCGCGCATGGCGTCGTGGAAAGGCCACTTCGACCCCGAGCTCTTTACCGCCTTTGTGCAGAGCCTGGGCATCTACCCCACCGGCTCGGTGGTGCGGCTGGCCTCGGGCAAGGTTGCGGTGGTGGTGGAACAAAACCCCGACAAGTTGGTGTCGCCGGTGGTGAAGGTGTTCTTTTCGACGAAGTCGCAGCTGCCGGTGCTGCCCGTGCTGCTGGACTTGGCGCGCCCCGGCACACAAGACCGCATCGAGGGCCGCGAGGAAGACGCGGCCCGGCGCTTCCCGCATCTGGACGAACTCTGGGCCGACCCCGACGCGCTGCGCCGCATGAAGCCCTGAAGCAGCCCGGGGGGCAGGCACCTGACTACACTGCACCCCACCCTGCTACACGGAGCGTCGATGACAGCACGGATCGTCCCTCAGGCAGTTCGTCAGGCAGTTCGTCAGGCAGTCCGTGCGGCATTCGCCTTGGCCATGCTGGCCGGGCCTGTGGCGCATACCCATGCCCATGCCCAGACCCTCCGCTGGGCCAGCCAGGGCGACCCGTTGACGATGGACCCGCATTCGCAGAACGAGGGCCTGACCAACGCGATGAATGGCCAGGTCTATGAAACGCTGGTCAAGCGCGACCGCCAACTGGCCATCGGCCCGGGCCTGGCCACCAGCTGGCAGCAGACCGGCCCACTGAGCTGGCGCTTCAAGCTGCGCCAGGGCGTGAAGTTTCACGACGGCAGCGCGATGACCGCGGACGACGTGGTGTTCTCGGTGCAACGCGCGCAGCAGCCCAGCGCCAACATCGCCGTCTATGCCAACCCCCTGGGCCTGCCCGTGGCGGTCGACAAGGAGACGGTGGAATTCCGCCTGGCCAAGATCAACCCGGTTTTTCTGCAGAACCTGAATGCCGTTTTCATCATGAGCAAGGCCTGGTGCGAAAAGCACAAGGTGACCAGGCCGCTGGACTTCAAGAACCGCGAAGAGAGCTTTGCCGGCTTCAACGCCAATGGCACCGGCCCCTACAGGCTGGTGGTGCGCCAGCCCGGCATCAAGACCACCTACAAACGCTTCGCCGGTTGGTGGGGCAGCTTTGATGGCAACGTGCAGGACATCGTCTTCACCCCCATCGCCAACGACGCGACGAGGCTGGCCGCACTGGTCTCGGGCGAGATCGACTTCGTCATCGACCCCGCACCACGCGACGTCGTCCGGCTGCGCAACACGGCCGGCGTGAAGATCATCGACGGGCCCGAGAACCGCGTCATCTTCATCGGCATGGACCAGTACCGCGACGAACTGCTCTACAGCAGCGTGAAAGGCAAGAACCCCTTCAAGGACTTGCGCGTGCGCCAGGCGCTGTACCACGCCGTGGACATCGAGACGCTGAAGAATAAATTGATGAACGGCCAGAGCGTGCCCACCGGCGCGCTCACGCCCAGCCCGCAAGGTGGCTACAACGACGCAACGCTGGAATCGCGCCTGCCTTTTGATCTGACGCGGGCGCGTGCGCTGATGGCTGAAGCGGGGTATGCCGACGGCTTTGAAGTCACCATCGACTGCCCCAACAACCGCTACGTCAACGACGAAGAAATCTGCATTGCGCTGGCCGCCATGTGGTCGCAGTTGAAGGTGAAGATCAAGGTCAATGCCATGCCTCGCGTGACCTGGTTTCCAAAGATGGAAAAGTTCGACACCAGCCTGTACCTGCTGGGCTGGGGCGGTTCGGTGACGGACGCCGAGACCACGCTCACGCCCGTCATGCGCTTCCCGGCCGAAGGCGGCATTGGTCTGTACAACTGGGGCCGGGTGCGCAACGAGAAGTTCGAGCAAGTCGCCATCGCGCAAGGCCAGGAACCCGACCCGAAGAAGCGCGAAGAATTCATCAAGACGGCGCTGCGTGAATACAAGACCCAGGTGCATCTGATTCCGCTGCACCGCCAGGTTATTCCTTGGGCGGCGCGCAGCAACGTCGATGCAGTGCACCGCGCTGACAACTGGCTGGAGGTGCCGTGGATCACGATTCGCTGAACGGACTTGTCAGGCACCCATCCCACCACAAGATCACCGAAGACAAGACCATGAAAAACTTCATCAGCAGGGCTTTGGGCCTCATTGCAGCGGCCCTTGTCATAGCGCCTGCATCGGCCCAACCCTGCCCCGAAAAGAATCTCAACTACTGGCAGGCCTTCCCGCCGGGCGGCGAGTCCGATATCTCGGCGCGCCACCAGCAGATGGTGCTGAAGAAGAAGTGCGCTGCCATCGACACCATCATCCAGTACAAGGCCGGCGGCGGTGGCGCGCTGCTGTGGAGCCAGATGAACAGCATGGCCGGCGACGGCACGCAGATCATGGGCGTGAACCTGCCGCACCTGGTGCTGCAGCCCATAGAAGGCAATGTCTCGTACAAAACCGACGACGTAACGCCCGTGTTCTGGTACCACTACACGCCCGACGCGCTGGTGGTGCCCGAGAACAGCGCTTTCAAGACTTTCGCGGATTTCATCAAGGCCGCCAAGGCCGCGCCGGCCAAGTACAACCTGGGCGGCTCCGGCCTGAATTCTGCCAACCACGCGGCGCATGAAAGGCTGAACCAGTCCTTCGGCATCAAGACCACCTACGTGCCCTTCAAGGGCACCGGCGACATGACGATGGCAGTGTTGGGCGGGCATGTGGATGCCGGCATGAGCTACACCGCCTTCGCCATCAACAACAAGACCAAGGTGCGCGCACTGGCCGTGGCAATGGACAGGCGCCACCCGCTGCTGCCCGACGTTCCCACCTTCAAGGAACTGGGCGTGGACTGGGTGGACGGCGCCTACCGCGGCGTTGGCGTGCCCAAGAGCACGCCGCCTGAGGTGCGCAAACGGCTCTCAGATCTTTTTGCCACGCTCAATGCAGACCCCGAAATGAAGGACCTGGCCTTCAAGAGCGGTTTCGAGCTCATCAACGTGGGCGTGGACAAGATGGACGCGTTCATGAAGGAGCGCGCCAAGGTCTACACCGACGTGGCGCGGCAGATGGGGCTGGGCAGCAAGCAGTAGCTGCAGCAGGCGGTCACCCTCAGCGCGTTGCCCGCTGATTTGGCAAGTTAGCGCGTGGCCCGCTGGCGCACCGCTTCGAGGTAGGCCAGCCCGTCGGGCGGCAGCCCGCTGCGCTGGCTGGCCCAGATCATCTCGCCCAGGCACTCCATCACCTCGTGGTGGGCCTCGTGCATGGAATTGCGCCGGGCAGCCAGCAGGTCCACCGCCTGGCGGATGCCGGTGGGCTGGTCGATAGCCATCTGCTCCTGGATGCTCAGGTGCATGCTCAGGTGCAGGAAGGGGTTGGTGCGGCCTTCTTCCACGCTGTAGATGGCTGCCAGCGCGGCGGTTTCATCGGCCAAGTCGGCGTGGTATTCGGGGTGCTCGTCCACCCAGCGCGCGGCCAGCAACTGCATCGGCTCCAGCGGCTGCATGGGCTGCATCGACGCAGTGCTGCGCCGGCGCGCGTAGGTGGCGCAGAAGAATCGGCGCACGTCAGACTGGGAAGGTTGGAACATCGCAGAATTGTCGCCTTCTTGGCCAACTTGACCCTTGCACACCCCATGAACATCAGCACCGAACAGCTCTTCACCGAAGCTCGCACGCAAAACGGGTACCTCGACACGCCGGTGCCCGACAGCCTGTTGAACGATCTGTACGACATGCTCAAGTGGGGCCCGACATCGGCCAACTGCAGCCCGGCGCGTTTCATCTTCGTGCGCACTGCCGAAGGCAAAGCCAAGCTGGCCGACTGCGTGGCACCGGGCAACCAGCAGAAGGTGCGCGAAGCACCGGTGACGGTGATCATCGGCATGGACATGGAGTTCTTCGACAAGTTGCCGCAGCTGTTTCCCCACACCGACGCCCGCGCCTGGTTCACCGGCAAGCCGCAGATGGTGGCGGACACGGCGTTTCGCAATTCCAGCCTGCAGGGCGCCTACCTGATCATGGCTGCGCGCGCACTCGGCTTGGGCACCGGGCCGATGAGCGGTTTTGACGCCGCAAAATTGGATGCCGCTTTCTGGTCCGGCACCAGCGTGAAGACCAATTTCATCAGCACGCTGGGCCATGGCAACCCGGCAAAGGTGCTGCCGCGCAGCCCACGCCTGAGCTTTGAGCAGGCTTGCCGATGTGCTTGAATTGCAGCCTGCTGACAACCGCGGGCACTACCGGCTCGCGTGCATGTTTCGCTGCATGTTTCGCTGCATGTGGCGCTGCATGTGGCGCTGCATGTGGCGCCGCATGTTCCGGGCGCGCAGCCCGCTGCGATCACACGGCTTGACGTGACCCCGGCCGCTGCGCCTCTGCAAGCCCGCGGGGTACCGCCGTGGCGCGAAGCGTTGCTGCTTGTGCTTTGGCTGCTGGCCACCGCGTGGGTGCGCCCGCTGCTGCTGCCCGACGAAGGCCGCTATGCGGGCGTGGCGTTTGAGATGCTGCACGGCAGCGCACTCTTGCCGACGCTGGACGGTCTGCCCTTTTTCCACAAGCCGCCGCTGCTGTACTGGAGCGACATCGCGGCGATGCAGCTCTTTGGCGTTGGCGCCTTTGCGGTGCGGGTCGGCCCGGCGTTGATGGCCTGGGCGATGGGCCTGGCGCTGTTCCTGCACCTGCGGCGCGGGCACGGCGTGGGCACGGCGCGCATCGGTCTGCTGGTGCTGGCGACGAGCCCGCTGTACTTCGTTGGCGCGCAGTACGTCAACCATGACATCGGCGTCGCTGCCTGCATCAGCCTGGCGGTGCTGGCGGCGGTGCGCGCGCTGGAAGTGCCGGCATCGCCAACATCGCCAGCAGACCGGTGGCAGCCCTGGATGCTGCTGGCCTGGCTCTTCTGCGGCCTGGGCGTGCTGGCCAAGGGGCTGATCGGCATCGTGCTGCCGGCGCTGATCGTGCTGCCTTGGCTGGCGGCGCAGCAGCGCTGGCGCGATCTGCTGCGCCTGCTGCACCCACCCGGCATCCTGCTGGCTGCGCTGGTGGTATTGCCCTGGATGTGGGCGATGCAATCGCGCTACCCGGGATTCTTCGACTACTTCATCGTGGAGCAACACTTTCGCCGTTATGCCGGTGCCAGCTTCAACAACCAGCAGCCTTTCTGGTTCTTTGCGGTGGTGCTGCCGATCTTGATGTTGCCCTGGACCTTGTGGCTGTGGCCTGCACTGCGCCAGCGTGGGCGCCAGGCCAGTCTGTACCTGTGGTGGTTGGCGGTGGTGGTGGGCTTCTTCTCGTTGCCATCCTCCAAGCTCGTGGGCTACGTCATGCCCGCGCTGGTGCCGCTGGCGGCACTGCTGGCGCTGGCCATGAACAGCCCGGGCCGGCCCTGGAGGCAGGTGGCCGGTGGCGCAGCGGTCTGGTGTCTTCTGCTCATCGGCCTGCTGGCCTGGAAGTCGCCGGGATCGCACCGCGACGTTGGCCTGGCTCTGGCCCAGCGGCTGCAACCGGGCGAGCGGGTGGTGTTTGTGGACCAGTACTTCTATGACGTGCCTTTCTACGCCAGGCTGCAGCAGCCCGCGGTGGTGGTATCGCAGTGGGACGACCCCGACATTGCCCAGCACGACAACTGGCGCAAGGAACTGCTGGACGCGGCGCGTTTTGACAGAGCGGCTGCCGCGCGCACGCTGTGGCCCTGGGCCCACATCGCAGGCCTCGCCTGCGGCGCCAAGGCCACCTGGTGGATGGTCACGGCCGACACCTTGCCACGCTTGCAGCAGGCGGTGCCTGGCGCGGCGGTGGTGCAGGTGGGCCGCCACGCCATGCTGCTGCGGTCACCTGCGCGCGGCTGCCCGTCGGCTGCGCCGTGACTGCCTTCCTGCGCTACACGTTGGTCGGTGCCACGGCCACTGCGGGGCACTGGGCGCTGCTGGCGCTGTGCGTGGAAGCTGCGGGCGTGGCGCCTTGGCTGGCGTCGGGCCTGGGTGCCGCAGTGGGTGCGCAGATTGCTTTTGCCGGCAACCGCCGCTTCACGTTCGCGCACCAGGGCGCGTGGTGGCCGGCCTGGTGGCGCTTCATGGGCACGGCAGGTTTGGGTGCACTGCTGGGCATGGCCATCGTCGCGGGTGGCGTGGCCACGGGCCTGCACTACCTGCTGGCGCAGGCGCTGGCGACGCTGTGCGTCCTGCTGCTGGGCTACGCCGTCAACCGGCTCTGGGCTTTCGCCCCGTAACCTTTGCGACGGCGCAGACGGCGCAGACGGCGAAGACGGCGAAGACCGCGCAGCCCGATGACCAAGGCCGAGGGCCCTCAGTGGGCCAGTGCCACCCCGGCGGCGTGCAGGTCCGCTTCAAAGTCCGGGCCCGACAGGTAGGCCATTTCGCGCACGCGGGCCGCCGCGATCGGGTCTTCCGGTCCCCGTGGATCGTGTGGGTCTTGTGAGTCTTGTGGGTCTTGTGGGTCCGCACTGGCTTCACCCGGGTGGCAAAACAGCAGCCCGCCTTGCGGCGGTGCGGCTGCCAGCCAGCGCTGCACCAGGGCGCGGTAGTCGGGCTCTACAAAGTCGTAGACGCCGATGAGCGTGGTGTTGGCGGCCTGGCCGCGCGCCAACAACGCCTGGCCCAGCGCCCGCCCGCCGGTGCCTGCAATCAACTGGCGCTTGAGACCGAAGCCTGGCCCTGCCACGCGGCCGGTGTGGCGCAGGCGCAGGGCTGGCCGCGCCGCTGCCTCTGCCAGCACCAGGTCGCGCACGCCCGGCAGGTGGATCACGTGCTGGTGGCCGTCCAGGTGCGCTGGCGCGGCGCCCCTCGATTCCTCAAAGCGGGTGAGTTGCGCCCGCAGTTCGTCGCGCAGTGCCGGCAGCGGCAAGCGCCGCAGGTGCGACAGCAGCACCAGCCGCTGCAGCGACGGCAGTTGCGGCCAGTGCTGGCGCAGCGCGTCGCTCAGCGGGCGGCCTTCGGTGAGGTTGAAGTGCAGACCCAGCCGCACGCGCCCTGCCGCCACGGGCTGCAGGGCGGCCAGTGCCTGCAGCGACCGGGAGGCATCCGCACGCGTTGTCAGCGGGTTGACGATGCACGACACGGCGGTGAGCCGCTCTGCAGCAGCCAGCCGCAGGATGCCGCGGTCCACCGCGCTGTTGCAACCAAAGTCGTCGGCGCAGACTGCCAAGGTCTTGGCCACCGTCACGGCCCTGGCCACCGTGTGGGGCGTGCAGCGGCAGCAGTCTTCATGCCGGGTCAATGTGGCCGCAGCCACCCGTTTCGCGCACCACGTACAGGGGCCGGCGCTTGACCTCGTCGAAGATGCGGCCAACGTATTCCCCGAGGATGCCGATCGACAGCAGTTGCACGCCGCTGAAGAACATCAGGCTCACCACCACGGTGGGCCAGCCGGGCACGGGGTTGCCGTTGATCAGGTGCTCAATAGCGATGTAGCCGCCGTAACCCATCGCGCACAACGCCACTGACGCGCCCACGCCGCTCCACAGCCGCAAGGGCAGGGTCGAAAAAGCGGTGACGCCGGTCAGCGCCAGCGCCATCAGCCGCAACATGGAAAACCGGCTGCGGCCCTGGGCGCGCGGCGCCGGTGTGTAGGGGATGTAGTCGGTGCGGAACCCGACCCAGGCGTACAGGCCCTTGAGAAACCGGTTGCGTTCAGGCAGCGACAAAAGCGCCTGCAGCACGCGGCGGTCCAGCAGCCGGAAGTCGCCGGCATCGGGCGGTATCGGCATCGGCGAACCCGCGTTGACGATGCGGTAGAAGAGCTTGGTGCCCAGCCGCTTGAGCGCGCTCTCGTCAGCGCGCGTATCGCGCACCGCGCACACCGAATCGGCGCCCTGGCGCCAGCCCGCCAGCATCGCCGGCAGCAGCGACAACGGGTGCTGGCGGTCGGCGTCGATCATGATCACCACGTCGCCCCGCGCTTGTTCGAGCCCGGCCGTCAGCGCGGCTTCCTTGCCGAAGTTGCGCGACAGGCCGATGTAGCGCACGCCGGGTTTCTGCAGCCAGCCTTGCAGCACGGCGGCGGTGTCGTCGCGGCTGCCGTCGTCCACCACAATGACCTCCCAGCGCGGTGACAGGGCCGCAAGCGCCTGCGTCAGTTCCTGCAGCAACAGCGGCAGACTGGCAGCTTCGTTGTAGGCCGGCACCACGCAGCTGATGGCGGGAACCTGGGCGCTGCGCGGGACAAGCAATGCGTTCAAGGGGCCGAAGGTGGCGACTGGGCCATCGATGTCAGCTGAGGCAGCATCCAGTAGACCACGAAGGGCTGCGCCTCAAACAGGAAGCCACGCACTGACTTGGCCACCACCACCGGCTGGCGGTCGGCCGACCAGGCCTCGGCCTGGGACTGGCAGCCCAGGTCGTCGGCTGCGCAGACGATCACGCCGCCTTGCGACTGCACCTCGGCAGTGTCCACCCACGGCGTTTCGACGCCCGGGCTCCACAGGCTCCAGTAGCGCGGGTGCCCCGGCGCGTAGAACGACACCGACGCCGCCAGCGCGCGGGTGCCGGTGACCCACGGCAGGCTGCCGTGGTGCGAGGCCTGCCAGGTGGATGCCAGCGCCTGCGCCAGTTCGGCGCGCGGTTCGGTCACCGACGGCAACCGCAGCAGTGCCCGGGCATGCCACCACAGCGGTGACAGCAGCGCCACCAAGATCCAGATCGTGGCGAGCGTGGCCCACAGCCGGCGCAGATTGAGTTGCGCGCCCGACGCCTGCGCGCGCTGCGCCGCCAGCAGCGCCAGGCCAGCGGCAATGGCCAGGCCCCAGACCCAGGCCGTGCGCGCACCCGTGGCCACGGTGATGGCCATCGTGGCCAGCACCGGCAGCACCGCCAGCAGCCAGACGGCGTCGTTGCGCGGGCGCAGCGGCGCCGTCACGGCATCGAAGAACGCACGCCGACCCTGCCGGCCTTCAAGCGCCAGGCCGAGTGCCAGAAAGGCGAGCAGCGGGAACACACCCTGCACCAGAGCGAAGTGCAGCGCCCGCATCAATGACGCGCCAGCGCTTTGCTGGCCGGTGGCGGCCTGCGCGTATTGCAACGGGCCGTGCGACTGCGCCAGCAGCCAGTTGGCGTGCGGCGCAAAACACAGCACAAAGGTGATCACCGCCAGTAGGAAAGGGCCAGACCACAGCCGCGCGCGCCAGGCCGGCAACCACAGGGCCGTGGCCAGCAGCGACAGCAGCAGCACGGCCGAGTAGTACTTCCCCAGCATGGCCAGTGCAGCCACCGCGCCGCAGAGCACGGCGTCCCGCGTGCGGCCGCGGTGAATCAGCCGCACGAAGAGCGCCACCGCCCAGGGCCAGGTCGAAATGAGCACCGCGTTGGCGTTGAAGCGCATGGCCACCGTCGTCAGGCCAGGCGCCAGGGATGCCACGGCCACCGCCAGGATGACCCAGCGCGCCGGCAGGAATTCGCGCGCCAGCAGCGCCAAGCCGGCCAGACCGACGGTGCCGTTCAGCGCGGTCAGGAGTGAGTAGCCCAGCTGCGATTCGGGCACCACGCTGAACCACAGCCCCGCCAGCCAGGCCGACAAGGGCGGGTGCTTGTAGTAGCCCCACTGCCAGCCCTGTGCCCAGGCATAGGCTTCGACCATGTCGCCTGGCGCGTCGAAGTTGGACCGCGACGACCAGCCCACCCACGTCCAGAGCAGCAGGTGGCAGCCCAGCAGCAGCATGAGCTGCGCTTTGGCGGAAAGCGGCACCGTGCGCAGGAACGCCGGACCGACAAGGGAACGAGTTTGAAACACGGGCCAGCGCACCTCGACCCCGCCGCAAACGCGCCAGCACACAGGTCAACTTCAAGGAAGCAATCAATGTAAAGCAATGTGAACTGCGGCAAGTACGCGTTAACCGTAGCAACCCCGCGACTGCGGGGCGGGGCCTTCGACTGAAGTCAGTCGCCGTCGGTCGGGCCGGCCGCCCAGCCCGCGCCGCGACGGGCGCGCAGTTGACGCCGCTGTTCGCGTTCACGCGACCACAATTCCTCGAGCTGCTGGCGGCCCCGCTGCGCCACCGAAATCAGCTGCTTTTCGTCGCCCTGGTGCGGTGCCATCTGCTGCAGCAATTCGATGTTGTGCTGCCGAAAGCGCAGCGCCTGGTTGCGTGCCGTATGGGGCTGCCAACCCATCAGTTCCAGCACGGTGCGGCCGCTCTTCAGCGCTGAATCCAGCGTTTCGCGGTCGATGTGCTGCACGCCGCGTGCGTGCAGGCCGTACCAGTGCGTGGTGTTGCGGGCGCGCACGACCAGCGTGGCCTGCTTGAAGTGCGCCTGCACCAAGTCCACCACCGCCAGACTCTGTTCGATGTCGTCCACCGCCACCACGATGACCCGCGCCTGCGCGGCACCGGCCACACGCAGCAAGTCCAGCCGGGTCGCGTCACCGTAGAACGCGGGCCAGCCGAAACGGCGGATGCCGGCGACGGCTTCAGAGTCGTGGTCCAGCACGGTGGCTGCCAGGCCGCTGGCGTTGATCAGGCGGCCGACGATCTGACCGTAGCGGCCGAAGCCGCAGATGATGATCGGCGCCTGCTGTTCGTCGGCAATCTCGTCCAGCTTGCGACCTTGCGCGCGCAGGGCCAGGCGCGGCGCCAGCAGGCGGTCGTTCAGCACCAGCAGCAGCGGTGTCAGCAGCATCGAAATGGCCACCGACGCCACCAGCAGTGAAGAAGTCTGCGGGCTGATGAGGCCAGCGCCCAGCGCGGTCTGGAAGACGACAAAGCCGAACTCGCCGCCCTGCGCCAGCAGCATGACGAACACCGGGCTTTCGTTCAGCGGCACCGGCATCGCGCGCGCCATGCCGGTCAGCACCAGCGTCTTGATGATCAGAAAGCCCAGCACCACCGCGGTCACGAGTGCAGGGCTGGCCAGCACGACGGCAAAGTCGATGCTCATGCCGACGGCAATGAAGAACAGGCCCAGCAGCAAGCCCTTGAAGGGTTCGATGTCGGTTTCCAGCTCGCGCCGGTATTCGCTTTCCGCCAGCAGCACGCCGGCCAGGAAGGCGCCCAGTGCCATGCTCAGGCCCACGCTCTGCATCAGCGCCGCAGTGGCCACCACCAGCAAGAGCGCGGCGGCGGTAAAGATCTCGGGCGTGTTGCTGCGCGCGATCCAGCGCAGCGCGGGGCGCAGCAGCAAGCGGCCGCCAAAGATGATGGCCGCGATCACGCCCAGCGCCTTGGCCGCACCCAGCCAGCCGCTGCCGGCATCGGCTGCCTCGCCGGTGCCGGCCACCACGAGCAAGGGCACGATGGCCAGGATCGGAATCGCGGCGATGTCTTGCAGCAGCGCCACGCTCAGCACGCTCTGCCCGGCGCTGGTGGCCATCAGGTTGCGTTCGCCCAGCACCCCGAGGCCGATGGCCGTGGAGCTCATCCCCAGGCCCAGGCCGGCGACCAGCGCCAAGCGCCAGTCCACGCCCAGCGCCACGGCCAGGCCCATGATCAGCGCGGCGGATCCGAAGAGCTGCACGCTGCCCCAACCGAAGATGGGCCGCCGCAGTTGCCACAGCCGGCGTGGTTCCAGTTCCAGCCCCACCAGAAAGAGCATCAGCACGACGCCGAATTCCGCAAATTCGAGCATCGCTTTCGGGTCGGTCACCAGCTTCAGGCCCCAGGGCCCGATGACGATGCCGGCGCCCAGGTAGCCAATGATCGAACCCAGCCCCAAAAGGCGCGCCAGCGGCACCGCCAGCACCGCCGCACCGAGGTAGACAAGGCTGCTCAGCAACCAGGGTGTGTGGTGCTCCACCGTTCAGGGGCCGGCCATGCTGGATGCAGCGTCCACGGCGGGCCGCGCGTCAGCTGGCACGTCGCACAGCGGCGCCGGGTCCATGTCTCGGATCTCGGGCCAGTCGGGCCAGCTCGCCAGGCGTTCTGCAAAAAGCGCGCTGTGCCGGGTCAGCGTTTCCTTGTCAATGCGGTGAGCGCCGTGCAGCAGCAGCGGCGGCAGCCAGCGCATGCCGCAAAGCGCGGCAGTCTGCTCACACGGGTGCAAGAAGGCGTCGAAGAAGTAGCGGTTGTAGCCGTCTGGGCGGTAGCTTTCCTGCGGCCCGCCGGTGGACGCCGCCAGCCACAAGTCCGTGCCCGCCAGCGCGCGGCCGCCGGGGCCGTAGGCCCAGCCGAAAGCGAACACCTCGTCCAGCCACAGCTTCAGCATCGGCGGCATGGCGTACCAGTGCACCGGGTGCAGCCACACCACCAGCCGCGCTTGCAGCAGCAGCGCTTGCTCAGCGGCGGCGTCGATGCAGTAGTCGGGGTAGATCGCGTAGAGGTCGCGCACCTGCACGCGGGCCGGGTCCAGGCGTCTTGCAGCGTCCATCAGGCTGCGGGTGGCGCGGGAATTTTCAAGCTGCGGGTGGGCGGCGATGACAAGGACTTGGGCCATGTTTGCTGCAAGCGGGCTTGGGTTTGCCCGCCTCTTGGGGTTGGCGGTGCGCCGCTACCATAGCCTACAAAACCGCCGTCAAATCTGCGGATAAATTCCGCTGACTATTCTGCCGGCCCCGCCGGGCCCACAGCCGAGGGAGAGGAACCCGCCATGCCCGTGATCGTGGTCGCCAACCCGAAAGGCGGCGTGGGAAAAAGCACGCTGTCCACCAACATCGCAGGCTGCCTGGCCGCCGCCGGGCACACGGTGATGCTGGGCGATGTGGACCGGCAGCAGTCGGCCCGGCAGTGGCTGCTGTTGCGGCCCGCGCACCTGCCCGCCATCCGCAGCTGGGACGTGGTGGATGGCGATGTGCTGCGCCCGCCAAAGGGCACCACGCACGTCGTGCTGGACACGCCCGCCGGCCTGCACGGCAAAGGTCTGGACGCGGTGATGAAGATCGCCGACCGGCTGCTGGTGCCGCTGCAGCCCAGCCTCTTTGACATCCAGGCCACGCACACTTTTGTCAACGAATTGCGCCAGCACCGGCGCGGGGCCGAAGTCAAGCTGGGGCTGGTCGGCATGCGGGTGCGTGAACACACCCGCGCCAACGAACAGCTGCACACCTACCTGGCGACCTTGCCGGTGCCGGTGGTGGCGTGGCTGCGTGACACGCAGAACTACGTGCAGCTGGCCGCGCACGGCTTGACGTTGTGGGACGTGGCGCCCAGCCGCGTCGAACGCGACCTGGAGCAATGGGCTGCGTTGCAGGACTGGATCAAAGGCTGAATCTCTTGAACCCACCTTGATGAAAACCTACCCCCACCTTGTCGACCTGGCCGCCCTGGTCGGCCACGACATTGGCACCAGCGACTGGCTGCTGATCGACCAGGCCCGCATCAACCTCTTTGCCGAAGCCACGGGTGACCACCAGTGGATCCACACCGACCCGGAGCGGGCGGCGGCCGGCCCTTTCGGCGCACCCATCGCCCACGGCTTTCTCACGCTGAGCCTGCTGCCGCTGCTGTTTGAAAGCGCATTCGCCATTGACGACGTGCGCATGGGCGTCAACTACGGCCTCAACCGAGTGCGCTTTGTCAGCCCGGTGCGCACGGGCAGCCGGCTGCGCGGGCGCTTCAAGCTCATCAGCTTTGAGCCGTTGGAAGGTGGCGCACAGCTGACGGTGGAAGCCACCATCGAGCTTGATGGTTCTGCCAAGCCGGCCTGCGTGGCCGAGACGGTGTCTCGGCGTTATCTCTGAAGCGGTTTTTAGCCGCCCTGCACCCCCAGAAGTGGGAGCCGGCAGTCCCCTGATGCCGGCACACAATGTTCTGCGTTCACGAGGAAAGTGCCCATGAAAGTGCTGCTGGTTGACGACCATCCGCTGGTGCTGTCTGCGCTGCAGGCGGTGATTCAACGCATCGGCAGCGACACCACGGTGGTCGGTGTGGACAGCGCGGCCGCAGCGCGCGCCACCTTGGCTGCCGACTCCGACTTTGACCTTGTGCTGCTCGACCTGGCGCTGGGCGATGCCGACGGCTTCGATGTGCTGGTGGAGTTCCGCGCCGCCTACCCTGCCGTGCCGGTGGTGGTGGTGTCGGCGTCAGACCGCACCAGCGACGTCATCCGCGCCATCGACAGCGGTGCCATGGGCTTTGTGCCCAAGAAGTCCAGCCACGGTGAATTGCACGCCGCGCTGGGCATGGTGATGACGGGGTCGATGTACGTGCCGCCGTCGATGCTGGGCCTGGAATTCGGCCGCAGCATCGTCGCTGGCGACACCGTGCCGGGCGTGATGCGGCCGCTGGGGGATTCGTCGCTGGGGGGTGCCCCGCTGGGCGCCAGCGCGCAGGCCGAACCGCACCAGAAACTGCCGTCGCTGAAGGACGTGGGCCTGACGCCGCGCCAGGGCGAGGTGCTGTCGCTGTTGCTGCAGGGCCTGCCCAACAAGCTCATCGCGCGGCAGCTGAACCTGTCGGTGGAAACCGTGAAGGACCACGTCGCCGCCGTGCTGCGCGCTTTGGGCGTCAGCTCGCGCACGCAGGCGGTGCTGGCCGTGAGCCAGATGACGCAGTTCCAGGGCGGCTTTTCCTGGCGCCCGCCGCAGCGCTGAAGCGCTGACCCGCCCTAGCGATGAAGCCTGAAGTCGTCCTGCCGGCTAACGTGGCCGCAGCAGCTGCAGCCCCGGGCGCGGACACGCAGCCCGCCACCGCCTCGCCCCGCGCTGGCTCGGGCGTGGACCACCTGCTGGCGCTGTACGTCCAGACCCCCGCCACGCTGACCGGCAACTTCTTTGGCTTGGTGCTGGTGGCTGCGTTTTATTGGCCGCTGGCGGAACCGCTGCGGATGGGGGTTTGGCTGGGTGTCATCACCGCGCTGTGGCTGGTGCGCCTGGCGCATTACCTGCGCTTCCGCCGCCAGCGCAACACGGGCCTGGAAGCGCTGCGCGTCTGGCGCCGCAGCTGGATGGCGCTGGTGCTGTGCCAGGGCGCGATGTGGGGCCTGGCGGCCTGGCTGTTCTGGGACCTGGGCTCGCCTTTTCACAAGGTGGCGCTGCTGCTGATCGTCTTCACCTACTGCCTGGCATCGGTGCAGTTGCTGGCCACGCAAAGCACCGTGTTCATGGTCTTCATCACGCTGGTGCTGTCGCCCACCATCGTGCGTGTGGCCAGCGACACGGGCCAGGAATTTCACCTCCAGTTGGCTGTCGTGCTAACCCTCATGTTCTGCATCACCGTGCTGATGGCCCGCACCTACAGCAGCGCGCTGGGCCAGGCCATTGCACTCAAGAGCCGCACCGATGAGCTGGCGCTGAAGCTGCGCACCGAAAAAGTGGTGGCAGACGAAGCCCGCCGCGCGGCCGAGGCTGCCAACCGCGCCAAGACCCAGTTCTTCGCCGCCGCCAGCCACGACCTGCGGCAACCGCTGCACGCCATGGGCCTGTTCGCTGAAGCGCTGCGCCAGCGGGTGCACGACCCCGAGGTGGCGTCGCTCGTCAACAGCATCAACGAATCGGTCGATGCCCTGGAAGGCCTCTTCAGTGAGCTGCTGGATATCACGCGCATCGACACCGGTGGCGTCGATGTGAACCCGGCGCCGGTGCGGCTGCGCGACATCTTTGCGCGCCTGCGGCTGCACTTCGAGCCCACGGCTTTCGAGAAGGGCCTGATGTTGTCCTTCCACGGAGAACACCGCATCGCCCACACCGACCCGGTGCTGCTGGAACGGGTGCTGCGCAACCTGGTCAGCAACGCCATCCGCTACAGCGACGATGGTGGCGTGCTGGTCAGCTGCAGGCCGAAGAGCGGCAAGCTGCTGGTGCAAGTGTGGGACAGCGGCATCGGCATCAGCGAGCACAACCTGCCGCGCGTCTTTGACGAGTTTTTCCAGGTGCAAAGCAACCGCCCGCTGGAAGCGCACCACCGCAAGGGCCTCGGGTTGGGGCTGGCCATCGTCAAGCGGCTGGCAGCGTTGATGGACGCACCGATCACGGTGCGTTCACGGGCCGGCCACGGCACCGTGTTTTCGATGGAAGTGCCGGTGGGCCGCGCGCCGCGGTCGATGGAAGCCACCGCGCTCGGTGGCAGCAAGGCGCCCATCGGCCTGACGCTGCAAGGCCGGCACATCGTGGTGGTGGAAGACGAAGCGGCGGTGCGCGAAGGCCTGGTGGTGCTGCTGCAGGCCTGGGGCGCGACGGTGGTGTCCTTCGACACCGTGCACGCCGTGCAGGAATGGCTGGCAGAGCCCGTCACCCACTCGGCCACCCACCCCGCCCCTGCCGAGCCACCCCACCTGTTGCTGGTGGACTACCGCCTGCCGCAAGGCCGCACGGGCATCGACGCGCTGATTCACATCCGCGCGCACTGGCCGGCGGCGCGGCTGCCGGCCATCGTCATCACCGGCAGCAGCCTTGGTGGGCATGAAGACGAAGCCGTCACGCACGACTACCACCTGCTGATCAAGCCCGTGCTGCCGAACAAGCTGCGGGCGATGATCGCGTTCAAGCTGGGCGTGCGCTGAAGGCTGCGGTGGAGTGGTGGGGTGTCGCTGAGCAATCGCTGAACAGTCGCTGGTCAGTCCATGAACCGCATCTGCAGCGCGGGCAAGTCAATGCCCTGCAGCAGGGTGTGCCAGGTCTGCCCGGCGCGCACCGGGTGGGCAGCCGTCAAGGTGCCGGTGGTGATCCATTCCCCCGCCAGCAGCGGTGGGCTCAGAGGCTGCTTGGCCAGCAGCGACACGAGGTGCGCCAACGCCGCCACCGGGTTGCCCATCACTTTGTGGCCGCCGCCCTGGTCAATGGCTTGGCCGTCACAAAACAGCGTGATGTCGAAGTCCTGCAATGACGCCAGCGGCGCATCGCTCAAGTCGGCCACGCTGCGTGGCGGACCGATGAACAGCGCTGCGTGCAGACTGCCCGCACAGACCG
The DNA here is from genome assembly GCA_031372005.1 of Rubrivivax sp. GTDB lineage: Bacteria > Pseudomonadota > Gammaproteobacteria > Burkholderiales > Burkholderiaceae_C > Rubrivivax. The sequence goes on from JANMKK010000145.1 coordinate 29,314, forward strand.
CGTCGACGGCGTCAAACTGCCAGTTCGGGAACGGGGACTGCACGATCTCAAAACCATGCGCGACCCGGTCGATGCAGGCCAGCACTTCGTGCAGCGTGGCACCCGGCGCAGGCGCGCTGTGCAAGCGCAGGACGATCTCGGGTTCGATCTTCGGCTGCGTGAAGGCGCCCAGGCTGCAAACCGCCTGGCCACTGAGGCAATGCACCACACTGTGGCCGTAGACAGGGCCCCAGATTGGCTGGTGCACACCGTAACGCGCCCACATGTCGGCGTTGGTGAAGCCGATCTTGCGGCCCACGGCCGTGGCGCCTCGGGCCAGTTTCCTGGCGTGCACGGCGCGCGCCACTGCATACGCGGCGGGCAGGTCCAGGCCCGGATGCCAGGCAGCCAAAGAGGCCAACAGTTGCGCCTTGTCTTGTGCGGCCAGCAGCACATCGGCCAGGGCTTGCGGGTCTGCTGCCTCGGCTGCTTCGGGTGCCTCGGCTGCTTCGCGTGGGATGCGAGTCGTCATGGCGCGCTTGGCAACGTGCCCGGCAACAAGATGGTGCGGTCCACGGTTTGAATGTCGGTGTGGCCGCAGAAGGCCATCGTCACGTCGAGTTCCTTGTGGATGATCTGCAGCGCCTTGGTCACGCCGGCTTCGCCCATCGCGCCCAGGCCGTACACCATCGCGCGGCCGCTCATCGTGCCGCGTGCGCCCAGGGCCCAGGCCTTCAGCACGTCTTGCCCGCTGCGGATGCCGCCGTCCATCCAGACTTCGATCTGGTCGCCCACCGCAGCAACGATCGCCGGCAGCGCTTCGATGCTGCTGGGCGCGCCGTCCAACTGCCGCCCGCCGTGGTTGCTGACGACGAGGGCGTCGGCGCCGCTCTGCACCGCCAGCAGTGCGTCTTCAACGTCCATGATGCCTTTGAGGATGAGCTTGCCGCCCCATTGCTTTTTCACCCATTCGACGTCGGCCCAGCTCAGCCTGGGGTCGAACTGCTCGTTCGTCCAGGCCGCCAGAGAACTCAGGTCGCTGACGCCCTTGACGTGGCCCACCAGGTTGCGGAAGGTGTGGCGCCGGGTGCCCAGCATGCCGATGCACCAGCGCGGCTTGGTGACCAGGTTCAAGATGTTGCCCAGCGACGGCACCACCGAAGCCCGCAGCTTGTTCTTCAGGTCCTTGTGGCGCTGGCCGATCACTTGCAGGTCGAGCGTCAGCACCAGCGCGCTGCACTTCGCTTTTTTGCAGCGTTCGATCATCGCGGCCATGGCGTCGCGGTCGCGCATCATGTACAGCTGAAACCAGAACGGCGCCTTCGTGTGCTCGGCAATGTCTTCGATCGAGCAGATGCTCATCGTCGACAGCGTGAAGGGAATGCCGAATTTTTCAGCCGCGCGCGCGGCGTGGATTTCGCCGTCGGCGTGCTGCATGCCCATCAGACCGACGGGTGCGATGCACATCGGCATCTTCGTCGCCTGCCCCACCATCGTCGTGGCAGTGCTGCGGTTTTCCATGTTCACCGCCACGCGCTGGCGCAGCTTGATCTTCTGAAAGTCTGCTGAATTGGCGCGGTAGGTGCCTTCTGTCCAGCTGCCGCTGTCGGCGTAGTCGTAGAACATGCGCGGCACTCGCTTTTTGGCCAGCACGCGCAGGTCTTCGGTGGTGGTGATGACGGTCATGGTTGTAGTCTCCTCGGGCGCGATGCTATCGGCTGGCGCCGGCAGCGGCGTGGGTGCCGCTCAAAGCCCATCAGAGTCGAACCAGCCCGCCCGCGCGCACGCCCAGCAGCCGAATGCGCCGCGCCAGGTCCACGCGCTTCAGGCACTGCCCGGCGGCGTGGCGGATGGCGGCTGCGTCGACCACCGGCTCCGGCAGCGTGAGGTCGCGCGTCACCGTCTTGAAATCTTCAAAGCGCAGCTTGATGCCGATGGTGCGGCCGGCGTAGCCCTTGCGCTGCAGATCGGTCGCGACCTGCTCGGCCAGCTCGGTGAAGATGCGGGTCAGCTCGGTGCGGTCGCGCACCGCGTGCAGGTCGCGGTCGAAGGTGGTTTCGCGGCTCATCGACACCGGTTCGCTGTGCGTCACCAGCGGCCGGTCGTCGATGCCGTGCGCGGCGTCGTAAAGCCAGCGGCCGTAGCTGCGGCCGAAGTGCGCGGTGAGGAAGGTTTTGTCTCGTGCGGCCAGGTCGGCGATGGTGCGCAGCTTGAGGTCGGCCAGCTTGTTGCCCGCTTTCGGCCCGATGCCGTTGATGCGCCGCACCGGCAGCGGCCAGATGCGCGTGGCCAATTCGTTTTGCGTGATGACGGTCAGGCCGTCGGGTTTGTCGAGTTCGCTGGCAATCTTGGACAGCAGCTTGTTGGGCGTGACGCCGACCGAGCAGGTCAGACCCGTGGCGCGCTTGACGGTGTTGCGGATCTCCTGCGCTACCGCGCGCACGCCGCCTTCTGAGTCAAAGCCGATCGTGTCCTGCGCGCCCGGCACGTCGGTCAAGTCGATGTAGATCTCGTCGATGCCGCGGTCTTCGATCAGCGGCGCCACTTCGGCCACGGCGGCCTTGAAGCGGCGCGAATAGTGGCGGTACTGCTCAAAGTCCACCGGCAGCAACACCGCAGCCGGCGCCAGCGCGGCGGCCTTCATCAGGCCCATGCCGCTGTGCACGCCGAAGTCGCGCGCCGGGTAGGTGGCGGTGGTGACCACGCCGCGGCCGGCATAACCCGCGAGCTTTGAGAAGAGCCGGGTGCCGTCGGCCTGCAACACCGGCTGGTGACGCCGGCCGCCGCCAATCACCACCGCCTGGCCGGCCAGTTCGGGGTAGCGCAGCAACTCCACCGAGGCATAGAAGGCGTCCATGTCCAGGTGGGCGATCCAGCGGCGGGGTGGCATGGCGGGGAGCGTAGCGCTTGACGAGCCGCGCTTCAGACTCTGTGATTTCAGAAACAATTGGAGATATAAATGTGCATGATGCACATTTATACTCCGCTCCATGCAGTGGCCAGATCGGCCGCAGCGCCCACCGGAGACTCCCATGCTCAAGACCCGACTCTCACACTGGCGCACGGCGCTGGCGGCCAGCGTCACGCTCGCCGCGACGGCCGTCCTGGTCGCTTGCGGCGGCGGTGGCGGTGCAGACACCCCGCCCGTCGCCGCACCACCGGCCCCGCCCGCGACGGCCACTGCCTACAGCCAGGGTGCCATCACCGGCTTTGGCTCCGTGTTCGTCGGCGGCGTGCGCTTTGACGACAGCACCGCAGTGGTCGCCGACGAAGACGGCAACAGCCGCAGCAGCAGTGATCTGAAGCTCGGCATGATGGTGGAAGTGGACAGTGGCAACGTCGACCGCGCTGCGGCCACCGCACTGGCCGTGCGCATCCGCTGGGGCAGCGAAATCGTGGGTCCGGTGGGCACCGTGGACACGGTTGCCTCCACGGTGCGGGTGCTGGGCCAGACCGTGCTGGTGACCACGAGCACGATTTTTGACAGCAGCCTGGCCGGCGGCTTGTCGGCGTTGACCGCCGGCGCTGTGATTGAGGTGCACGGCATCCTCGACCCCGCCAACGGCCGCATCGTGGCCACCCGCATCGAACCCCGGGTTGGCGCGCTGGCCTTCAAGTTGCGCGGTGTGATCGCGGCGCTGGACACCACGGCAAGGACGTTCACCATCAATGGCCAGTTGATCTCGTATGTCGGCCTGCCCTCGGGCAACGTGCCACCGGGCCTGACGAACGGCCAGGTCGTGCGCGTGCTGCTGCAGACCACGCAGGTCAACGGGGTCTGGGTCGCGACCGCCCTGCGCGGTGGCATGCGCCTGCCAGATGCACGCCACGACGCACGCATCGAAGGTGCGATCACGGGCTACACATCTGCCACCAACTTCGAGATCAATGGTCTGCGTGTGGACGCCACCACCGCCAGTTTCCCCGACGGCACAGCCGGTGTTGTTCTTGGCGCACGGGTCGAAGTGGAAGGTGCGGTCACGAACGGCGTGTTGGTGGCCACCAAGGTCGAGATCGAAGCGCGCCGCGCGCCTGAACAGCGCGTGCTGGAACTGCGCGGCGAGATGAGCGGCCTGAACACCACCGCCAAGACCTTCGCGCTGCGCGGCGTCACCGTCTGGTACGGCGGCACGGTGGAATTCCAGGGCGGCACCGAGGCCATGCTGGTCAACGGCCGCCGCGTTGAGGTCAAGGGCATGCTGAGCAGCGACCGCACGCGCGTGGAAGCGCGGCGCATCGAGTTCAAGTGACCGTCGACGCTTGAGCCTGCGGGTCGGCCGCTACCGTGGTGCCGACCCGCCGCAGCGATGAAAACCACCGACGACACCGTCACGCCCGGCCAGAGCCCCGAGCAGAGCCTTGAGAGTCAAGCGCTGCAAGAGGCCCTGGCCGGGCTCATGGCGTCGGTGGCCCGCCTGGGTGTGGCGCGCGGCTTGCCCTGTGCCGCTGTCGAAGAGATGCTGCGCCTGGCCTTTGTGCAGGCCGCCGCGCGCGCGCACCCGGGCTTGCCCGAACACCGCAAGGTCAGCCGCATCAGCACCACCACGGGGCTGAACCGGCGTGAGGTGACGCGGCTGGTGAACCGGCACGAACGGGGTGCCGCGCCGCGCAGCCGGTCCACCGCCAGCGAGGCCTTCACGCACTGGCGCACGCAGCCTCCTTTCTGTGGCTTGGGCGGTGCGCCCCGCACGCTGCCGCGCCAGGGCCCGGTGCCGAGTTTTGAAACACTGGCCCAGGCCGTCACCCGCGACGTGCACCCGCGCAGCCTGCTGGACGAACTGGTGCGTCTGGGCCTGGCCACCTGGGACGAGACAGCCGACACCGTGACCGTGGCGCGCGAGGCCTTCGTGCCGCAGGGCGACAGCGTGCGCATGCTCGGCTTTCTGGGTGACAACGTCGGCGACCACCTGAACGCCGCTGTAGACAACGTGCTGTCCGACAACCGCCTGCACTTTGAGCAGGCGGTGTTTGCCGACGGCTTGTCGGCCGCGTCGATCGAATCCATCCGGCCCGCCGTGCGCGCGCAGTGGCAGGCGCTTTTGCAAGCGCTGGTGCCCGCGCTGGAATCCCGCATTGAAGCCGACGCCGCGACCACCCCCGCGCCGCGAGGGCGTTTGCGCGTGGGCCTGTACACCTATCAAGAAGGCGCCGCGGCGCCCTTGCCTGCAGCGCCTGCCGTGGCGGTGCGGGCGAAACGCAAGCGTTGAGAAAAGAGCTGTCATGACATTCACCGAATTGTTCCGCCCCCGTGCGCTGCACGCCTTGTTGGCAGCGGCCCTGGCAGCCGTCCTCAGCAGCTGCGGTGGCGGTGTGGGCAGCGGCGGCACGGGTTCCTTTGCCTCAGGCCCGATCACGGGCTTCGGCTCGGTCATCGTCGGTGGCGTGCGCTTCGACGACAGCGCGGCTGCGGTCGAAGACGGCGACGGCGGCCGCCGTTCGCGCGACGAATTGCGCCTGGGCATGACGGTGGAAATCGACAGCAGCGCCATCAGCACCGACGCCGCAGGCTCCAGCGCCAGCGCGCGCAACATCCGCTTTGAAAGCGAACTGGCGGGCATGGTGGGTGCCGTTGACGTGGCTGGCAGCAGCTTCACGCTGCTGGGCCAGCGGGTGGCGGTGGACGCCAGCACCGTGTTTGACGACCGGCTTGACGGCGGCCTGGCCACGCTGCGCGTGGGCCAGGCGCTGGAGGTCTATGCGGTCTACGACACGGCCGGTGGGCGCTACCGGGCAACCCGCATCGAGCCGTCCGCGCTGGCCACGGGCTTGCGCCTGCGGGGGCCGCTGGCGCAGGTGGATTCGGCGGCGCAGACACTGCGCATCGGCAGCACGGTGTACAGCTACGCCGGCGCGGCGGCGGTCCCTAACGCTTTGGGTGCAGGGCAGTTTGTGCGCCTGCGCCTGGCGCTGGTGGTGCTGCCCACGGCGCGCTGGGTGGTGCAGTCCTTTGCCACCGCGCTGCAGACGCCGCCTGACGCCGACGGCGTGAAGGTTGAAGGCCTGATCAGCGCTTTCACATCGGCCAGCCTGTTCAGCGTGGGCGGCAGGCCCGTGGACGCCAGCGCGGCCAGCTTCCCCAGCGGCACTGCGGGCCTGGCCGCAGGTGTGCGGGTGGAGGTGGAAGGCACCTTGCGCGCCGGCACCCTGCGCGCCAGCAAGGTGCAGGTCGTCAGCGACGACGAAGTGCGCGACCGCGGCTTCGAGCTGAACGGCGCCATCAGTGCCGTCAACAGTGCGCAGGCCGCCATCGTCCTGCGCGGCATCACCGTGAGCACCGCGCGCAACGACCTGCGTTTTGAAAACGGCAGCGCCGCCAACCTGGTGGTCGGGGCCAATGTCGAACTGCGCGGTGGGCTGGCGGCAGACCGCCGCACCCTGGAGGCCACGCGCATCAAGTTCCGCTGACCTTGCGCTGACTTGGCGCTGACTTTGTGCTCGAAAGTGTCGCGGCACCGTGTTGCCACGAGCAGCCCATGCGCTGCTTGCTGCACTGGGTCTTCCTGGCCATCGCCGCGCGCCGGATGGGTGGTCTGCGTCCGGCTGGGTGGGGCTGTCGGTATTGGTCTCCGGTGGCCAGCGCTGCCGCGCTGATCCTGCTGCACGGGTTCAGCGACGAAGCCCGCGCGCCGGCCGCGCAGCACGGTTGAGGTGCCGTGCGCGGCCCAGGGCGCTGCGTTTGTTCACCCCCCGCCCAGCCGGGCCCGATGCCGTTCAATCTGCACGCGCACTTGCGATGGCGCCGTGCCGCCCAGCACGGTGCGCGCGTTGAGTGAACCGCGCAGCGTCAGCACCTGCGCCACATCGGCGTCGATGCTGGCGTTCAGCGCCTGCAGTTCCGCCAGCGGCAGGTCCGCCAGATCGACGCCTCGGCCTATTGCCAGCTTCACGGCATGCGCCACCGCTTCGTGCGCGTCGCGGAAAGGCAGGCCCTTCTTCACCAGGTAGTCGGCCAGATCGGTCGCGGTGGCATAACCTTTGAGTGCAGCGCTCTCCATGGCATCAGCTTTCACGACGATGCCGCCCACCATCTCGGCCATGATGCGCAGCGTGCCGGCCAGGGTGTCCACGGTGTCGAAGAGCGGTTCCTTGTCTTCCTGGTTGTCCTTGTTGTAGGTCAGTGGCTGGCCCTTCATCAGCGTCAACAGCGCCATCAGGTGGCCGACGACGCGACCGCTCTTGCCACGGGCCAGTTCGGCGACATCGGGGTTGCGCTTCTGCGGCATGATGGAACTGCCCGTGCAGTAGCGGTCGGCCAAGTCGATGAAGCCGAAGTTCTGGCTCATCCACAGCACGATCTCTTCAGCAATGCGCGACACGTGCACCATCGTGATGGCGGCGAAGGCTGAAAATTCCAGCGCAAAGTCACGGTCGCTGACGGCGTCCAGGCTGTTCTGGCAGACGCCGCCAAAACCGAGTGTCTTCGCCACGCGTTCACGGTCCAGCGGGTAGCTGGTGCCTGCCAGCGCGGCGGCGCCCAGGGGCAACTGGTTGACGCGCTTGCGCACGTCCAGCAGGCGGGCTGCATCGCGCGAAAACATCTCCACATAGGCCAGCAGGTGGTGCGCAAAGCTCACCGGCTGCGCCACCTGCATGTGGGTGTAGCCGGGCATCACGGTGTCGGTGTGCAACGCGGCCAACTCCACCAGTGCGCGCTGCATGCCGTGCAGCAGGGGTGTCAGCTGGTCGATCTCGCCACGCAGCCACAGCCGCACGTCGGTGGCGACCTGGTCGTTGCGGCTGCGGCCGGTGTGCAGGCGCTTTCCTGCGTCCCCCACCAGCGCCGTCAAGCGCGCTTCGATGTTGAGGTGCACGTCTTCCAGTTCCAGCTTCCAGTCGAAGCGGCCGGCTTCGATGTCGGCCACGATCTGCGCCATGCCGCGCTGGATGGACTGCAGGTCGTCAGTGCTGATCACACCTTGCGCGCACAGCATGTCGGCGTGCGCCAGGCTGCCGTCGATGTCGGCGCGCCACAGGCGCTGGTCAAAGGTGACGCTGGCGGTGTAGCGCTGCACCAGCGCGCTCATCGGTTCGCTGAAGAGCGCAGACCAGGCCTGGCCCTTGTTGGCCAGCGGGTCGCGGGACATGGAGTTAAGGGCGGGCTTGTGGCTGTCGTTGGACATGGGAGGGGTGGCACGCAAGGGTGGACCATGCGCCGCTGCAGAGTAACTTCGTATTATCCGGCGCAGCATGAGGCCCACCCCTTGACTCCGCCCGACCGCGAAGCGCAGCCTGCCGCAAGCGCCGCAAGCGCCGCAGTGGCCGCTCCCACCACGACCACACGCCCCGCCAGCCTGTGGCCGGATAGCACCCGCGCCGACGCCCCCGCCAGTTCCAGCTTTGCGCCCACCCGCTTCGACCCGCTGGCCGACGAGCGCGCGCAGATGGCCGCCGAAGCGGCGGCGGCTTTCGACGTCTGCCACCCGGCGCTGGCGCTGCGCGCGGTGGTGCTGGTGCAGGCCGCATTGGCGCTGGTGGCGCTGTCGGGTGCGAACAGCGTCGCCGACTGGCTGTCGAGGCAGGCGGTGCTGGCCTTTGGCGGCGTGGCGGCCACGCTCGTGTGGCTGGTGGTGGTCTGCGCCTGCAAGCGGCCCCTCGTCGCGCTGCAGCCGGCGGCCCGCGCTGCGGCCGTGCTGCTGCTGGGCATGCTGGCCGCGTTGTTGGCGTGGGCGCCGCTGGCCTGGGCGGGGCTGGTGGAAGCCAACGGACTGCGCGCTGCCGCTGCTGGGTTGGCCGGCCTGGCGATGGCCGGCGTGCTGTGGGCCTGGCTCGACTTGCGCGCGCGCATCTGGCACCCGGCCAACGCCAGCGCGCGGCTGGCAGAACTGCAGTCGCGCATCCGCCCGCACTTTCTCTTCAACGCGCTCAACACCGCGCTGGCGCTGGTGCGCGTGGACCCGGCGCGTGCTGAAAGCGTGCTGGAAGACCTGGCCGAACTCTTCCGCGTCGCGCTGGCCGAAGTGGGTGCGTCGGTGACGCTGGAAGCCGAGATCGACGTGGCGCGCCGCTACCTGGCCATCGAAGCCGTGCGCTTCGGCCCGCGGCTGGCAGTGCAGTGGGACATCGACCCGCGCGTGCACGGCACCCGCGTGCCGCCGCTGGTGTTGCAGCCGCTGGTGGAAAACGCGGTGCGCCACGGCATTGAACCCGCGCCGCGCGGCGGCCAGGTGAGCGTGCACGCGGTGCGCCAGCGCGGCCAGGTGGTGGTGACGGTCAGCAACACGCTGCCGGGCACGGAAGAGGCCGCCAGCAACCCCGGCCACGGCATGGCGCTGCACAACATCCGCGAAAGGCTGCGCCTGCTGCACGACGTGGCGGCGCAGTGCGATGTGTGGTGCGACGGCACCGCGCAGGGCGCGATGTTCCACGCCCGCATCACGCTGCCCGCGCCGTGAAGGTGCTGATCGTCGATGACGAAGCGCTGGCGCGGCTGCGGCTGCGCAGCTTGCTGGACGCTCTGTCAGAGACGACGCCCGAACTGGCCATCACCATCACCGCGGAAGCGGCCGACGCCGACGAAGCCCTGCGGGCGCTGCGCGACCAGGCCGCGGACGTGGTGCTGCTCGACATTGCCTTGCCGGGCCGCGACGGCCTGCGTCTGGCGACGGCGCTGAAGGCCCTGCCGCAGCCGCCCGCAGTCGTCTTCATCACCGCGCATGCAGAGCACGCGCTGCAGGCCTTTGAGCTGGAAGCGCTGGACTACCTGACCAAGCCGGTGCGCCGTGAACGGCTGCTGGCTGCGCTGCAACGGGTGCAGCATCGGGTGGGCGCGGCAAGTGCTGCGGCTGTCGTGGTGCCCGCCGATCCCGTCATCATCGTCAGCGACCGCGGGCGCGTGCTGCGCCTGCCGGTGCGCGAAGTGCTGTACCTGAAGGCCGAGCAGAAGTACGTCACGCTGCGCACCGCAGCCCACACGCATGTGCTGGACGACGCCCTGTCTGACCTGGAACTGCGCCTGGGAGACAGCTTTGTGCGGGTGCACCGCAACGCCCTGGTGGCCGTAAGCGCCATCCGTGCACACGAGCTGCGCGGCAGCGCCAAGGACGTCGACGGCGACGGCTGGGCCGTGCGGGTGGCGCCGCTGGACGAGTGGCTGCCGGTGTCACGGCGCCAGGTGGCGGCGGTGCGTGCGGCACTGGCCGCAGGGATCGGCTGAAGGACGGGCTGAAGGACGGGCTGAAGGACGGCCTGATGCCCCGTCAGCCGGTGTTGCGCAGCCCGGCCGCAATGCCGTTGATCGACAGGTGGATGCCGCGCTGCAAGCGCTCGACCCCGTCCTGTCCTTCGCGTCGGTTGCGGTAGCGGCGCAGCAGTTCCACCTGCAGGTGGTTCAGCGGGTCCAGGTACGGGAAGCGGTGTTCAATGGAGCGTGCCAGCGCCGGGTTGCTGTGCAGCCTTTCGGTGTCGCCGGTGATGAGCGACAGCGCACCGTCCACGCGCTGCCATTCGGCCTTCAATGCAGCAAAGATGCGCTTGGCTTGGGGCCTGTCTTCCACCAGATCCACATAGCGCGCGGCGATGCGCAGGTCGCTCTTGGCCAGCACCATGTCCAGGTTGGACAGCAGGGTGCGGAAGAAGGGCCACTGCCTGTGCATGCGCTGCAGCAGGTCCACCCGTGCGGCGCGGTCCGCGCCCGCGAGAAAGGCCTCAATGGCGCTGCCAAAGCCGCACCACCCCGGCAGCGCCATGCGGCACTGGCCCCATGAAAAGCTCCAGGGTATGGCGCGCAGGTCTTCGATGGCGCGCGTGGCTTTCCGGGACGCGGGGCGTGAGCCGATGTTGAGTTCGGCAATCTCGCGGATCGG
>JANMKK010000161.1:0-7981 GCA_031372005.1 Rubrivivax sp.
GAGTGCGGCGGTTATGCCCAGTGGCAGGCCCAGCGCCAGCGCCAAGAGCAAGGCGGTGCCGGCCAGTTCGATCGTCGCCGGGAACAGCACCTTGAATTCATCCGCCACCGGTTCGCGCGTGACGAGCGACTTGCCCAGGTCGCCGTGCAGCAGTTGCGTGACATAACGCAGGTATTGCACGGGCAGCGGCTGGTCCAGGCCCATCTGCTGCATGAGCGCGGCGTGGGCCGCAGGGTCGAGCCGGCGTTCACCGACCATGATCTCGATCGGGTCGCCGGGGATCAGGCGGATCAGCGCAAAAGCCACCACCGTGACGCCCAGCAGCGTGGGGATCAGCGTGGCCAGTTTTTTCAGCAGCAGGGTCAACACGGTGGCTTCAGCCTCAACAAAAAAGGGGCCTCGTTGGAGGCCCCTTCAGGTTGCCACAAACGACTCAGAAGAACTTGTAGTTCACCCGCAGCGTGAAGGCACGGCCGCGCGGGTCGGCCACGCGCGGGTCCCAGCCCGCGCCGGCGGCAAAGTCCAGGTTGTGCGCGGTGAAGGGTGGGTCTTTGTCGAGCAGGTTCTTGACGCCGCCGGTCACGGTCAGGTTCTTGATGCCGGTGTAGGTCAGCGACAGGTCGTACAGCGTGTAGCTCTTGACGTCGGGGTTGAAGCCGGCGGGCACCGTGCCCACCGGCACTTCATCCTTGTAGCCGGCCTTGAAGCCTTGCGTGAGCGTGCCGCTCCAGGGGCCCGTGCTGTAGGTAAAGGAAGCTTGGTGCTTCCAGCGCAAGAAGAGGTCGCGTGAACTCCACTTGCCCACCGCTTCCACAAAAGGCTGTGACGAGAAGATGCGCGAACGGTGGCTGTCAAGGTAAGTTCCTTCCAGGTTCACCGCCCAGGTGCCTTCAGCCAGCTTGCCGTTGGCGCTGGCATTCAGGTCCACGCCGCGGGTGATGTCGCCGTCGGCGTTGACGAAGCCGGCACGGATGTAGCCGTCCAGGCCGTCGAGCCGGTTGTTGGCACCGCGCACCAGGTTGCCGGGGAAGGTGGTGTAGTTGGCAATCACCTGCTGCGGCGTCAGTTCATAGATCAAGTCGCTGCGCTTGATTTCCCACAGGTCGGCGCTGAAGCTCAGCCAGGTGGTGGGTGAGACAACGAAGCCCACGCTCCACTGCTTGGAAGTTTCGGGCTTGAGTCCGGGGTTGCCGCCCTGCCGCGCATTGGGGCGGATGGCGCACACCGTCAGGTCGGCGCCCATCACGTTGCCGCCAGGGCAGAGCACAGGGTCGGCGATGTTGCCTGGGATCTGCGATTCGGTGGTGGCGCCAAAGAGCTGAAAGAAGCTGGGCGCGCGAAAGCCCGTGTTGTAGCTGCTGCGCAGCAGCAGCTGCTCCAGTGGCGTCCACTTCAGCGACACCTTGGGGTTGGTGGTGTTGCCGAAGTCGCTGTAGTGGTCGTTGCGCACCGCCACAGTCGCTTCCATGCCCTTGACGATGGGCACGGCCAGCTCGGCAAAGAAGGCGGTGATGTCGCGCTTGACCTTGGGGAACACGGGGTCGAATGGCGCAGCGTTGATGGGGCGCGTCGTCACCGAGCCGTCGCTGAACTGGTAGGACTCCTGGCGCAAGTCAAAGCCACCGGCCACCGCCAGCGCACCGGCCGGCAGCTTCATGATTTCGCCCGACAGCGTGCCATCCAGTTGCAGCAGCTTGGCCTTGCCGCCGAAGAGCGTGGTGCCTGACGCGTCGCCGGCCGCCAGCAGGGCCTTGCCCGCCGCAGTCTGCTGCTGGCCCGGCGCCAGCCAGGGGTTGATGAGGCCGCTTCCCAGCGCGCTGATGAGGACATCGGTGTAGAAGTAGCCGCCCACCAGCAGGGAATCGGCCTTGCTGCCGGCGGTGGACACGCCCACCTTGTAGTCCCAGTTGTTGAAGGCCACGCCTTCCGCACCCAGCAGCAGCCGGTAGGCGTCGGTGGTGGTTTCGATGGTGCGGTTGCCGCACAGGTCACAGCGCCAGCGGTAGGCGATCTTCGCTGCGTTGTTGTAGCTCGGGATGAAGGCCGACAGGCTCTGGTAGTAAGGCCCGCCTACCGGGTACTGGGCGCCGGCCAAGCCGCCTGTGGTGGTGACCTGGTAGGGCTCGAAGTCTTTCTTGGTCTTGCTGCGCGAGGCCGTGACTTCCGCAAACACCGAAAGGTCGTTGCTGATGGCAAAGGTGCCGCGGCTGACGAGGTTGGTGCGCTCTACGGGCTGGATCAGCACTTCGGCGCCGCCGTAGTCGAAGGCACAGGCCCTTCCAAAGCCCGGGCTGGCCCACAGCGCGGCCTGGTACTGCGACATCGTGGGCACCGAATCGCAAGTGCCCTGGAAGCTCAGCAGGTTGGCGCGGTTGTAGGTTTGCGTGCCGGTGCTGGGCAGCGTGTAGGTGGCGCCCAGGGCCGTGCCGGCTGCGACGGTCTGCGTGGCATAGGGCGTGCCCGTGGTGTCGGGCGACAAGCCGCGCGCCGGTTGGTAGCCGTTGGCGAAAGAGCGTTCGCCGTAGCCACCCAGCTTTTCCTGTTTGTCGTGCGTCAGGCTGGCCATGAAGTTGTAGCGGTCGGTGGCCAGGTTGCCCAGGCCGCCCAGCAACGATGCGCGGTAGACGTTGCCGCCGCCGGCCTGCGTGGCATCGACAAAGGCCAAGGCTTCAAAGCCGGTGTAGTCCTTGCGCAGGATGAAGTTGATGACGCCACCGATGGCGTCGGTGCCGTAGATGGCGGACGCGCCGTCCTTCAGCACTTCCACCCGGTCCACCGCCGCCAGCGGGATCGAGTTGAGGTCGACCGCGTTGCCCTTGGCGCCGTGCGTGGACACGCGCCGGCCGTTCAGCAGCACCAGCGTGCTGTTGGCGCCCAGACCACGCAGGTTGGCGCTGGAGTTGCCGTTGTTGTTGCGGTCGGTGGTGCCCAGCTGGATGCCGACGTTGGACGACAGGTTGTCGGCCCCGGTGCCGTTGGCAGTGATGCGCAGCACCAGCTGTTCGGCGCTGACGATGCCTGCGCGTTCGATCTCGGCGCGGTTGATCACCTGCACCGGCAGTGCGCCTTCGGCCTGGATGCGCTTGATGCTGGAGCCGGTGATCTCAACCCGCTCGGTGTTCACTTGCGCCGTGGTGTGGGTGGCCAGGCCCAGCAGCGCCAGGCTACCGAACCATGTTCTGAGCTTCACTGTCTTGAGCCGCATTCGGGGTTCTCCTCGATGAGTGATGTGTTGTTGTCGTGCGCAGCGCGCCTGCAGCGGGCGGTGTCTTGCACGCTCAGCAAGAAACAGTCCCTCACAGTGTTGCTGCCGAGCGCGATACGGCCCATACGGGATAACCAACGGACGCGGCGCGCGCGCCACGCCTGGCCGCTGCAATTGACGTACGCCGACAACGCGCCACGCCGTGGGGCGCGCGACTCTGGCGCGACATGGACTCAATCAGTCCCCGTTTCGAGCCATCGAGTCCAGTCCCACCCACGAGTCCACACCATGGCTTTCAAGCCCGTCCAACCAGAACGGCGGCGCGGTCATCGGCAGGCGCCTGATCACGACGACGCCGCGCACCGTGGGGCTGAACCTGTCGTACAGCTTCTGAGGGCGGCGCCACAGCGGGCGCGCGGCTCAGCCGTGTGAACATCGCGCCCATGACTGGCCTCATCAAATCGGCACCGCCCTGGCGCTGGATCCCCACGCTGTACTTCGCCCAGGGCCTGCCCTATGTGGTGGTGATGACGCTCAGCGTCGTCATGTACAAGAACCTTGGCGTCAGCAATACGGAGATCGCGCTCTACACCAGCTGGCTCTACCTGCCCTGGGTCATCAAGCCCTTGTGGAGCCCGCTGGTGGACTTGCTGGGCAGCAAGCGGCGGTGGATCGTCGGCCTGCAGTTTGCGGTGGGCGTGGCCTTTGCGCTCGTTGCGCTGACGCTGCCCGGGCCAAAGTTCTTGCAGATGACGCTGGCGATGTTCTGGCTGATGGCCTTTGCGTCGGCCACGCACGACATCGCGGCCGACGGCTTTTACATGCTGGCCTTGCCGCAGCCCATGCAGGCCGCGTTTGTCGGGGTGCGCAGCACTTTCTACCGCTTGAGCATGCTGGGTGGGCAGGGCGGCCTGGTCTACCTGGCGGGCTGGTGGGCTGAAAGCCAGGGCAGCGTGGTGCTGGCGTGGACGTGGGTGTTCTGGCTGCTGGCGGCGGTGTTCGCGGGCGCCGCGCTGCTGCATCGGTGGGCGCTGCCGCGGCCGTTGGATGATGGCCCGGTACCCCGGAATGCGACGGCCAGCGCCACCTTCTGGGCCGACTTCCTCAAGGTCTTTGCGGCGTTTTTCAAGAAGGCCGACATCGGCCGCATCCTGGCCTTCTTGCTGCTGTACCGCTTTGCCGAAGCGCAGTTGCTGAAGCTTGTCACGCCGTTTTTGCTGGACTCCCGCGCTGCGGGCGGGCTCGGTCTGCGCACGCAGGACGTGGGCATTGCCTACGGCACGGTGGGCGTGATCGCGCTGACGCTGGGCGGGCTGCTCGGTGGCTGGGTCATCTCACGCGGCGGGCTGAAGAGATTGCTGTGGCCGCTGATGATTTGCATGCACGCGCCGAATCTGCTTTTTGTGCTGTTGGCGATGACGCAGCCCACCAGCGTGGTGGTGGTCAGCGCGGCGCTGGCGGTGGAACAGTTTGGCTACGGCTTTGGCTTCACCGCGTACATGGTGTTCATGCTGATGGTGGCGGGCGGGACAGATGGCTCGGCCGTGCACAAGACCGCGCACTACGCGCTGTGCACCGGCTTCATGGCGCTTGGAATGATGCTGCCCGGCATGTGGGCCGGCTGGCTTCAAAGCCAGCTGGGCTACACGCAGTTTTTCATTTGGTGCTGCGTGGCGACGCTGCCTTCATTCGCCGCCGCCGCCTGGGTGCGGATCGACCCGGCGTTTGCACGCCGGCTGGCCTGATCCGGGCGCTGAACGCGAGCCGACTCAACGCTTGTTGAGCAGCCCGCCCAGCATGTCGGCAAGGCCGCCCAGGCCGCCGCCCTGGGCACCGGGGCCGCCCAGCAAACCGCCCAGCATGCCGCCAATGTCACCCTGCGGAATCTGGCCCTGCGGCGTCAGCTTGTCCACCACCTGCGGCAGCATCTGGCTCAGTTGCGACAGCAGGTCGCCATGGTTCAAGCCCAGCTGTTGTGCCATGTTCGACACGGTGTCCTGGCCCAGCACGCCGCCCAATTGGTCGGGAGAAACGGGCAAGTTGTCGCCGGTGCTGATCCACGATTTGGCGACATCACCCAGGCCGCTTTGCTGCATCCTGGCCACCAGGCCGATGAGGCCACCGATGCCACCCAAGCCACCGAGTGCGCCGCCCTGGCCGCCGGCCCGACCGCCTTGCCCCGACCCCTGGCCCAGCATGCTGACGATGGAGCCGATGAGGTCAGCCTGGCCACCGCTGGTGCTGGCATGCGTGGCGCCGCCCTGTGATTGACCGAGTGCGCCGATGACCGAGTCGAGCAAGCCCATGGGATGTCTCCTGAATGTGTGGGGAAGGGACAGCGATTCTGTGCCGGCGCCAGTGTCGGTCACCGGCCGAAGTTGTTACCCATGCTGCAGCACAGGCCCGGCGATGTCGTCGTGCATGCGGTTGCGCATGTCGCTGTCTGTGCCGCTGTCTGTGCCGCTGCCAGTGCCGCTGCTCAACGCCACAAAGGCCAGCACCGCCAGCGGCGCGGTCTCGGCCCGCAGCACGCGCGGGCCCAGGTCCACCGCCACGAAGCCCGCCGCGCGCGCGGCTGCTTCTTCATCCGCCGTCAGCCCGCCTTCGGGGCCGCTGAGCGTGCACAGCGCTTCCGCCGGCAGCCCGTGTGCCGCGACCGGCAACGCGCCGGGCTGCAGGCTCAGCAGCCAGCGCGTGCTGTGGCCGGCGGGCGGAGGCAGGCTGCGCAGCCAGTCGGACCAGCCCTGCACCGCAGCCACCTGCGGCACCACCGCGCGTCCGCACTGCTCACACGCCGCCTGCGCGATGGCCCGCCAGTGCGCGCGTTTGCGTTCTGCACGGTCGCCGGCAAGGCGCAGCACCGAACGTTCGCTGTGCAGCGGCTGGATGCGCGCCACGCCCAGTTCGGTGGCCTTTTCCACCAGCAAGTCCATGCGGTCGTTGGCCGGCATGGCCATCGCCAGCGTCACCTGCAGCGCCAGTTCGCGGTGCACGGCCTGCGGCATGCCGACGCGCACGGTGACGCTGCTGCGGCCCACCGCCAGCACCTCGGCCGGCCAGTCGCAGCCGAGGCCGTCAAACAGCCGCAACCATTGCCCCGGCTGCACACGCCGCACCATGGCGTGACGGGCTGCACCTTCGGGCAGCGCCATCTCAACGCCGGCGCGCAGCGCGTCGGGGACGAAGAGGCGCATCGTCATTCGTTCAGCAAGCTTTCAACTGCCAACGCCAGGCCCGACAACGCGGCGTCGTGGCCGCCGGGTGCCGACAGCATCAGGCCCACCGGCAGTTCACCGGCCGCATGGCAAGGCAGTGTGCAGCTGCAGCCGTCCAGGAAATTGATGACAAAGGTGTTGCGCAGCAGCAGGCTGTTGGCCTTGAAGAAAGCCTCGTCGCTGTGCAGCAAGGGGGCAACAGGCGGCGCGACGATCGGCACCGTGGGGCTGATGAGCGCATCAAAGCCCGCCAGTTGCCGCTGCACGCGCTGAATCCAGTCCTGCCGTCGCTGCACCATGGTGATGTAGTCCGCTGCGCTCACGCCTTCACCCAGCGCCACGCGTTGGGCCACGCGCGGGTCGAAACGTTCGCGCTGGGTCTGCATGTCATGGCGGTGGGTCGTCCACGCTTCGACGGCTGAAAAACCACCCGGCGCGTTGATCTGGGCAATTTCCGCCAGTTCGCGCAGCGGCAGCGGCACGATCTGCGCACCGGCCGCTGACAGCCTGGACAGCGCGCGTTCGAAGGCCTTGGCCACCGCCGGCTGCAACGCGTCGAGCATCAGCGTCTGCGGCAATGCCAGGCGCGTGCCCGCCAGGCCGCGCAATCGCACCGGCACCGGCACCGGCACCGGCACCTGCAGCGGCGCGCCAGACAGCACGCCGTCCACCACCAGGCAGTCGGCCACCGACCGCGCCATGGCACACACCGTGTCGAGCGTGAAGGACAACGGGAAGGCGCCTTCCAGCGGTGTGCGGCGTTGCGTGTTCTTGAAGCCCACCAGGCCGCACAGCGCAGCCGGGATGCGGATCGATCCACCCGTGTCCGAACCCAGGCCGGCCACGGCCAGGCCCAGCGCCACCGACACCGCCGCGCCCGACGATGAACCGCCCGGGATGCGCGCCACCGCCGCGTCGCAGGGGTTGCGCGGCGTGCCATGGTGCGGGTTGATGCCAACGCCGGAGAAGGCGAATTCGCTCATGTTGGTCAGGCCCGTGATGGCCGCGCCGGCTGCGCGCAAACGCGCCACGGCCACGGCGTCCTGCGCCGCCGCAGGCCGCCCCGCACGCAGCACCGAACCGGCCATGGTCGTGCGGCCGGCGATGTCGTACAGGTCTTTCACCGTCACCGGCAGGCCGGCGAGTGGTGGCAGCGCCTCGCCGCGCGCCAGCGCCGCATCGGCGTGCCGTGCAGCGGCCAGCGCGTCATCGTCGAAGCGCGCAGTGAAAACGTGCGCCGCTGCGCTGTCGTCAGCCTCGGCCAACAAACGCTGAATCAAGGCCTCATGCGCGCCAGGAGCCGTGAGCAAGCCGCGCAGATCGTGGATGGAGGGCAGCAGTTTCATCAGCGCAAATTGCAAGAGGTGTGAAGCGATTCTCCCGCACCGCGACCCAGCAGCCGCTGCGGAACCGGCTTCGCCGGGCCGCCAGCGGCGCTGTGCGGCTTGCAGGCCGCACAGCGCTCGCCAGCCGCTCGCGAGCGCGCAGGCGCTCGCTCGGTGCGGGCTCGCCCCCCTGAGGGGAGGCGGCCGCAGGCCGCTCCGGGGGGGTCTATCGCAAT
>JANMKK010000193.1:0-12451 GCA_031372005.1 Rubrivivax sp.
ACTGCTGAACCTCTACGGCTGGACCTGAGCCAACCCGGCCGGCTAGCCTTGCCGAAGTGGGGCGGGCACTGGGACGTGCTGTGGGTGTCTGAAGGCGGCGTTGCGCCGTCGCTCTTGAGCCAGGTGATGGCCCATTCCCGCAGCGGCGGCGAACGCTTCCGCCTGGCGCCGCGCGGCGCGTCACGCAGCCTGAAGAAGCAGTTCCAGTCCTGCAACGTGCCGGCCTGGCAACGCCACGGGCCCTTGCTGTCCACCCCCGCAGGCCAGTTGCTCTTCGTCCCCGGCCTGGGTTTTGAAGCCCGTTGCAAGGCGCCCGACGGAGTTGCCCAGCTCGCTTTGCGTTGGGTGCCCGAGCCACCGGGCGCCACCGGCCCGCATGAACGCTCGCAATGAACGCCTGCAATGAACGCCTGCAATGAACGCCCGCAACATCGCCCCGGCTAGAATTTAAGGCTTTTGCATGGCAGCAAACATCGCTGTGCAGCCCCGACCCAAACCCAGCGCGACCCATGGCATTGATCGTTCACAAGTACGGCGGCACGTCGATGGGCTCGACCGAGCGCATCCGCAGCGTCGCCCAGCGCGTCGCCAAATGGGTGCGTGCCGGCCACCAGATGGTGGTGGTGCCTTCGGCGATGAGCGGCGAGACCAATCGCCTGCTGGGCCTGGCGCGCGAACTGGTGCCCGACGCCAAGATCGCCGGCACGGCCGAAGCGCTGCGCGAGATGGACGCCCTGGCCGCCACGGGTGAACAGGTGTCCGTGGGCCTGCTGGCGCTGGCGCTGCAGGCGCAGGGCGTGCCGGCCGTGAGCTACGGCGGCTGGCAAGTGCCCATCAAGACCGACTCGGCCTACACCAAGGCGCGCATCGCGCAGATTGACGATGAGCGTGTGCGGGCTGACCTGGCAGCAGGGCGCGTGGTCATCATCACGGGCTTTCAGGGCATCGACCCGCTGGGCAACGTCACCACGCTCGGCCGCGGTGGCAGCGACACCTCGGCCGTGGCGATTGCCGCCGCGCTGAAGGCTGATGAATGCCTGATCTACACCGACGTCGACGGTGTCTACACGACCGACCCGCGCATCGTGCCCGAGGCGCGGCGCCTGTCCACCATCAGCTTTGAAGAGATGCTGGAAATGGCCAGCCTGGGCAGCAAGGTGCTGCAGATCCGGTCGGTGGAATTTGCCGGCAAGTACCGCGTGCCGCTGCGTGTGCTGTCGAGCTTCACGCCCTGGGACATTCCGATCGCCGAAGAAGCCGCGTCGGGCACGCTGATCACTTTTGAGGAAGACGAAAAAATGGAACAAGCCGTGGTGGCAGGCATCGCGTTCAACCGCGACGAAGCCAAGATCAGCGTCATCGGCGTGCCCGACAAACCGGGCATCGCGTTCCAGATCATCGGCCCTGTGGCCGAGGCCAACATCGACATCGACGTCATCATCCAAAACGTTTCCCACAGCGGCCGCACCGACTTCAGCTTCACCGTGCACCGCAACGACTACCTGCGCACGATGGACGTGCTGCGCACCCAGGTGCTGCCTGCCACCGGCGCGCTGGACGTGCTGGGTGACGCCAAGATATGCAAGGTGAGCATCGTCGGCATCGGCATGCGCAGCCATGTCGGCGTGGCAAGCAAGATGTTCCGCACGCTCAGTGACGAAGGCATCAACATCCAGATGATCACCACCAGCGAAATCAAGACGAGTGTGGTCATCGACGAGAAGTACATGGAGCTGGCGGTGCGCGCGCTGCACAAGGCTTTTGACCTCGACCAGGAAACAACGCAGGCCTGAATTGTGGCTGGCGGCTTGCAGCTAGAATGCAAAGCTTCGCCGGAGTCGTGACCGAGTGGCCGAAGGTGCTCCCCTGCTAAGGGAGTATGTGGGCAAAACCTGCATCAAGGGTTCGAATCCCTTCGACTCCGCCAAATGAACAAACGCCCGCTCAGGGCGTTTTTTCATGGCCGAAAGCAGTTGCCACAAGGAGACCGAATTGCCCCAGAGCAAAGTGCAGAGCGACATCGATATTGCCCGCCACGCCACGCTACGGCGCATCACCAGCCTGGCGCAAGAGCGGCTAGGCATTGGCGACGAACACCTCATCCCTTACGGCCACTTCAAGGCCAAGCTGGCACTGCCTTTTGTCGATTCGCTGGCGGGCAGGCCCGAAGGCAAGCTGATCCTCGTCACCGCCATCAGCCCCACGCCAGCCGGTGAGGGCAAGACCACCACCACGGTGGGCCTGGGTGACGCGCTCAACCACATTGGCAAGAAGGCCGTCATCGCGCTGCGTGAACCGTCGCTCGGCCCGGTCTTTGGCATGAAGGGTGGGGCGGCCGGCGGCGGCTACGCGCAGGTGGTGCCGATGGAGGACATCAACCTGCACTTCACCGGTGATTTTTCGGCAATCGCGCTGGCCAACAACCTGCTGGCTGCGGTGCTGGACAACCACGTGCACCATGGCAACGCGCTGGACATCGACGTGCGACGCATCACGTGGCGCCGTGTCATGGACATGAACGACCGCGCGCTGCGGCAGTTGACCGTGGGCCTGGGCGGCGCGACCAACGGCTACCCGCGGCAGGACGGCTTCGACATCGTGGTGGCCTCTGAAGTGATGGCCATCCTGTGCCTGGCGACGTCGCTGCAAGACCTGAAAGAGCGGCTGGGCCGCATCGTCGTGGCCGAGACGCGCGGCCGTCATCCGGTTCGTGCCAGCGACCTGCGCGTGCACGGCGCGATGGCGGTGCTTCTGAAGGACGCGCTGGCGCCCAACCTCGTGCAGACGCTGGAGAACAACCCGGCATTGCTGCACGGCGGGCCCTTCGCCAACATTGCGCACGGCTGCAATTCGATCATCGCCACACGCACCGCGCTGCGGCTGGGCGACTACGTGGTCACCGAGGCCGGCTTCGGCGCTGACCTGGGTGCCGAGAAGTTCATCGACATCAAGTGCCGCAAGTCCGGTCTGCGCCCGGCCTGCGCGGTGCTGGTGGCCACGGTGCGTGCGCTCAAGTATCACGGTGGCGTAGAACTGGCCGCCCTGGGCACAGAAGACCTCGGCGCGCTAGCCCGCGGCCTGGCCAACATGGAGCGCCATCTGCACAACCTGCAAGAGGTCTTTGGCCTGCCGTGCGTGGTGGCCATCAACCATTTTTCCAGCGACACCGAAGGCGAACACGCGCTGCTGCGCCAGCGCATCGGCGAGCGTGGCGTGGCGGTGCACACGGCGCGCCACTGGGCTGAAGGCGGTGCCGGCGCGGCCGCGCTGGCGCATGAAGTGGTGCGCCTGTGCGACACGCCAAGCACCTTGCGCTTCAGCTACGAAGACGCAGACCCGCTGTGGGAGAAAGTGCGCCTGGTCGCCACACGCACCTACGGCGCAGCCGACGTGCGTGCCAGCGCCGCCGTGCGGGGGCAGATCCAGCACCTGCAAGACACCGGTTATGGCCATTTCCCGGTGTGCATCGCCAAGACGCAGTACAGCTTTTCCACGGATCCCAAACTGCGCGGCGCACCCAGCGGCCACGTGCTGGAAGTGCGTGAAGTGCGGCTGGCAGCGGGCGCCGAATTTGTGGTGATGGTGTGCGGCGACATCATGACCATGCCGGGCCTGCCCAAGGTGCCGTCGGCAGAGCGCATCGACCTTGACGAGCAAGGCCGCATCGTCGGCTTGAACTGAAGGCGGCACGCGCGGCACCATGGCCAACAACACCGCGCGGCTGTACCGCATCGAAGCGTTGATCCGCGCGCGCGGCCACGTCAACTTCCAGACGCTGCTGGATGAGCTGGAAGTCTCGCCAGCGACGTTGAAGCGCGACTTCGAATTTCTGCGCAGCCGCATGGGCGCGCCGATCGAATATGACCGCATCGCACGCGGTTACTGCTTCGGCGCCGCAGGCGACACCACCATGCGGCAGGAACTGCCGGGCCTGTGGTTCAACGAGTCCGAGCTGTACTCGCTGCTCACAGCACAACAATTGTTGGCGGGTCTGGACAGCGACGGTCTGCTCAGCCGCCACCTGCAGCCGCTGCTGGACCGCATCCACCAGATGCTGGGCAGCGGGGAGGGCGCTGATGCGGCCGATCGCCTGATCAAGCGCATCAAGGTCGTCACGGCGCTGCGGCGACCGGTGCCCAGCCGCTTTTTTGAGCGCGTCAGCAACGCCCTGCTGCAGCGGCGCCGCCTGCACCTGCGCTACCTGACGCGCGGGCGCGGCGAGGTCACTGAGCGCGACGTGTCGCCACAGCGCCTGGTGCACTACCGCAACACCTGGTACCTGGACGCCTGGTGCCACCGAGTTGAAGCGTTACGCCGCTTTGCGCTGGACGCCATCGAAGAGGCCGACATGCTGCCCGCCAAGGCCAAGGACGTGGCGATGAAACGCGTGCAGGCCGAGATGGACGCCGGCTATGGCATCTATGCCGGCGGCCAGCAGCGCTGGGCGGTGCTGGTCTTCAATGCCCAGGCGGCGCAGTGGGCCAGCCGCGAAGAGTGGCACCCGCAGCAGCAGGGGCGTTGGCTCAAGGATGGCAGCTGGGAAATGACGCTGCCTTATGTGGACGACACCGAACTGGTGATGGACCTGCTGCGCCAGGGCGAACAAGTGCGCGTGGCCGCACCACCCGAACTGGTGCAGGCCATTCGCGCTCGCCTCCAGGCGACCAGCGCAATTTACGACGTCGCCACCGTTCCTTCGGGCGTCGGTACCGGCCCGCGTCCGCTGAAGCGGTCTGGGGCCAAGTAGATCACCGGCGTGATGCAGAGCTGTCGCATCCCGCGTGAACATGCACCCATTTGTAGCCGGCTGGGTTGAGACGGGCCAGGCTTCGGCCCGGCCGGCTTCGTCCATGGGCACCTGCGCCATCGCCACATTGGTTTTGTCAGCGCGCGAATCCAGCGTGAAATCCTGCGGCGCGCAAGCGGCCAACAGTGTCAGCAGTTTCAGCAGTTTCAGCAGTGTCAGCAGCAGGCCGGTGGAAATCACGACGCCCGCGCTCAAAGGGCGGTAGGAGCGGGGGGCAAGACACCCGGCGCTTCTTCATGCCGTTCTCGATGGGGCGGCGGGGTTGCAGAACACTGAAGGAAAAGTCGTCGTCTGCACGGCGGGCCAACAGCCCACGCGCCCATGGGTGTTCAGCGATCGATGCGCATCGAGAAGTCGATGGCGCGTATATCTTTGGTCAGCTTGCCGACGGAAATTCGGTCCACCCCCGTGGCGGCGATCTGGCGGATGGTGTCCAGGCTGACACCACCAGAGACTTCAAGTTCCGCGCGCCCGGCGTTGATCGCACAGGCACGCTCCATGTCGTCGAATGAAAAGTCATCCAGCAGCACATGCCGGGCGCCAGCGGACAGGGCCTGTTCGAGTTCAGCCAGGTCTTCGACCTCCACCTGCACCATCACGCCGGCATTGAGCGCAAACGCAGCAGACAGCGCAGAGGCAATGCCGCCGGCTGCGGCGATGTGGTTTTCCTTGATGAGGATGCCGTCCCACAACGCCAGGCGCTGGTTGCTGCCACCACCGACGCGCACCGCGTACTTCTGGGCTTGGCGCAGCCCCGGCAAGGTTTTGCGGGTGTCCAGCACTGCGCAGCCGCGGGGGTTGGGCGACAGGCCTGCGATGGCCCGCACATACACCTGCGTCTGGGTGGCCACGGCCGAAAGCATCTGGATGAAGTTGAGCGCCGGTCGCTCGGCGCTGAGCAGTGCGCGGGCGTCGCCGAAGACTTGGCAGACCTCGGCGCCCAGTGGCACCGCGTCGCCGTCTTCAAACCGCCAGGCGATTTGTGCCGCAGGGTCCAGCGCTGCCACGCAGCCTGCAAACCAGGCCGTGCCACAAAGGACAGCGGGTTCCTTGGCGACCACCTGGGCGGTGACCCGGCGGCCGGCGGGTACCAGCTGTGCGGTCCAGTCGCCCAGGCCGATGTCTTCGTGCAGCGCATCGCGCACGTTGCGCCAGACGGCTTCGACCAGATTTTCGTTGTGGTGCAGCATAGAGCCGCGATGCTAACGTGTGGTTGCTTAGCGTTGCCTGCTGCGTGGTGGAGCCGTCTGAACTCCGTGAGGCGGATTGACTGTTGAGTATTTGAGGCGCGTTGGCCCGGTTGCAGAGGCGGGCCTGGACCGCCGGCAAGTTGCGCTGTGGCGCCAGCGCTTTCTGGACGGTGACATTGATGCGCTGCGTCAGGACCGCAAGGCGGCTGCGACGATCCTCTCGGCCGTGCAGCCAGTGCTGCAACTGCGCCTCCCCGTCGTCGGAACGCACCAGGTCTAAATTTGTGACCGAAGTACGCGAAATCGACAGGTGGGTGACCGTGCCTTCGGTGAGCACCTCGACCAAGCCCTGAGGAGCCTCGTAGGCCAGCTCGAAATACTTGGTGAGTGAAGGCTGAGGATCGGCGTCGAGCAGCAGTGTGCGTGCGCCCATGTCGGCCAAAAGGCCACCAATGTTGGCCAATAGCGTCGTCTTGCCGACGCCGCCCTTGCTGTTCAGGGCTGCAAAAGTTCGTATCACTGCCGATCCTCCTGGTCCGTGTTGTCACGGGGTAGGAGGACGCGGGACGCGTGCGCGTCCGCCTCTCGCAAAGAGGTGGCTCCCCGACCTGGGCTCGAACCAGGGACCTACGGATTAACAGTCCGGCGCTCTACCAACTGAGCTATCGGGGAATACAACCTACGAGTATATATCGGACCGGTAACCGCTTAGACGTTCACCTGCAGCGACAAGCGCCAAGTGCGCGCGGCCAGTGGGTACAAGTACACATGGCTGAACTGGTAGGGCGATTCTTTCCAGGCGCGGCGGTTGGTGGCGTTGTCGACGCCGACGCGCCATGTCAACGTGGCACCTGAGACCTTCTGCTGCCAGTTGGCGCCCAAGTCCAGCCGGGCCCAGCCGGGGATGCGCACACTTTCGTCGTCAGGCAGCACGACTCGGTTGCCCTCCGCCACCACGTTGCCTTGCAGGGCCAAGCCGGCCAGCGCGGCAGGGCGGTATTCGGTGCCCAGGCGCAGTGTGGCGGCGGGCACGTTGGTGGGACGGTTGCCGTTGACGCCTGCCTGCTGCGAGCCTTGGCGTTCTGCGTTCAACAGCATCGCGCTGGCTTGCCAGGTCCAGGCGGACCACTGCTGCGTGAAGGAGCCTTCGATGCCGCGGTGACGGGCGCTGCCGTCGATGATCCGCCTGCAACTGCCGGCGCGACTGCAGCTGCCGATGTCGGCTGTCTGGCCACGGTCGATGTCGAACAGCGTGAGCGCGGCTTCGACCTGTTCAGTGCCGTGCTTGATGCCGATCTCCACTTGCCGACTCTGCAACGCAATCGACTCGACGGCATTGCTGTAGCGCGGGCGGTTGGGCACCACGTCGGTCTCCAGCCCTCGGCCCCAGCTGCTGTAAAGCATCGTCTTGGGCGTCAGCTGCACGGCCAGGCCGAGCCAGGGTGTGGTGGCGCTGCGGTCGTAGTCGGTAGGGCGCAGGCTGCCGTTGCTGTCGGCGCTGGTGCGCACGCTGCTGCGGTCCATCTGCGTGTGGCGCAGGCCTGCCCAAAGCTGCCAGTTCGGGCCCAGTTGCAACGCGTCGCGCGCAAACCATTCGGTGCTGCGTTCGTCGCGGTTGGTGTTGGCGTCGGGGAAGCCGGCTGCGGGCGGGGTCTGCAGGCTGCCGTCGATGCGGCCGGTGCCGGCGATGTCGAAGATCTGGTCCTGGAAGGTGCCGCGGTAGCGCGACTTGAGCACCCCCGCTTCCACCTTGTGCGTGATGCCGCCGGTGCGCAGTTCACCGGTCAGTGACAGCTGCAGCGCGCTGGTGGTGCGGCGTTCGTTGTCGCTGACGTACTGCCAGTAGGTGAAGCTGCCGTCGGGCGCAAAGCGGTCACACCACTGGGGGCAGTCGTAGGTGGTGGCGTCGTACACGCCGTAGGGGAAGGCGGTGCGGTCGTCACTGCGCAGGCGCTGCTGCATGGCGTGGGCGGTCAGGCGCCAGTCTGCATTCAGGCGCTGCTGCCAGCGCAGGGACGCCGTGTCGCCATCAAGCTCGACGTTCTGGCGCCAGGGCTGGTCGTTCAAGTTCAGGCGCGGGTCGATGCTGCGGGCTGGCGGCACCGTGTTGCCCAGCATGCTGAAGCCGGCCACGCTGGGTTGGCTCTGGCGGCTGGATTCCACCTCTGCTTGCAGCAGCGTGTCGGGTGTCAGTTGCCAGTCGATCGAGATTGCCAACAGTGAACGGTCGCCGCGTGTATTTTTGACGTTAGGGTCGAGACGCTCATAAGCGGCATTCACGCGCACACCGACGGTGCTGTCAACGCCGAAGCGCTGGCTGATGTCGACGGCGCCAAGGGTCGATCCCTTCTCGCGCGCTTCAAGCCGCACCG
This sequence comes from Rubrivivax sp., assembly GCA_031372005.1. Lineage (GTDB taxonomy): Bacteria > Pseudomonadota > Gammaproteobacteria > Burkholderiales > Burkholderiaceae_C > Rubrivivax. Next base: position 8,370 of record JANMKK010000193.1, read on the forward strand.
TGCGATGTTCGCCGTTTGGTCGCTTGACAATCAGATTCAGCAGCCCGCCCGGTGCACTGGTGCCAGCCTGGATGCCGCTGGTGCCCTTGAGCAGTTCAAGCCGGTCCTTGTTGTCCAGCGCGATCGCGGTTTCCGCGTTGATGGGCAGCCCGTCGCGGCGGTAATTGAAGCGGTTGTCCAGCGTGAAGCCACGCACGCTCAAATTGGACCAGTAGCCCTCGGCGTTGTAGGCGTCGCTGACGCTGGCGTCCAGGCGCGTGAGGCCGCTGATCTGGCTGATGCCCTGGTCGGCCAGCAAGCCTTGGCCGTAGACACTGGCCTGCAGCGGCGCGCGCGTCAGCGGCGTGTCGCCAAAGCCCGCCACGCTGACGGTGGCGCTGTTGCGGCCGGTGATGATGAAGCTGTCGGTCGCGGTTGTTGAAGGTGCAGGCTGTGCAGCCAACGGTGGGCAGCAGGCCATGGCAGACGCCAGGGCTGCCAGGGCGATGCCTGCGGGAGAAAACAGTGTGGATGCCATCCTGAGCTTTCAGTTGATGGCAGGTCGGCATGTCAGGCCCGGGCCCATGGTGGGCCCCAGCTGGAGACGGCTTCCCTGCGCGAGGATTACCTCAATCAGGTTCAAAGGGACTTTCTCAGTCGGCGCTGCCTTGCGGCTGCACCAACACCCCTAGCGAAGTGACCCGTGAAAAGTTGCGAGTCGGGCCGGATTATCAACGAGCCCGCTCACCGATTGCCGCCCCCCAAAACAAAACAGCCCGCACGCAGCGGGCTGTTGGATACCTGAAGCGGATCCTTAGTCGAACACGGGTGACTCCACGCCCAGCACCTTGTGCAGCTTGGGGCTGGTGGTGGTGTATTGCAGCAGGATGCGTTTGTCCGGAAAGACGATGGGCGCGGCACCAAAGGCCGCCAGCGCCGCTTCGTGAAAGCCCGACAGGATCAGCTTCTTCTTGCCCGGATAAAGGTTGATGTCTCCCACGGCAAAGATGCCGGGCACGTTTGTCTGGAATTTTTCGGTGTCCACGACGATCTGCTTGCGCTCAATACCCAAGCCCCATTCCGCAATCGGCCCCAGCTTCGGGCTCAGGCCGAAAAAAACCAGCAGCATGTCCAGCGGCAGCACGTGCGTCACGCCATCAGAACCCGTCAGCTTCAAGCTTTCAAGTGAGCCTGCTGGCGCATCAAAGCCCGTCACCTGGCCGACCACAAACTGCATCTTGTGGGCGTCGCACAGCGCCTTCATTCTGGCCACAACGGCCGGTGCCGCACGGAAGGCATCACGCCGGTGCACCAGGGTCACGCTCTGCGCCTTGTGCGGCCCTTCCTGCGCAAAGTTCAAGGCCCAGTCGAGCGCAGAGTCGCCACCGCCCACGATGACCAGCGTCTTGCCCGCAAACTGCGCCGGGTTGCGCACGCTGTAGAACAGCTGTGTGCCGTTGAAGACGTCCAGCCCTTCAACCTTCAGCGTGCGCGGCTGGAAAGAGCCGACGCCGCCAGCAATGAAGATCGTCTTGGCGATGAACTGCGTGCCCTCGGACGTTTCGACGAAGAAGCGGCCGTCGTCCTGCCGGCGCACGGCCATCACTTCCTGGTTCAGGTGGAAGGTGGCGCCAAAGGGTTCGATCTGCTTGAGCAAGCTGTCAGTGAGCCCCTTGCCCGTGCAAACGGGCACGGCAGGGATGTCGTAGATGGGCTTGTCGGGGTAGAGCTCGATGCACTGCCCGCCGGGGTAGGCCAGTGAATCGATGATGTGGGCCTTGATCTCCAAGAGGCCCAGCTCAAACACCTGAAACAGTCCCACGGGTCCGGCGCCGACGATGACCGCGTCGGTCTCGATCACGCCTTCTTGCAGACGGGGCGTTTCGGCCACGCCAGGGTCTGCTTGCGGGTTCATGTCTTCAACGCTGTGGGTGCGCTGTTTCAGCGCACCAGCTGGTCGATCTTGCCGAGCTTGTCTTTCCATTCATCGGCGTCGGGCGGCGGGGCCTTGCGCTTGGTGATGCTGGGGTAGTTGCGCGCCAGGTCAGCGTTGATCTTGATGAACTGCAGCTGATCGGTGGGCACGTCTTCTTCGGGCAGGATGGCGTTGACCGGACATTCGGGGATGCACACCGCGCAGTCGATGCATTCGTCGGGGTCGATGAAGAGCATGTTCGGCCCTTCGCGAAAGCAGTCGACGGGGCAGACATCGACGCAATCGGTGTACTTGCAGCGAATGCAGGATTCGAGGACTACGTGGGTCATGGACAGGCTCGGTTGAGAGTAAGGGTCGCGGGGGCTTGCCGCCGCCCGCACCAACCCTTGATTTTACGGCGCCAGCGCTGGCGTTCCGAGGGGTGTCGTTTCAGCCCCCCCGGCATTGGATGCGGGCACCGACGCCACCCGGGCGGCACCTGCGCCAACCGTCACCACCGTGGGCCGGCCGGCGTGCAGCACGGCGGCGGCGGCCAGGTCAGCCAGCGCATGGTCGCTGGCCACGCTGTCGGGCCAGCCGGCGCGCGAGACCACGCTCACGGGTGTGCCATCGGGCCAGCCCGCAGCGCGCAGCGCGCGGCTCAGCTTGCCCAGTTGACGGCCGGCCATGTAGAAAACTTCGGTGTCGGCGTGGCGGCCTGCGCTGAGCGCGCCCTGCTGCGTCATCGCGGTCGTCAGGCTGACGCTGCGGCCTTGGCCGCGGCGGGTGAGTGGGCGTTGCGTGTCGGCGGCCGCAGCAAGCGCCGCCGTGATGCCGGGCACGACTTCGCAGGCAATGCCTGCTGCGGCCAGCGCCTGCAATTCTTCTTCCAGCCGACCAAACACGCTGGGGTCGCCGCCCTTGAGCCGAACCACCCGCTGGTGCTGATGCGCCATGCGCACCAGCAGCGCGTCAATGGTGGCCTGGCCGGTGGAATCACAGAAGCCGCGCTTGCCGACGTTGATCCAACGTGCCTGCGGCGCCAGGTCACGCAGCGCCGGGTCGGTGAGGGCGTCGAAGAGCACGACCTGGGCTTCGCGCAGGCGCGCTGCGCCCCGCAGCGTGATGAGGTCGGCCGCGCCAGGGCCGGCGCCGATGAAAGTGACTCGACTGGGCGCGGTCATGGCTGGGCGCCGGTCTTTGCTTCTGTCGGTACTTCTGTTTGCACCGCGGTCTGCGTCACCAGCAAGGCGCCGCTGGTGCGGTGGCTGGCGGGGTCGACAACGATGAGCGCACCGCCCACGCGGTTGCTGGCAAAGGTGGACAGCGGCAGCGGTTGCTGCAGTTCGAACACCACTTCGCCGATGTCGTTGACGTCCAGCTTGTCGGCCGCGTGCGGCAACAGCGTGTGGATGTCGATGCGATGGCGCACCTGGCTCAAGCGCGCCTGCACCCAGCGGTTGCCATGGCGCAGCCAGTATTTGCGGCCCGGCGTGGCGCTTTCGGTGTCCAGCCAGGCCAGCGTGGCGACGAAGCTTTGCGTGCTGTGCAGCGTGCCGAGTGCGGCCAGCCAGTCGCCACGCGACACGTCAAGCTGGCGGTCCAGCACGACGCCTGTCGATTGCCCCGCTTCACCACGCTGCACGCCGACACCGGCGCGGCGCAAGGCCGCCACCCGGGCGCGTTCGCCACTGGGAAAGAGCTGCAATTCATCGCCCACCTGCACGCTGCCCTGGGCGATGCGGCCCCACAGCACACGCGGTTGTTCGCCGGCGCCTTGGCCTTCACGAGACACATGACGCGCCACGTATTGCACCGGCAGGCTGAAGGCTTCGGCCGTGGCTTCCTGCACCACCGGCAAAGTCTCCAGCAGTTGCAGCAGCGACGGGCCCTGGTACCAGTCCACGTGCAGCGGCGTTGTCACGTTGTCACCCCGCAGTGCCGACACAGGCACGATGCCAGCGTGTGCAAAGCCGGCCTCGGCCGCAAAGGCTTCCAGTGCCTGCGCGACGGCCTTGAAAGCCTGTGCAGGGTCTTGCACCGCATCAAGCTTGTTGACGGCAAACACGATGCTGGGCACGCGCAGCAATTGCGCCAGCAGCGCGTGGCGGCGGGTTTGCGGCAGCAGCACCACGGGTGTGGCGCTGGTGTCGAGCTTGGTGATGTCCACCAGCACCACGGCGGCGTC
>JANMKK010000205.1:0-3539 GCA_031372005.1 Rubrivivax sp.
GCGGAAGGTTTCCGCACCGACGAGCTTCACCGCCGTGCCGTCGGAGAACAGGCCCACGTCCTTCAACTGCACACGTTTGCCCGCAGCCACCGACTGCACCATGGCGTTTGAATCCACCGTCTGCACGCCGATCACGCGCACCTCGGGCCGCACAGCCTTGATGTAGGCCGCCACGCCGGAGATCAAACCGCCACCGCCGATGGCGACGAAGATGGCGTCGATCGGGCCCTGGTGCTGGCGCAGGATTTCCATGGCCACCGTGCCCTGTCCGGCGATGACGTCGGGGTCGTCGAAGGGGTGGACAAAGGTCAGGCCCTGGGCGGCCTGCAGTTGCACCGCGTGGTCGTAGGCGTCGGTGTAGCTGTCACCGTGCAACACGACTTCACCGCCCAGCGCTGCGACGGCGTCCACCTTCAGCTTGGGCGTGGTCACCGGCATGACCACCACAGCCCGGCAGTTGAGCCGCTTGGCCGACAGCGCCACACCCTGGGCATGGTTGCCGGCGGACGCGCAGATGACACCGGCGGCCAGCGCCTCGGGCGCCAGGTGGGCCATCTTGTTGTAGGCACCGCGCAGCTTGAAGCTGAACACCGGCTGCTGGTCTTCGCGCTTCAGCAGAACCGTGTTGCCGACGCGGCGGCTCAGGCTGCGCGCGGTTTCCAGTGTCGTCTCACGGGCCACGTCATACACACGCGCCGTAAGGATGCGCTTCAAGTAGTCGGCCGCGATGCGCTGGCCCTTGGGCGTGGACTGCAGGCGGGGCCGGTCGTCAGCGGCCAAGGCGATGGGTTTGGGGCTTTGGCCAGCGGGCATCGTGGGTCGCGCTGCAAATAGCGCCATGAAGAGTCAACATGCCGCAGGGGCGCTGGTCAAGCGGGGGTCGAATCATAGGCCAGCAGAACTCAAATTCAACGGCCGACAAGACGGGCATAAAAAAGCCCGGAGCCTTGTGAGCCCCGGGCTGAATCCACCATTCAGGAGGTGGAGGAGACAATCGGTAGGAGCCATTCAATCAACCCCTTGGCGGCCAGTCTATCACTGCAATGCTGCACTGCAATATGCTGGTGGCGCAACTTCTGAACAGTGGGTTCACGGCAGAATTTTCACCCGCTGCTTTGCCGGCGCCAAAACGGGACATAACGAAAGACACGCACCATGGAATGCACCATCAACTGGATGCCGGGCACCGGCATGGGGTTCGTCGCCGAGACCGGCAGCGGCCACTTTCTGACCATGGACGGCGCGCCCGATGGCGGCGGCCGAAACCTGGCACCGCGGCCGATGGAAACCGTGCTGGCCGGCACGGGCGCCTGCACGGCCTATGACGTGGTGCTGATCCTGAAGCGCGGGCGCCATGCGGTGGACGGCTGCCAGGTAAAGGTCAACGCCGAGCGCGCGTCGGCTGATCCGAAAGTATTCACGCATATTCGGATGCACTTCATCGTCAGCGGCAAAGGTCTGCCGGCCGCAGCAGTGGAGCGCGCCATTGCGATGTCGCATGAGAAGTACTGTTCGGCCAGCATCATGCTGGCCAAAACCGCTGAGATCACGACCAGCTTCGAGATCGTCGAAGCGGCCTGAACTAAATGCGGTGCGCCACCGCCGTCATCACCCGCGCTGCCCCACGCATCGCCCACGCCACAGGCGCCGGCAGCGGCAGGCCTCCAGCCGCAGTGGCTTCGTCGGCATGGCGAGCCTCGTCGTCTTTCATCGCCACCACCACATCGCGTGAGCGTTGGTCGTCAGGCGGCAGGCGGTCCAGGTGACCCGCCAGGTGCTGCTCCACCTGGCGCTCGGTTTCGATCACAAAGCCCAGACTGACGCGGTCGCCCAGGCGGCCCGCCAGCAAGCCGATGCCAAAGGCGCCGGCGTACCAGAGTGGGTTGAGCAGGCTCGGGCGGCTTCCCAGCTCATCCAGGCGCTGCTGCGTCCATGCAAGGTGGTCGGTTTCTTCACGCGCGGCGTGCTGCATCTGCTGGCGCAGTGCATCGCTGCGCGCCGTCAAGGCCTGCGCCTGGTACAGCGCCTGGGCGCAGACCTCCCCCACGTGGTTGACGCGCATCAACGCGCCAGAAAGTCGGCGGTCCGCGTCGCCGAGCGGTGCCGGCGTCACTGCGGCGGGTGGCGGAGCGGGGAATGGCCGCGACGCATGCACCGCGCCGGCCAGCGTGCGCAGTGCGTTGTCCAGACTGATGAGCAAACGGTCGGGGTAATCCATGAGGCACCAGATTACCCGATTCGACTCAATGGCTAGCCAGACCTGTTTCCCGTTGTTGCCAGACAACACGCGGGCTGCTTTTGAAGGGCATGCAATGGCAATGACACGGGTGGTCTGGTGCAATACAGCCAACTTCCGATGAGGAGGTTGACCTGATCTGCCCCTCGCCGGGCGGTCCTCCCGATCGGGACCTCTAATTCAACACCTAGGAGATAGTCGCAATGAAAAAATCCCTGCTCGCACTCGCAGCACTGACCGCTTTCGCGGGCGTGGCTTCGGCCCAGTCCTCGGTGACCCTGTTCGGCATTGTTGACCTGTCGGTCAACAGCGTGAAGAACGGCGCCATCTCGCAAAAGCTGCTGAGCTCCAATCAGCTGCAAAGCAACCGCCTTGGCTTCCGCGGTGTCGAAGACCTCGGCGGCGGCATGCGTGCCGGCTTCTGGATCGAAGGCGCCATGAACAACGACGACGGCACCGGCAGCGCCGCCGGTGGCGGCCAGAACTGGCAGCGCCGGTCGACGGTCAGCCTGATGGGTGGCTTCGGTGAACTCCGCCTCGGCCGCGACTACACGCCGACGTTCCTTAACAAGACCGTTTTTGATCCGTTTGGCACCAATGGCTTGGGCTCGGAACTGAACGTGGAATCCACCTTGGGTTCTGGCGCCACCACCCTGGTGCGTGCCAGCAACTCGATCGGCTACTTCCTGCCCGCCATGGGCGGTCTGTACGGTCAGGTGATGGTCGCTGCGGGCGAAGGCGTCACGGGCAATAAGTACGCTGGTTTCCGCTTTGGTTACGCTGGCGGCCCGATCAACGCTGCAGTGGCCTACTCCAAGACCTACAAGAACGACAACGCCCCCAGCGGCGCGCCGATGTTCTCGGACTTCAAGGACTTCAACGCCGGTATTTCGTACAACCTGGGCTTCATGACCCTGATCGGGCAATACGGCAAGGTTCAATACGACCCGGGCACCGTCGCCAACGACCAGCGCGATCAGAAAAAGCTGTTGCTGGCTGCCACGGTGCCGTTCGGCGCCAGCACGCTGAAGTTCTCGTACCTCAAGGCCAGTGGCGCGCAAGGCTCCAGCGCCACCGACTTCGATGCCACGCAAATCGCCTTCGGTTACCAGTACGACCTGTCCAAGCGCACGGCGATCTACGCAACCGTGTCCTCGCTGAACAACGACGGCACTGCTGCCACCGGCGCCCGCTTCACCGTGGGCCAGGGCCCGGCCATGGTTCGTGGTGGCGACACCTCGCGCGGCTACAACCTTGGCGTGCGTCACAGCTTCTGATCGACAGCACTGCCCATGCGGGCAGT
>JANMKK010000208.1:0-10081 GCA_031372005.1 Rubrivivax sp.
TGGCGGCGGGCGGTGAGGTGAGCGGCACGGCAAGCGGCACAGCAAGAGCCTTCGCCTTGGCCACCGCAGCCGACACGGTCGCTGGTGCGAATGTCGTTACCGATGCGGTTGTCGGCGACGCAGCCTTCATTGGCGCATTCATTGGCGCATTCATCGGCGCCATCGCGGCTTCGCGCGGCGCGTTGAAAAGCGCGGGCGCCACAGCGTGATTTGTATTGCTTTTGACTTCGTCTTCCCAGACCAGCATGTGAGTACTTCCTATAACTTTGAATTATCCGAGTGTTGTTGGCAAACACCAAGCACTGGTTGACATGGCGGCGTTCTCGTTGTTGCAGCAGCGCATCGGCTGATGCTCATCAATGGGCTGCGGCAGCGACTTCATCACGCCCAATGACTGACCTACTGACATGCCTCGCAGTCGGGGGTGTCGATCGAACAGAACTTGATGTCGGTGGCAGGCTCAGTGACTGCTGATGAAGCAGCGGCACTGACACCAACACCACCACCCGCCTGCGATGACGACACCGCGTTGTGCGAGCCTGCAGCCACCGTGGATTTCTCGGTGTAGGTGGCGCTGGTGGTGCGCAGGTAGTACGTCGTCTTCAAGCCGCGCAGCCACGCCAGCTTGTAGGTCTCGTCGAGCTTGCGGCCCGATGCACCGGCCATGTAAATGTTGAGCGACTGCGCCTGGTCGATCCACTTCTGGCGCCGTGAGCCGGCTTCGATGAGCCAAGTCGCATCAACTTCAAAAGCCGTGCCGTACAGGCGCTTGAGTTCTTCAGGCACGCGGTCGATGGGGCGCAGCGAACCGTCGAAGTGCTTCAGGTCCATGACCATCACGTCGTCCCAAAGGCCCAGCTTCTTCAGGTCGCGCACCAGGTACTCGTTGACCACCGTGAACTCGCCCGACAGGTTGCTCTTGACCGACAGGTTGCCGAAGCTCGGTTCGATCGACGCGTCGACACCGATGATGTTGCTGATGGTCGCCGTGGGCGCAATGGCCACGCAGTTGCTGTTGCGCATGCCGTGCTCTGCAATGCGCGCACGCAGCGCGGGCCAGTCGAGCGTGGTGGACCGGTCCACCTGCACGTACTGCTGTCCGTCCGAAGACAGGCCACGGGCGTCGGCCAGCAGGTCCAGTGAATCCTGCGGCAGGATGCCGCGGTCCCACAAGCTGCCGCGGTAGCTGCTGTAGCGGCCGCGTTCTGCGGCCAGGTCGGTGCTGGCCCAGTAGGCGTGGTAGCAGACGGCTTCCATCGAACGGTCAGCAAATTCCACCGCTTCCAGGCTGGCATACGGCGTGCGCAATTGGTACAGGCTGTCCTGGAAGCCCATGATCCCCAAGCCCACCGGGCGGTGGCGCAAGTTGCTGTCGCGCGCCTTCTTCACGGCGTAGTAGTTGATGTCGATGACGTTGTCGAGCATGCGCATCGCCGTGCTCACGGTCTGGCGCAGCTTGACCTGGTCGATCGTCTTTCCACCATCCGCGTCCTTCAGGTGCTGCACAAGGTTGATGCTGCCGAGGTTGCAGACCGCGATTTCGGTGTCGGACGTGTTCAGCGTGATTTCGGTGCACAGGTTGGACGAGTGCACCACGCCGACGTGCTGCTGCGGTGATCGAACATTGCAGGCGTCCTTGAAGGTGATCCAGGGGTGCCCGGTTTCAAACAGCATCGACAACATCTTGCGCCACAGGTCCTTGGCGGGCATGCGCTTGTAGAGCTTGATCTCGCCGCGGTCCACCTTGGCTTCATACGCGGTGTAGGCTTCTTCGAAGGGCTTGCCGAACTTGTCGTGCAGGTCGGGGCAGGTTGATGGCGAGAAAAGTGTCCAGTCGCCGCCTTCCACCACGCGCCGCATGAAGAGGTCGGGGATCCAGTTGGCGGTGTTCATGTCGTGCGTGCGCCGGCGGTCGTCGCCGGTGTTCTTGCGCAGTTCCAGAAACTCTTCCAGGTCCAGGTGCCAGGTCTCCAGGTACGCGCACACCGCGCCCTTGCGCTTGCCACCCTGGTTGACGGCCACCGCCGTGTCGTTGACGACCTTCAGGAACGGCACCACACCCTGGCTCTTGCCATTGGTGCCCTTGATGTAGCTGCCCAGGGCACGCACACGTGTCCAGTCATTGCCCAGGCCGCCGGCAAACTTGCTGAGCAGCGCGTTTTCTTTCAGCGCTTCATAGATGCCGTCCAGGTCATCGGCCACCGTCGTCAGGTAGCAACTGGACAGCTGCGAACGCCGCGTGCCGCTGTTGAAGAGCGTGGGCGTGCTGCTCATGAAGTCGAACTTGGACAGCACGTTGTAGAACTCGATGGCGCGCGCTTCGCGGTCGATCTCGCCCAACGCAAGCCCCATAGCGACACGCATGAAGAAGGCCTGCGGCATCTCAATGCGCAGCTCTTCGATGTGCAGGAAGTAGCGGTCGTACAGCGTCTGCAGGCCGAGGTAGTCAAACTGCAGGTCGCGGCTGGCGTCGATGGCCGCACCCAGGCGCGCCAAGTCAAACTGCAGCAGCTTTTCGTCCAGCAGTTCAGCGCCCACACCCTTCTTGATGTACTGCGGAAAGTACTCGGCGTAGCGTTCGCTCATCTGCGCCTGCGTCACTTCAGCGCCCAGGATTTCGCGGCGGATGGTGTGCAGCAGCAGGCGTGCGGTGGCACGCGTGTAGCCGGGTTCCTTTTCGATCAGCGTGCGTGCGGCCAGGATGGCAGCTTTGTAAACCTCGTCGATCGGCACGCCGTCGTACAGGTTGCGCCGCGTCTCGGCCAGGATGGGCTCGGCCTTCACATCGGCGCCCAGGTTGGCGCAGGCCGACTCGACCAGCGCACGCAGCGCGTTCATGTCCAGCGGCACGCGCTGGCCGCCTTCGATCACATGCAACTCGGCCAACTTGATGGGCGCCGGCGTGACCTGGCGTGCGCGTTCTTGCGAACGGCGCTCGCGATAGAGCACGTAGGCCCGTGCGACTTCATGGTGACCACTGCGCATGAGTCCGAGTTCAACGTGGTCTTGCACGTCTTCAATGTGGAAGGTGCCACCGCCCGGGCGCGAACGCAGCAGGGCGCGCACCACGGATTCGGTGAGCTGCTCTACCGTTTCACGGACGCTGGCCGACGCGGCACCCTGCGTGCCGTGCACGGCAAGAAAGGCCTTCGTCAATGCGACAGCAATCTTGCTGGGCTCAAAAGCCACCACGGCGCCGTTGCGCCGGATGATCTGGTAACCCGCAAAGGCGGTGCCTGGCGCGCCAACGGTCAGCGTGGTGGCCGGGTTGCGCGCGGTGGTGGTGCTAGCGGTGGTGCTGGCCGCGGTGACGGCGCTGCTCTGGATAGATTGCATTCATTTCTCTCTGAATTGCCGGGGTGGGCTGTTCTGCGGCGCGCCGTGCGGTGCGGCGGGCTCGATGTGTTTGCGGCAGGAAGTTGCAGCAGGGGGTTGCGACAGGGGGTTGCAGCAGGATGGGTCGTTCGGGCCGGTGAGCCAAGCGGGTGAAAGAAGGCTGGGGCAGAAGGCGTGTGCGAATGGGTCCGACGGTGGTGGTGGCGCAGCAAGATGGTGGGTTGCGCGCGGTTCCAGGCATGCAGTCCCGATCTGGTCTCGATTCATACTGCAGCGCTGTCACGCGCTATTCACAAGCAAGCACTATATCTGGGGTACAGCACCCCATCAAGCCACTAGGGCTAGTGTTTTTTGAGGGGCCACCCGCCTTGCAGGAAGAAGCCCCCGATGCAGCTTTGGACCTGCTTCTTGGGGTGCGCGGTGCAGCACCCCGCGTGACCGTTGACGGCGCGCGCCCCGCGCCGCAGCAGCCTTGACGCAGCGGCGGAAATCGGCGGCAAAGCCGCGCTGCGTCAGGACTTTGCGGCAACGATCGCCGGCAGACGCGGCCCGCTGCCGCGCAGCGTGCCGCGCAGCCGCAGCCAGTCAAAGCCCGCGCCGGGGTCGGCCTTGCGGCCGGGGGCCACGTGTTCGTGCCCGACCGCTTCGGTAACGGGATAGCGGCGCCGCAACACGTTCAGCAGCCGCGCCAGTTGCCGGTACTGCGCGGGCTCGAATGCGCCACCTTCCAGCCCTTCCAGCTCGATGCCGATCGACCAGTCGTTGCACCCTTCGCGCCCGCGCCAGCACGACACTCCGGCGTGCCAGGCGCGCGCTTCGCACGAGACGAACTGCTGCGTGCGGCCACTGCGGCGGACGAAGAAGTGCGCCGACACGCGCAGGCCGCGGATGCTGTCGTAATACGGGTGCGCGTCCCATTCCAGCCGGTTGGTGAAGAGCCGCTGCACGGCGTCACCGCTGAAACAGCCGGGTGGCAGGCTGATGGAATGCACGACCACCAGCGACACCGTTTCGCCGGCAGGTCGCGGGCCGAAGTTGGGCGACGGGCAGTGCTGCGCGCCAGCCCACCAGCCTTCATGCCAGACGGCGCGCCGCGACATCGCGAATCTCAAGCCTTCAGGCCGCGTCGCTGTCGGCCGCGCCGACGCCAACGCCCGACCCCACCCCCAGGCGCGCCATGCGGTACCGCATCTGCCGCAGCGACAGGTTGAGGCTCGCGCCGGCCGCAGTGCGGTTGTAGCGGTGGCGTTCAAGCGCACGTTCGAGGATGTCGCGTTCGACGGCGTCCAGATAAGCCGCCAAGTCGCTGGGCAGGGCCAACGGCAATGCAGCGCTCACGTGGGCTGAGGCGGTGACCGCTGCCTTGCTGGGCGCCACTTCAATATCGGCCGCAGCCGGCGCCGCAGCCGCATCGGGCAGCAGCGATTCCGGCAACCCCAGGTCAGCCCGCTCGATGGCCGTCTCGGTGGACAACGCCAGGGCCCGGTGCAGCAGGTTTTCAAGCTCGCGCACGTTGCCCGGAAAGGGGTAGCGCAGCAGGTGGTGCATGGCGTCGGCCGTCAGCGCGGGCAGCGGCGTGACACCCGCGTCGCGTGCGATGCGTTCGATGACGGCGGTGCAGATCGCCGGCACGTCGCTGAGCCTTTCGCGCAGTGGCGGCACGCCGATGCGGATGACGTTGAGGCGGTAGAACAGGTCTTGCCGGAAACGCCCGGCCTGCACTTCAGCCGCCAGGTCACGGTGCGTGGCGCTGACGATGCGCACGTTCACCGGCACCTCGTTCACGGTGCCGATGGGCCGCACCGCGCGCTCTTGGATCACGCGCAGCAGCTTGCTCTGCATGGCCAGCGCAAGGTCACCGATCTCGTCCAGAAACAGCGTGCCGCCTTGCGCGGCCTGGAAAAAACCGTCGCGGTCGTCGTTGGCCCCAGTGAACGCACCTTTGCGGTAGCCAAAAAATTCAGCTTCCAGCAGCGCTTCAGGAATCGCGCCGCAATTGACGGCCACAAAGGGGCCGGCCGCGCGCGGTGAACAGTCGTGGATGGCCCGCGCCACCAGTTCCTTGCCGGTGCCGGACTCGCCATGCACCAGCACCGGCGCCATGCTGCGCGCGACCTTTTCAACCAGGCTGCGCACCTGCTGCATGGCCACCGATTCACCCAGCAGCCGCTCCAGCGCCGTGCGCCGTGTCGGCGTGTTGCGGGCCGCTGCGTGCACGGGTTGCACCGGCAGCGCACCCGCGCCTGCACCCCCGCCCGGTCCACCCGGCCCAGCCGGCAGGCGCCCCATCGCCGACGCCACCACGGCACGAAACTGTCGCAAGTCCACGGGCTTGGTCAGGTAGTCATAGGCCCCCGCCTTGAGCGCCTCCACCGCGTTTTCAGGCGAGCCATACGCGGTGATGACGACGGCCTTTTCGCCCTGGCCTCTTGCGTCGATGCGGTGCAGCAGGTCGAGGCCGCTGCCGTCGGGCAACCGCATGTCGGTGATGACGAGTTGATAGCCGCCCGCGCCGCGCTCCTGCAGCAGCGTCCAGGCTTCTTCGACGGTGCCTGCGCTCTCGACTTCGTAGCCTTCGCGCAGCAGCGTCAACTCATACAGCGTGCGCAGGTCGGGCTCGTCGTCAACGACCAGCAGGCGGGGGTTGGGGGGTGGGTTCAAGGGGCTTGGTGTCAACGAGCAAGGCGGGCCGGCAGCGGCATCAAACAGTGTCCAGTGGCAGCGCAGGTGCCGCGCCTGTCATCACCACGCGGCGCATGCTGACCAGGAATTCGTTGCGCAGCCGCTCGGCCGCGGGGCGCGGGCGGTATTCGATGCTGGCGCCATAACGCTCGCACAGCTCGCGACAAATATACAGGCCCAACCCGGAGCCCCGGCTGCGGGTGGAGAAGAAGGGCTCGAAGAGCAGGCGTTCGACCTCCGGTGCAATCGGCGCCCCGTCACTCAGCACCGACAGCACGACCCAGCCTTCGTCGCGTGCCGCCAAGCGCAGGAAGACCGAGCCCGGTGCGGCGCTGGCATGGCGGTGCGCGTTGTCCAGCAGGTTGACGAGCACGCGGCGCAGGTGCTCGGGGTCAAAGCTCACGCCGAGCGGCTCGCTGCTGATCTCGGCGCGCAGCCGGCTGCTGGCACCCATTGGCAACTGCATGGTGCGCGCCCATTCAGACGCCGCATTGCCCACCGTGGCACTGGCGTCAATGGTGCCCAGCGTCGGTTCGGCGCCAGGTGCCACCTCCATCACATCGTCCACCAGGCGCTTGAGCCGCTCGACGTTGTCGGCCACCATGGCGGCCAGGCGCTGTTGCGGCGGCGGCAGGTTGTCTTCCATCAGCAGCGCGTTGGCTTGCGAGATGGCGGCCAGCGGGTTGCGGATTTCGTGCGCGATGCCGGCCGAGACACGCCCCATCGCAGCCAACTTTTCCTGGCGAATGCGCGCCTGCAGGGTGCGCAGGTCTTCCAGCAGCAGCACGGCGGCGGGTTCGGCGTTGCGGTCTTCGGCGGGGTCACGATCAGTCATGCGGTCAACCGTGCGTTCCGAGCCCCGGTTGCGCATGAAACGCACCCGCATGCGCAGCGTGCGCGTGTGGCCTTCGCCAAAGACCAGCATCACGTCCTGCCCGGCGTCGGGCCACTGGCCACTGGTCAAGGCGTGCTCGGCCGCTTGCAGGATGCCGGCCCAGGCCGGGTTGCGGTCCAGCATGAAGGGTGCCGCCGGCCCCAGGCCCTGGTCGACCAGCAGCGCGCGCGCTGCCGGGTTGGCCGCACGCACCAGCAGCCGACGGTCCACCACCAGCACGCCGTCGGCCATTTCTTCAATCACCAGGCGGTTGAGCTGCGCTTGTTGGCGCGCCAGTTCCAGGCTGCCGCGTGCGGCCAGTTCTTCGCGCGCCAGGCGCGCCGCCAGTTCGCCGGCCAGCAGCGTGATCATGAAGAGGCCCATGCCCGCCAGGCCGCTTTGCAGCATCAGCGCCGGCCCGTCCGCCGTGCCCGACGCACGCCAGGCCACCAGCAGCAGAACCAACGCCACGGCGGCCGCCGTGCCCAGCGCCAGCAGGCGCGACGTGAGCACGCCCGCCATCAGCACCGGCAGCACCAGCAGTGCGGCGTAGTTGAAGGAAGAGCCCACCTCCAGCAAGTGCAGCAGCGTGAAGGCCAGCACATCCACCCCGATGGTGGCCAGCCACTGGCGCTGGCGTTGACGGGCCTGCGCCCGGGCTTGGTTGGAAACCTGGTTGGACGCCTGGTTGGGCGCTTGATGGGACGCTGGGTTGGGCAACATCGCCAGCGCACTGAAGCGCGGCAGCAGCCACAGCGTGATGGCCTGCACCGCATAGGCCAGCGACACCAGCACCAGCCATTCCGATGCGCGCAGCCCCGTCAAACCGCTGAAACTGGGCACGGCCACCAGGCCCACGCTGACGGCAGCGCGCGCCGCCACATAAGTGCGGTAGACACGCACAAAGGCCGTGTCCTGGGCGTGCACCAGACGGCGCGACTGGCGGTCGATGAAGCGGCTGTCGGTGGGCGGATCGCCAGAGGCCAGCCAACCGGGGTCGAAGTAGGACTCGGCGTCGATTTCGGAATCGTCATGCCGTCAGCCCTGCGCGCCGCGGCGGTCGGCGCGGCGGCGGTCATCGCGGCGGCGGTCGGCTTCGCGCGGGTCCATGGGCGCCGCAGCCGGCGGCTTCAGCGCGGCCCGGCGAGGCGGTGCGCCTCGCTGCAGAACGGCCGGCCGGCAGCGTCCTGCACGGCATCGGACTGCGGCAGGTGGACGCCGCAATGCACGCACGCCAGCATGGCTTGCGGCGCCGGCTGGGCTGACTTTTCGGCCTTTGGCGCAGCGGGCTCGGGTTCAGGCTTGCTGCGTTCAGAGGGCTTGCGCCGGCGGCCGATGGTGAGCCAGCCGACGACCGCGATGACCAGCAGGAGGATGAGGAATTTCATGTCAAGCGAAGATCTGCATTCAGGCACCGCGACCCAGCAGCACTTCAAGCACAAAGCGCGAACCCACGTAGGCCAGCAGCAAGAGCGCGGCGCCGAAGTACAACCAGCGTGTGGCCGTGCGGCCGCGCCAGCCACGCAGCCGCCGGCCCAGCAACAGGGCCGCGAAGACGCCCCAGGCCAACAGCGAAAACACCGCCTTGTGGTCACCCCAGCGCCACTGCACGGTGGTGACGATGCCCAGCACCAGCGTGGCCGTGAGCACCGCAAAACCGGCTTCGACAAAACGGAAGGTGAGCCGTTCCAGTTGCAGCAAAGGCATGCCGGAAGAAGGGCTGGTGGCGGCGCGCGGTGCCCCCGGTGCGCTGCCACGCAGGCGGCGCTCGGCCGCGTCCAACAAAGCCGCGTGCAGCACCGCCGCACCGAAGAGCCCATACGAGCCCACACCCAGTGCAAAGTGCAGCGGCGCCAAGGCCGAATGCATGACCTTCGGGTCACCCGGGAAGAGCGCAGCCACCACCACCGCCACCACGCCCGCCATGCCCAACCACTGGCGCACGGCAGGCAAGGGCACGAGCCGGCTTTCGACCGTGTAGACCGCGATCACCAGCCACACCGTCATCGACAACACAGGCCCAAAACCCAGCCGCGCGCCTGGCAGCGACTGCCCGAAGCCACCGATGTCAATGATTAGCAACAAGGCATGCAGCAGGAAACTCCCCAGCAGAGCTGCAGCCGACAGCCGGCGCAATGCGCGCACCGGCAAAGCGGCCAAGGTGTAGAGCACCACGGCCACGCCCGCCAGCAGGAACCCACCACCGGGCGCAAGCGTCGGGGAAGCGGTCGATAGAATCATGCGACACAGTGTAATGACCGCGAGCGCCTCAACGGCCGCCCGCCCCCCCACGATGGCCACGACCCTCACAGACCGTCTGTCCCGGATGGTCAAGACGATGCGCGGCCAGGCCCGCATCACCGAAAGCAACGTGCAGGACATGCTGCGCGAAGTGCGCATGGCCTTGCTGGAGGCCGACGTGGCGCTGCCCGTGGTGCGCGACTTCATCAACCGCGTGAAAGACAAAGCGCTGGGCCAGGAAGTGGCCGGCTCGCTCAACCCCGGCCAGGCGCTGGTGGGCATCGTGCACAAGGAGCTGGCCGCCACCATGGGCGATGTCGCGCCCGAAGGGTCCGCAGCGCGACCGGTGTCCGAACTCAACCTGGCAACGCAGCCGCCAGCCGTGATCCTGATGGCCGGCCTGCAAGGCGCCGGCAAGACCACCACCACGGCCAAGCTCGCCAAGCACCTCATCACCAAGCGCAAGAAGAAGGTGCTGACGGTGTCGGCCGACGTCTACCGGCCTGCCGCCATCGAACAGCTGAAGACGGTCACTGCGCAGGCCGGTGCCGAATGGTTCCCGTCGGACCCGAGCCAGACGCCACGCCAGATCGCGCTGGCCGCGCTGGACCATGCCAAGCGCCACTATTTCGATGTGCTGCTGGTGGACACCGCCGGGCGCCTGGGCATCGACGAAGCGCTGATGGCCGAGATCAGCGAATTGCACGCGGTATTGAATCCGATCGAGACGCTGTTTGTCGTCGACGCCATGCAGGGCCAGGACGCCGTCAACACGGCCAAGGCCTTCAAGGATGCACTGCCGCTGACGGGCGTGGTGCTGACCAAGCTCGACGGCGATTCACGCGGCGGTGCGGCGCTGTCGGTGCGGCAGATCACCGGCGCGCCGATCAAGTTTGCGGGCACCTCGGAAAAGATCGACGGCCTGGAAGTCTTCGACGCCGAACGCCA
>JANMKK010000212.1:0-6899 GCA_031372005.1 Rubrivivax sp.
GGCGTCAGACGCGCGCGCCTCGGCGGTGGCGATGAAGGCCGAGCCGATGTACGCAAAGTCCGCGCCCATGGCCAGACAGGCCAGTACCGCGTCGCCGGTAGAGATCGCGCCGCTCAGCGCCAGCGGGCCGCTGTACCATTCGCGAATTTCCTGCACCAGCGCAAAGGGGCTCTTGACGCCCGCGTGGCCCCCGGCGCCTGCAGCCACCGCCACCAGGCCGTCGGCGCCCTTCTCGATGGCTTTCTTGGCGTGGGTGTTGTTGATGATGTCGTGCAGCACGACGCCGCCCCAGCCGTGCACGGCGTCGTTGACGTCGGTGCGCGCGCCGAGCGACGTGATGACGATGGGCACGCGGTACTTGGCGCACATCTGCATGTCGTGTTCGAGCCGGTCATTGCTCTTGTGCACGATCTGGTTGATGGCGAAGGGTGCTGCCTTCTGATCGGGGTGGTCACGGTCCCAGGCGGCAAGTGTTTCGGTGATCTCGGCCAGCCATTCGTCCAGCTGCGCGGCCGGCCGCGCATTCAGCGCCGGCATGCTGCCGACGACGCCGGCCTTGCACTGTTCGATGACCATCTTCGGGTTGCTGATGATGAACAGCGGCGAGCCGAAGATGGGCAGCGGCAGGTTCCTCAGGACAAGGGGCAAGGTCATCAGAAGGACTCCAGGGCAAGTGCTGTGACGGCATCGGCACCTTCAACGATGCTGTCGCGCAGGCCCGGTGCTTTGTTGAGGATGTGGTCGGCGTAGAAATGCGCGGTGGCGATCTTGGCGCGCATGAAGTCGGCGTCCTGGCCTTCAGCAAGGCGGTCTTCGGCAGCGATCAGCGCACGCGCCATCTGCCAGCCCGCCACCACAGTGCCGGCCAGCATCAGGTAGGGCACGCTGCCGGCAAACACGGCATTGGGCTGCGCCTTGGTCTGACCGGCGACAAAGGCCACCGCGTCCAGGAAAGCCTTGCGCCCTGCTGTCAGCCGCTTCAGCATGGCGCGGCAAGCCACGCTGCTGCGCGCGGCCAGCATGCCCTCGGTGGCTTCGATCTGCGCCGCCACAGCACGCGCCACCGCACCACCGTCGCGCGCTGTCTTGCGGCCGACGAGGTCGTTGGCCTGGATCGCGGTGGTGCCTTCGTAGATGGTCAGGATCCTGGCGTCGCGCAGGTACTGTGCGGCACCTGTTTCTTCGATGTAGCCCATGCCGCCGTGGACCTGCACGCCCAAGCTGGCCACGTCCAGCGCCATCTCGGTGGACAGGCCCTTGACCAGCGGCACCAGGAATTCGTAGAAAGCCTGGTTCTGCTTTTTCACGTCGGCGTCGGGGTGCGCGTGGGCAGCGTCGAAAGCCGCCGCCGCCACCAGTGCCATGGCGCGGCAGCCTTCGGTGTGGGCGCGCATCGTCATCAGCATGCGGCGCACATCGGGGTGGTGGATGATGGACGCGGCGGCATTGACCGAACCGTCCACGGGCCGGCTTTGCACGCGGTCACGCGCGTACTGCACGGCCTTCTGGTAGGCCCGTTCGGCTACCGCGATACCCTGCACACCGACGCCATAACGGGCGGCGTTCATCATGATGAACATCGTCTCCAGGCCGCGGTTCTCTTGCCCGATCAACGTGGCGACGGCACCGCCATGGTCGCCATATTGCAAGACTGCCGTGGGGCTGGCCTTGATACCCAGCTTGTGTTCAATGCTGACGCAGTGCACGTCGTTGCGCGTGCCATCGGCCAGGATCTTGTGGCAGATGAAAAGCGAGATGCCCTTCACGCCTTCGGGTGCGCCCATCACGCGCGCCAAGACGAGGTGGACGATGTTGTCCGCCATGTCGTGCTCGCCGTAGGTGATGTAGATCTTGGTGCCGAAGAGCTTGAAGGTGCCGTCGGGCTGCGGCTCGGCGCGTGTGCGCACCAGGCTCAGGTCGCTGCCGGCTTGGGGCTCGGTGAGGTTCATCGAACCCGTCCAGCTGCCGTCGATGAGTTTGGGAATGATCGCCGCCTGCTGCTCGGGCGAGCCTGCCGTGAGCAGCGCTTCCACCGCACCGTCGGTCAGCAGCGGGCACAGCGCAAAGCTCATGCAGGCGCTGTTGACCATCTCGCTGCAAGCGGCATGGATCAGCTTCGGCAAGCCCTGGCCGCCGAAGGCGGTGGGGTGCTGCAGGCCCTGCCAACCGCCCTGTGCGTATTGAGTGAAAGCTTCCTTGAAACCGATCGTCGTCGTGACCACGCCCTTGCTGAACGACGAAGGGTTCTTGTCGCCTTCCCAGTTCAGCGGCGCGACCACGCCGTCGTTGAATTTGGCGCTCTCCTGCAGCACCGCTTCTGCGGTGTCATACCCGGCATCTTCAAAGCCCGGCAACGCGGCCACCGCGTCGATGTTTGCCAGCTCCTTCATGACGAAGAGCATGTCCTTGACGGGGGCGCGGTAGCTCATTTTTAGTCTCCGAAATTAGCGAGGGCGCCACGGAGGGCGCCCTCATTGGCCTGCGTGGATCAGAGCGTGCTGATGAGTTCCGGCACCGCCGTGAAGAGGTCAGCTTCGAGGCCATAGTCGGCAACGCTGAAGATCGGCGCTTCCGGGTCCTTGTTGATAGCCACGATGACCTTGCTGTCCTTCATGCCGGCCAAGTGCTGGATGGCGCCCGAGATGCCAATGGCCACGTACAGCTGCGGCGCAACGATCTTGCCCGTTTGCCCCACCTGCCAGTCGTTGGGCGCGTAGCCCGCATCTACTGCGGCGCGGCTGGCACCGAGCGCCGCGCCAAGCTTGTCGGCCAGGGGCGTCAGCACTTCAGCGAATTTCTCGCTGCTGCCTAACGCACGACCGCCACTGACGATGATCTTCGCCGCCGTCAGTTCAGGCCTGTCGTTCTTGGCGATCTCGCTGCCCATGAAAGTGCTGTTGCTGCTGTCGGCAACGGCAGGCAGGTTTTCCACCGCAGCACTGCCGCCGGTGGCGGCAGCAGGGTCGAAACCTGTGGTGCGCACGGTCAGCACCTTGATGGCGTCCAGGCTCTGCACGGTGGCGATGGCGTTGCCGGCGTAGATCGGGCGCTCGAAGGTGTCGGCGCTGATGACCTTGGTGGCGTCGCTGATCTGCGCCACGTCCAACAGTGCGGCCACACGCGGCGCCACGTTCTTGCCGCTGGCGGTGGCGGGGAAGAGGATGTGGCTGTAGGCCTTGGCCACGGCGACGATCTGGGCAGCGACGGTTTCAGCAAGACCGTGGTTCAGCCCGGGCGCATCGGCATGCAGCACCTTGGCCACACCGGCGATTTGCGCAGCGGCGGCAGCGGCTGCGGCTGCGCCGGCACCGGCCACCAGCACATGCACTTCGCCACCGCAAGCGAGAGCGGCGGTAACGGTGTTGAGCGTGGCGCCCCTGACGGACGTGTTGTCGTGTTCGGCAATGACGAGTGCGGCCATCTCAGATCACCTTCGCTTCGTTCTTCAGCTTTGCCACCAGCGTGGCGACATCGGGCACCTTGATGCCGGCGCCGCGCTTGGGCGGCTCGCTGACCTTCAGCGTCTTGATGCGCGGCGTCACATCCACACCCAGGTCTGTGGGTTTGAAGACATCCAGCTGCTTCTTCTTCGCCTTCATGATGTTGGGCAGCGTGACGTAACGCGGCTCGTTCAGGCGCAGGTCGGTGGTGATGACGGCGGGCAGCTTGATCTTCAGCGTTTCAGAGCCGCCATCGACTTCGCGCGTGACGCTGGCGTGGCCGTCAGCGACCTCGACCTTCGACGCAAACGTGGCCTGCGGCAGGCCTGCAAGTGCGGCAAGCATCTGCCCAGTCTGGTTGCAGTCGTCGTCGATGGCCTGCTTGCCCAGGATGATCAGGCCGGGCTGTTCCTTGTCGACCAGTGCCTTCAACAGCTTGGCCACGGCCAGCGGCTGCAACTCGTCGGCGCACTCGACGAGGATGGCGCGGTCGGCGCCAATGGCCATCGCCGTGCGCAGCGTTTCCTGGCACTGCGTGACGCCGCAGGACACGGCGATGAGCTCGGTGACCACGCCCTTCTCCTTCAGCCGAACCGCCTCTTCGACGGCGATCTCGTCGAAGGGGTTCATGCTCATCTTGACGTTGGCGATGTCCACGCCCGTGCCGTCGCTCTTGACGCGCACCTTGACGTTGTAGTCCACCACCCGTTTTACGGGGACCAGCACCTTCATGAATGACGCTCCTGGGCTCGAATTGACGTAGACGCAAAACAGCGGATTCTAGGCGTCGGCTGCAGGCGCGCGGCCGCGGATCAGACAGAATAGAACGATCGTACTATTTTTTCTGCGAGTGTCCTGACGCCGCGGTGCCGCGTGCCACGTCCACCCGACGCAGCACGATAAGGCCGAGCACGAAGAACAGCCCCGTGCTGAAGATGGCGATGCGGTGGTTGCCCGCCGTGGCGAGTGTGACCAGGCCATAAGTGATGGGGCCGATGATGGCCGCCAGCCGCACCGCAAAAGTCCACAGGCCGAAGAATTCGGCCAGACGATCGACCGGCGCAAACAGGCCCGCCATCGCGCGCCCTGCCGATTGGCTGCTGCCCATGCACAGGCCTGCAAGCACGGCAGCCACCCAGAACAGCGGCGCGCTGGTGGCCAGCACCGCCAGCACGGTCATCAGGATCCAGCCCCACAGCGTGATGGCCAAGGCGCGGCGGTGCCCGATGCGGTCCTGCCAATGACCGAAAGCAAAAGCACCGACTGCCGCAGCAATGTTGACCAGGAACACCAGCATCATGGTTTCAGTCTGCTTGAACCCGAGCACCTGCTCTGCGTACACGGCAGCGAGTGCAATCACCACCGAGATACCGGCCTGGTAGAACAGCGCGCACAAGAGCAGCGTTGCAAAGTCCTGATAGCGACCGGCCTCGCGCCAGGTTTGCAGCAGGCGCTGCCAGGGCTGCGTGCTGATGGCGCTGGCGAGCTGCGGCACGGCGCGCTCTTTCAACAGCCAAAAGGTGACGAGTGCAGCCAGGCCGTAGATGGCCGCTGTGATCAGCATCGTCACCGGCACGAAGTGCGTCGCCGGCAGGCCACGCCCTTGCGCCCACAGCACGTAGGCCAGGCTCAGGCCCAGCGTCAACATGCCGCCGAAATAGCCGAAGCTCCAGCCCCAGCCAGAGACACGGCCCATCGCCTCGCGGCGTGCCAGTTCAGGCAGGAAGGCCGCAGTAAGTGATTCGCCATAGGCATAGAACAAATTCGACACCACGATCGCCGCCACGGCCAACCAGAGGTCACCGCGACCCACGGCGGCCAACAGCGCGGTGGCCAGCACGCAGCCAATGGTGCTGAGAATCAGCAGGCGTTTCTTGGCCGCATGGGCATCGGCATAGGCCCCGATGAGTGGCATGGTCAGCATCACCAGCGCATTGGACAGCCCGAGCGTCAACGTCCAGGCGAGCGTGCCCCAGTCGGCACCGTTGGCCACCACGCCCACGAAGTAGGCGTTGAAAACTGCCGTCATGACGACGGTGGTGTAGCCCGAGTTGGCAAAGTCATACATTGCCCAGCCGAAGACTTCGCGCTTGGCAACGCCTTCCTGCAGGGATTCTTGGGCGAAGAGGGTCATTCGCGTTCAGCGTCCGGTGTGTGTGTATCGCGGGTGCGGTTGCGGTTGGTGCCCGGAGCGGGGTTCGAACCCGCATGCCCCGTTTCGGGGGCGGCGGATTTTAAGTCCGCTGCGTCTGCCTGTTTCGCCATCCGGGCGCCCGGCAATTATCGGGGCCGAAAACAAAACAGGGCCCACGCTATGGGCCCTGAGGAACGGTGCTGGAGGCGCGATCCGGAGTCGAACCGGACTGGACGGATTTGCAATCCGTTGCATAACCGCTTTGCTATCGCGCCAGGGGCTCTTTTATGCCGTCATCGTCGGCCGCTATTTTCCGCCAAAGAGAAAGGGAAGCCGAAGCTTCCCTTTCTTTAAAATTTGGAGCGGGATAAGAGACTCGAACTCTCGACCTATACCTTGGCAAGGTATCGCTCTACCAACTGAGCTAATCCCGCATTTTCAACATTCTCAACTCAACATTATCGGGTGCCAACCGTCAGTGTCGAGCCTCGCATTATAGGATGGATTTGCCCCTGAATGCAAGCCTAGTGAGGCAACCCGTCAGCGGCCACCACCGGCTCCGGCTTGGGGGATACCGTCGCGGCAACCACCACGGGCTCATCGTCGGGCAAAGGCACAGGCATCCGCTCCAGCGCCAGTTCCAACACCTGATCGATCCACTTCACGGGCACGATCTCGAGGTTGTTCTTGGCGTTCTCGGGAATGTCCTGCAGGTCCTTGACGTTCTCTTCGGGGATCAGCACCGTCTTCACCCCGCCACGGTGTGCCGCCAGCAGCTTTTCCTTCAAGCCGCCAATGGCCGTGACTTCGCCGCGCAAGGTGATTTCGCCCGTCATCGCCACGTCCGCCCGCACGGGGATGCCGCACAGAGCCGACACCAGCGCCGTCGTCATGGCCGCGCCGGCGCTGGGCCCATCCTTGGGCGTGGCGCCGTCGGGCACGTGGATGTGGATGTCGCGCTTCTCGAAGAATTCGTCCTTGATGCCCAGTCGGCGCGCGCGTGAACGCACCACCGTGCGGGCGGCCTCGACCGATTCCTTCATCACGTCGCCCAGTGAACCGGTGCGGGTGATCGTGCCCTTGCCCGGCATCACCGCTGCTTCGATGGTCAGCAAGTCGCCGCCGACTTCGGTCCACGCCAGGCCCACCACCTGGCCGATCTGGTTCTTCTTCTCGGCGCGGCCAAAGTCGTACTTGCGCACGCCCAGGAAGTCGTTCAAGTTCTCGTCGGTGACGACCACCTTGCCGTCGTACTTCTTCAGCGCAATGCCCTTGATCACCTTGCGGCAGATCTTGCCGATCTCGCGTTCCAGCGACCGCACACC
>JANMKK010000220.1:0-3769 GCA_031372005.1 Rubrivivax sp.
TCCGACGGCGACGCACCGGGCGCGGCCACGCAGCGCTTTGGTGACGCGGCCTCAAGGCGCTTCCAGCCGACGAGCTATTCGTTCGGCGCGCGGAGCGGCATCGGCCCCGGTTGGCAGGTGCTGGCCACCGTCGGCCACACCGAAAGGGCACCGGCCTACTACGAGCTCTACGCCAACGGCGTCCACGTGGCCACCGATGCTTACGAACGCGGCGACCCGCAGCAGGCACTGGAACGCAGCCGCCATGCAGAACTGGGCCTGGCCTGGCGCAGTGACAGTGGCCAAGGCGCGCACAGCCTCAAGGCCAATGTCTTCGAGACCCGGTTCGCCAACTTCATCGCGCTCGATGCCAGCGGCGTGGACATCACCGTCGCTGGCGCACCCGGTGACCCGCCCACGGTGCTGCCCGAATACCGCTTCACGGGCGTGCGGGCGCGCATGCGCGGCCTGGAAGTTGAGGGGCGCGCACGGCTTTTTTCAGCCCAGACGCCGGGCTCTGTGCACGTCGATCTGACGGTCGGCCTGGACCTGCTGCGTGGCGACAACCTGAGCAGTGGCGAGCCCATGCCGCGCCTGTCACCACAGCGCCTGCGCGTGGGTGTGGAAGGCGGCACCGCCGGCTGGCATGCGGGCGCACCGCTGCGCCACGTCGCACGCCAAAGCCGCGTCAGCAGCAACGACACGCCCACCGACGGCTACACGATGCTGGACCTGTGGGCGCGCGGCCAGCTGGTGGCGGACGGCAGCCTGGGCTGGTACGCCAAGCTCGGCAATGTGGGCAATGCGCTGGGCTACAACGCGGTGGCGGTGGCCACCATTCGGGGCCTCGTGCCGCTGCCGGGGCGTGCGCTGTCGGTGGGGGTCAACGCGCGCTGGTGAATGCCCCGGCGCGGGTGCGCGTTCAGGGTGCGAGCCGTTCGCGCACCCAGCCGGGGCCATCCTCACCGTCATTCAGCCGGTCACTCACCCGGTCACTCACCCGGTCATTCAGCCGATAGCGCAGCCGGTCATGCAAGCGGCTCTTGCGCCCTTGCCAGAATTCCCAGCGGTCGGGCAGCAGCCGGTAGCCGCCCCAGTGCGGAGGCCGTGGCGGGTTCAGGGCGTGCAGCGCGGCGGCCTTGGCGGCGCCCGCCACCAGCACCGCGCGCGAGCCGATGACGCGGCTTTGCGGCGACGCCCAGGCGCCCAGGCGCGAATCCAGCGGGCGCGTGGCGTAGTAGGCGTCGGACTCATCGGCAGGCGTCTTCTGCACGCTGCCTTCGATGCGCACCACACGTTCCAGTTCGACCCAGTGGAACTGCAGCGCGGCCACGGGCCGATGCGCAAGCTCCAATCCCTTGCGGCTTTCGTAGTTGGTGTACCAGACGATGCCGCGGGCGTCGTAACCCTTGATGAGCACGATGCGCGTCGAAGGCCGGCCGTCGGCGCCCACCGTGGCCAGCGTCATTGCATTGGGTTCGGGCAGCTGAGCCTGCAGCGCTTGATTGAACCAGCGCTGAAACTGCGCCAGCGGGTCGGCCGCTGAAGCCGATTCGTCCAGCTCGTCCTTCTCGTAGCTCTTGCGCAGCGCGGCGATGTCCATGGTGCAAGTGTAGAAGCGCAGCCGCGCGGCGCCTGCACACGCTGAAACTCGACGAAACCGCCCAGCCCGAGCATGCATGTGACCGTGCCAGTCGGGGAGCATCCCTTACGTGGAAGGCCGTAAGTGAACGTCCCACTACCTGCAGCCGGGTGGCGTCGCCATTCTTGCCGCTCAGGAGGACAGGCCCGCACCTTAGAACGGGCACCCGACAACCATGCGCATCCGTCCCACCATCATCGTGCCAGCCGCCGGCCGTGGCAGCCGCTTCGGCGGCCCGCTGCACAAGCTGGAGCAGCCCTTTGAGGGCGGCACGGTGCTGGGCGCCACGCTGCGTCGCGCCATTGAAACCCAGCTGCCGGTGCTGGTGGTGACGACCGCCATGCTCGCGCCGCTGGTGGCTCGGCAACTGGCCACGCGCGACATCCTGGTGCTCAGCAGTGGCGAAGCCGCACGCGGCATGGGCTACACGATCGCGGCCGGTGTGGCCGAAAGGTCTGGTGCGTCGGGCTGGATCGTGTTGCCGGCCGACATGCCGCTGGTGCGCCCCGGCACGCTGCTGGCCGTGGCCACCGCGCTGGAGCAGCACCCGGTGGTCTATGCAGAGTACCGCGGGCGCCGTGGCCACCCGGTGGCTTTTGCGGCCGAGCTGTATTCGGAGCTGATCCTGCTGGACGGTGACGACGGCGCGCGGCGCGTGGTGGCGCGCTACCCCTCGCATGGCCAGGACGTGGACGACCCGGGCGTGCTGCTGGACGTGGACAACGCGGCCGACCTGGACTTGCTGCGCGCCAGCGCCGCTGCGCAGCCCGCAGGCGGCTGAACACTTCAGGCGTTCACCACTGCTTCACAGCAAGCCTTGTTGCTGCGCCAGCGCCATCAGGCGCTCAATTTCCCGGTCATGCACACCGCGTTCACGCAAGGCGTGCGCAGTCTCCGCCAGGTACTGCAGCGTCGTGCCGTAGCGGCCGCGCGCGTGGCGCAGGATGTGCGTGACTTCGGGGTCCGGCAGGCGCGGCAGGCAGGCTTCGCTGCGCCGGCTGAGGGTGAAGGCCAGCGCCTGCACGGGGCCGTGCGCAGTCTGGCAGCGCAGCAGGCGGGCGTCGTAGACGCCTGTGGGCATCTCGCGCGCCCACAGGCGGTCGAGCTCGGCTTCGGCCTTTTCAGGCCGCAGCCGGTAGACCACGCCGCGGCAAGCGCCACCGGGCAACAGCGCAAACACCAGGCCCGGCTGCTGCGGCGTGCCGCGGTTGACGCGCGAGCGCATGCGCAACGCGCGGTGCCAGCCGCGCAGCAGCGCGCTGCGGTGTTCGGCAGCGTCGAATTCGGGGCGCCAGATCAGCGACGCGTAGCCGAAAACCCAACGTTCCTGGCTGCCCTGCCAGGCCGTGCGCAAACGCTGCAGTGCGGCGCCGGGGTCGCGCAGGATCAGTTCGGGGGCGATCGGGTGATTCACTGCCCGCAGCATCGCATGCCCCGCGTCAACCCTTCGGATGATTTGACGATGTAACTCGGTTACTTGACAATCGCGGCCTTGGTTACAACGCGGCCCGGCATGAACAGCGTCCTGCTCGACGTCACCCGAAGAATCACCGAACGCAGCGCGCCAACTCGGCGCGCCTACCTGGCGCGCATCACGCGCATGGCAGACCGTGTGCCAGGGCCTCAGCGCATGGGCTGCGCCAACGTCGCGCATGCTTTTGCCGCGCTGCCGGCCAGCGACAAGTTCCGCGTCGTCGCCGACAAGGCACCGCACATCGGCATCGTCACGTCATACAACGACATGCTGTCGGCGCACCAGCCGTATGAAGGCTATCCGGCACTGATCCGCGAAGAAGCGCGAGCCTACGGCGCCACGGTGCAGGTGGCGGGCGGGGTGCCGGCCATGTGCGACGGCGTGACGCAGGGTCTGCCCGGCATGGAGCTGAGCCTCTTCTCCCGCGACACCATCGCCATGGCCACGGCCGTGTCGCTGAGCCACGATGTATTCGACGCCGTGCTGCTGCTGGGCGTGTGCGACAAGATCGTGCCGGGGCTCTTGATTGGCGCCTTGCACTTCGGCCATCTGCCGTGTGTCTTTGTGCCCGCAGGGCCGATGAGCACGGGGCTGTCCAACAGCGCCAAGAGCCAGGTGCGCGAACAGGCGGCACAGGGCCTGGTGGGCCGCGACGCGCTGCTGGCCGCCGAGAG
>JANMKK010000242.1:0-4073 GCA_031372005.1 Rubrivivax sp.
CGCGGGCGCATCCGCCGCGGCCGTTGGTTGGGCGTGAAGCGGCGCCGGCAGCGTGCCCAAGGACAGGCACAGCGCAAACAAGGCGGACAGGGCCACACGCAGACGCGTCGATGACAAAGGCATTCACAACTCCAGGCCGCGCCGAGTGTAGCCAGCCGCCGGGGCCGCCGTGCCCGTCTGTGCCCGTCTGTGCCCGTCTGTGCCCGTCTGTGCCCGTCTGTGCCCGCGTGTTGTCCAGGATTGCCGGGCTTGCCAGGGCTTTGACGCAAACCCGTACAGTCTTTGGCAACATGGCCAAAAAGCCAACCGGAGCCCCGCGCATGAGCGATTCAACCCCCTACACACCGCCCCCGATCTGGACCTGGAACAAGGCCAGCGGCGGGCGCTTCGCCAGCATCAACCGACCGGTCGCGGGGCCCACGCACGACAAGGAACTGCCCGTGGGCCGCCACCCGCTGCAGCTGTATTCGCTGGCCACGCCAAACGGCGTGAAGGTGACGGTGATGCTGGAGGAACTGCTGGCTGCGGGCCATGCCGGCGCGGAGTACGACGCCTGGCTGATACGCATCAACGACGGCGACCAGTTCGGCAGCGGCTTCGTCGCCGTCAACCCCAACTCCAAGATTCCGGCGCTGCTGGACCGCAGCGGGCCGGTGCCGGTGCGCGTGTTCGAGTCGGGCGCGATCCTGCTGCACCTGGCCGAGAAGTTCGGCGCCTTTCTGCCGGCGAACGACGCGGCGAACAGTGCGGCACGCGCGGAGTGCCTGTCGTGGCTGTTCTGGCAGATGGGCAGCGCGCCTTACCTGGGCGGCGGCTTCGGCCATTTCTACGCCTATGCGCCAGACAAGATCGAATACGCCATCGACCGCTTTGCCATGGAGGTCAAGCGTCAGCTGGACGTGTTGGACCGGCGCCTGGCCGAAAGCCCATACCTGGCGGGCGACGACTACACGGTGGCCGACATGGCCGTCTGGCCCTGGTACGGCGCGCTGGCGCAGGGCCTGGTGTATGGCGCGGGGGAATTTCTGCAGGTGACTTCGTACAAAAATCTGCAGCGCTGGACAGCGCAGGTGGGGCAGCGCCCCGCCGTGCAGCGCGGGCGCAAGGTCAACCGCGTGTCGGGTGAGCTCGCGAGCCAGCTGCATGAACGCCACGCGGCCAGCGACTTCGACACCCGGACGCAAGACAAGATCGCTGCGGCAGACCCGCTGCAGCAGCCCTGACACAAACCTCGGCTTGACTCACATTCATAGTTCCAGCATGATGGAATTATGGAAGAACAAGCCGCTGTCGCGTCACTCGCTGCCCTGGCCCAGGGCATGCGCCTTCGCATCTTTCGCGCGCTGGTTGGCGCAGCACCGCAAGGCCTGACGCCGGGTGAGCTGTCCGCCATGCTGGACGCGCCGGGGTCCACGCTGTCCTTCCACTTGAAGGAACTGATGCACGCCGGCCTGGTGACGCACGAGCGCGAAGGCCGCAACCTCATCTACGGCCCGGCCATTGCGCAGATGAACGATCTGCTGGCTTACCTCACCGCGCATTGCTGCCAGGGCGCGGACTGTGGCGTGGCCGCAGCCCGCGCGCGCAGCGTCCGCTGAAACCGCCTGCTGAAACCGTCCCTTGAAACCGCCTGCCCAACTGGAGATCACCCTGAAGCACCTCGGCGTCCACCTGCGCGACACCGACATCGGCCAGAGCGTCGGCCTGGGCACCGCTTTCGGCCGCGTGAAGCCATGACCACCCATGTCCTGATCCTGTGCACCCACAACTCGGCGCGCAGCGTGCTGGCCGAAGGCATGCTGAACCACTGGGCGATGAAGCTCGGCATCGCCGTCAAGGCGCACAGCGCCGGCAGCACGCCGAGTGGCCGCATCAACCCGCTGGCGCTGGAGGTGCTGCAGGCTGCGGGCGTCGACACACGCGGCTGCCGCAGCAAGAGCTGGGACGCATTCAGCGAGGGCGGCGCACTGCCGCTGTCCGTCGTCATCACCGTCTGCGACAGCGCCGCAGCGGAAAGCTGCCCCGTGTTCTTTGGCGGCGCAGGCGGCCAGCCCGTCAAGGTGCACTGGGGCTACCCCGATCCGTCCGACGCCAAAGGTGGTGAAGAAGAAAGCAGCGACGACCACAAACGTCGGGCCTTTGAGCTGACACGCCAGGCCATCGGCTACCGCATGCTGCAACTGCTGGCCTTGCCGCTGAAGACGATGGACCGCGCTGCACTGCAAGCGGCGCTGACTGAAATCGGCCGCAGCTGATGGCCACCGCAGCGGTGCCGATGAGCGTCTTCGAGCGCTACCTCACCATCTGGGTGTTCCTGTGCATCGTCGCCGGCATCGCGTTGGGCACCGTGTGGCCGGGGCCTTTTCAGGCCATCGGACGCATGGAAGTCGCGCACGTCAACCTGCCCGTCGGCCTGCTGATCTGGGTGATGATCATTCCGATGCTGTTGAAGGTGGACTTCGCGTCGCTGTCGCAGGTGCGGCAGCATTGGCGCGGCATTGGCGTCACGCTGTTCATCAATTGGGCCGTCAAGCCCTTTTCGATGGCGCTGCTGGGCTGGGTCTTCATCCGCCATGTCTTCGCGCCCTACCTGCCCGCCGGGCAGGCCGACAGCTACATCGCGGGGCTCATCCTGCTGGCCGCTGCGCCCTGCACGGCGATGGTCTTCGTGTGGAGCAGGCTGACTGGCGGGCACCCGATGTTCACGCTGTCGCAGGTGACGCTGAACGACACCATCATGGTGTTTGCGTTTGCACCCATCGTGGCCTTGCTGCTGGGGCTGTCGTCGATTGCCGTGCCGTGGGGCACGCTGGTCACGTCGGTGGGGCTGTACATCGTCATCCCGGTGCTCATCGCGCAGCTGTGGCGCAAGGCCCTGCTGGGCCGCAGGCAGGCGGCGCTTGAAAGCGCGCTGGCACGGATCGGCCCGTGGTCCACTGCCGCGCTGCTGGCCACGCTGGTGCTGCTGTTCGCCTTTCAGGGCCAGGCGATCCTGGACCAGCCGCTGGTGATCGCAATGCTGGCAGTGCCCATCCTGATCCAGGTGTTCTTCAATTCCAGCCTGGCCTACTGGCTGAACCGCCGCCTGGGCGAATCGCACAGCGTGGCCTGCCCGTCCGCGCTGATCGGTGCCAGCAACTTCTTCGAGCTGGCGGTGGCTGCGGCGATCAGCCTCTTCGGCTTTGAATCGGGCGCCGCGCTGGCCACCGTGGTGGGCGTGTTGATCGAAGTGCCGGCGATGCTGCTGGTGGTGAAGGTCGTCAATGGCAGCAAGGGCTGGTATGAGCGGGGCTTGGTCCGCGATGAAGAGCGTGGATGAGGAGCGTGGGTGAAGAGCGTGGATAACCTCAGCCTGCCCCACATCGACCCGGCGCTGTTTGACCGCCCGACCGGCGCGCGGTTGGCGGGCGCCGGCACATCGGCGCACGCGCCGCGCTTCCTGCTGTTGTACGGGTCGCTGCGTGAAAGGTCGTACAGCAAGCTGCTGACGCTGGAAGCAGCGCGGCTGCTGGTCGCGATGGGCGGCGAGGTGCGGATTTTTGACCCCGCCGGCCTGCCGCTGCCCGACGCCGCGCCCGACAGCCACCTGAAGGTGCAGGAACTGCGCGCTGCCGCGGCCTGGGCTGAAGGCATGGTCTGGACGTCACCCGAACGCCACGGCGCCATGACCGGCCTCATGAAAGCGCAGATCGACTGGATTCCGCTCAGCCTGGGCGCCGTCCGGCCCACGCAGGGCAAGACACTGGCGGTGATGCAAGTGTCGGGTGGCTCGCAGTCCTTCAACGCCGTCAACCAGCTGCGCGTGCTGGGCCGCTGGATGCGCATGATCACGATCCCGAACCAGTCGTCGGTGGCGAAGGCTTTTCTCGAATTCGACGACGCCGGGCGCATGAAGCCTTCGGCCTACTACGAACGCGTGGTGGACGTGATGGAAGAGCTGGTGAAGTTCACGCTGCTGACGCGCGACGTGGCGCCTTACCTGGTGGACCGCTACAGCGAAAGGCGGGAAAGCGCTGAGGCGCTGTCGAAGCGGGTCAATCAAGGCACGCTGTAGGCCGGTGTCCGGCTTCCGC
>JANMKK010000248.1:0-12507 GCA_031372005.1 Rubrivivax sp.
CGGCGGCGCGACATCGTTCCAGCCGCTGTCCACCGGCATCACGCTGGCGCTGACCGAAAAGGCCTTTGTGGACAAGATCTCGATGCTGACCGTGGGCTACGGCATCAGCGCGTCGCAGGACGGCCAGGTCTTCAAGTGGAATTTTCCAATCGCCGGCCACTACTGGGTGGCGGCAGACATCCTGATCCAGCACCTGGGCAAGAAAGAAGGCGGCCTGGCCAACCTCAAGGGCAAGAAGATCGCGCTGGTGTATCACGACAGCGGCTTCGGCAAGGAGCCGATTCCGCTGCTGACCGAGCGCAGCAAGATGCACGGCTTTGAGCTGAGCCTGCTGCCGGTGGCGCACCCCGGTGTCGAGCAGAAGGCGACCTGGCTGCAGATTCGCCAGAACAAGCCCGACTACGTGCTGCTGTGGGGCTGGGGCGTGATGAACAGCACCGCGCTGAAGGAAGCGCAAGCCACCGGCTACCCGCGCGAGAAGATGTACGGCGTGTGGT
The DNA here is from genome assembly GCA_031372005.1 of Rubrivivax sp. Taxonomy (GTDB): domain Bacteria; phylum Pseudomonadota; class Gammaproteobacteria; order Burkholderiales; family Burkholderiaceae_C; genus Rubrivivax. The sequence continues at coordinate 498 of JANMKK010000248.1, forward strand.
GGGCCGGCGCCGAGCCCGACGTCAAGGACATTGGCGACGGCGCCAAGGGCTACAACGCACTGGCCCTGCAACACGGTGCAGAGCCTAACGCCAAGGTGGTGCAGGACGTGCTGAAGGAACTGCACGCCAAGGGCAACGGCACCGGGCCGAAGGAAGAAGTGGGCACCGTGCTGTACATGCGCGGTTTGATGAGCGCGATGATCGGTGTTGAAGGCGTCCGGCGCGCGCAAGACCGCTATGGCAAGGGCAAGTGGCTCACCGGCGAGCAGGCGCGCTGGGGCTACGAGAACCTGGCACTGGACCAGAAGAAGCTGGACGCACTGGGCTTTGCCGGCGTGATGCGCCCGCTGTCCACCAGCTGCGCCGACCACATGGGCGTGGCCTGGGCCCGCATCCATACCTGGGACGGCAAGAAGTGGGTTTTCACCTCCGACTGGATGCAGGCCGACGAGCAGATCCTCAAGCCCATGGCGCGCGCTGCGGCTGAGAAGTACCTGGCAGAGAAGAAGATGGAGCGGCGGTCGGCGAAAGATTGCGAATCGTGACCCACCCCTGAAAGCGACTCCTCCATGTCCAACATCCTTCTCAACGTCAACGGCATTGAGGTCATCTACAACCACGTCATCCTGGTGCTGAAGGGCGTGAGCCTGCAGGTGCCGGAGGGTGGCGTGGTGGCCTTGCTGGGCGGCAACGGCGCGGGCAAGACGACCACGCTGCGGGCCGTCAGCAACCTGCTGGCGGGGGAGCGGGGCGAGGTCACCAAGGGCAGCATCGAATTGCGGGGTGAACGCATCGAGAAGCTCAGCACCTCGGAGATGGTCAACCGCGGCGTCATCCAGGTGATGGAGGGGCGGCACTGTTTTGCGCACCTGTCGATCGAGGACAACCTGATGACCGGTGCCTACACGCGCAGGGACGGCAAGGCCGCGGTGGCGGCGACGCTGGAGAAGGTCTATGCCTACTTCCCGCGGCTGAAGACGCGGCGCACGTCGCAGGCGGCTTACACCTCGGGCGGTGAACAGCAGATGTGCGCCATTGGCCGCGCGCTGATGGCCAACCCGAACATGGTGCTGCTGGACGAACCCAGCATGGGCCTGGCGCCGCAAATCGTCGAAGAGGTGTTCGAGATCGTCAAAGACCTGAACCAGCGCGAGAAGGTCACCTTCCTGCTGGCAGAGCAAAACACCAACATGGCGCTGCGTTATGCCGACCACGGCTACATCCTGGAAAGCGGCCGCATCGTGATGGAAGGTGCCGCCAAGGACTTGCGCGAAAACGAGGACGTGAAGGAGTTCTACCTCGGCATGGGCGGCGGGGGTGACGACAACCCGCGCAAGAGCTTCAAGGGCGGCAAGAGTTACAAGCGACGCAAGCGGTGGTTGTCCTGAGGGGGTGGTCATGAATGACGACAGCTTCAGTTTTGCAGCGCCACCTTTCAAGCCCGAAGACGCCCTGGCGCAGATCAAGCGCGCGCTGCGCGACTTGAAGCTGACCGAGCGTGGCAACGGTTTTGAGCTGCGTGGCAAGCGGGTTGTTGAACTGATGCTGACCGACAGCTCCATCACCGCGCGCATGGCGCGCAAAGTGGCAGTCACGCCGCAGTGGGACAGCCAAGCCGTCAAGACCACCGCCGAGCAGCGAAAGCTGGTCGATGAGGTGAAGCGGCGCCTGGCGCGCTGGGAGCACGAGGACTGAATCGATGAGCGACACCCTGGAAACCCGCGACCCCGCCGACCGCGAAGCCGCCTTGATGGCCGCGCTGCCGGCGCAACTGCGCGCCGCCATGGCGGTGCCGGCGATGGCTCAGCGCCTGGGCCGCATCGACGCCGACAGCGTGACCACCCGCGTTGCGCTGGCGCAGTTGCCGGTGACGCGCAAACACGAACTGCTTGAACGCCAGCAGGCCGAACGCGGCGGCAATGTCTTTGGTGGCTTTTCAGCAGTCGGCTGGAACGCGCAACGCGCGCTGCGCCCGGCACGGCGCGTCTATCAATCACCCGGCCCGATCTACGAACCCGAAGGTTTTGCCCCCGACTACTGGCGCACGGCGCGGGCCATGCGCGCTGCCGGCTTTGTGGCCGGTGACCTGGTGCACAACAGCTTCAGCTACCACCTCACGCCAGGCGCCTGGATCATGGAAAGCGGCGCCCACGCGTTGGGATGCACGGTCTTCCCGGGGGGTGTGGGCAACACCGAACTGCAGTTGCAGGCCGCAGAGCACCTGCGCCCGGACGCCTACGCCGGCACGCCCAGCTTCCTGCGCATCCTGTTTGAAAAGGCCGCGGAGACCGGCATCGCGCTGCCCAGCCTGAAGAAAGCGCTCGTCAGTGGAGAGGCCTTTCCGCCGAGCCTGCGCGACTGGCTGCGCGAACGCGGCGTGGAGGCCTACCAGGCCTATGCCACGGCCGACGTGGGCGTCATCGCCTACGAGACGGCTGCGCGCGAAGGCCTGGTGGTGGACGAAGGTGTGATCGTCGAGATCGTGCGCCCGGGCACGGGTGACGTGGTGCCGGACGGTGAGGTGGGCGAGGTCGTCGTCACCGTCTTCAATCCCGACTACCCTTTGGTGCGATTCGGCACTGGCGACATGAGCGCCGTGCTGGCCGGCCGCTGCCCCACGGGCCGCAGCAACACCCGCATCAAGGGCTGGCTGGGCCGCGCAGACCAAACGGCCAAAGTGCGTGGCATGTTTGTGCACCCGGGCCAGGTGGCCGAGGTGCTGAAACGCCACCCGGGGCTGACGCGCGCAAGGCTGGTGGTGGAAGGCGAGATGGCCAACGACCGCATGAGCCTGCATGTGGAAAGCCCCGACGAGTCCGGCGCAGCCGCGCTCACGGCAGCGCTGACGGCAGCGCTGGCCAGCAGCGTGCGCGACGTCACCAAGCTGCGCGCCGACATCGTGCTGGCGGCACCCGGCAGCCTGCCCAACGACGGCAAGGTCATCGACGACAAACGCAGCTACGCCTGAGGCAGCCCGCAGGCCGGAAAGTACGTATTTCCCACGCTGACCCTGTCATCGCTGCTGACTACGATGCGTTCTGGAAGAACCTTTTGCCGCTGTGGAGACAACCCCATGAAGAAAACCCTGCTGACCCTGGCCGCCGCACTGGTGGCGTCCAGTGCCTTTGCTGCCTACCCTGAAAAGCCGATCACCATCGTCGTGCCTTTCGCCGCCGGCGGCCCCACCGACAAGGTGGCACGTGACCTCGCCGTGGTGCTGGCCAAAGGTTTGAACAACCAGACGGTGATCATCGAAAATGTCGGCGGCGCCGGCGGCACGCTTGGCGCGGCCAAGGTGGCCAAGGCCAATGCCGACGGCTACACGCTGCTGCTGCACCACATCGGCATGGCCACCAGCCCGGCGCTGTACCGCAACATGCCGTACAAGACGCTGGACGACTTTGAGTACGTGGGCATGATCAATGAAGTGCCGATGACGCTGGTTGGCCGGCCCAACCTGCCGGCCAACAACTTTGCCGAGCTGCGCACCTGGATCAACGCCAACAAGGGCAAGATCAACCTGGCCAACGCTGGCCTGGGCGCGGCGTCTCACCTCTGCGGCTTGCTGTTCCAACAGAGCATGGCAGTCGACATGACCACGGTGCCGTACAAGGGCACGGCCCCGGCCATGACCGACCTGCTGGGCGGCCAGGTGGACCTGATGTGCGACCAGACCACCAACACCACCGGCCAGATCGAAGCCGGCAAGGTCAAAGCTTTTGCAGTGACCACACTCAAGCCACTGACCACGCCCGCGCTGGCCAAGCTGCCGACGTTGGACTCGCAAGGCTTGAAGGGCTTCAACGTGTCGATCTGGCATGGCATGTACGCGCCCAAGGGCACGCCCAAGGCGGTGGTGGACCAGGTCAACGCGGCACTGCGCAGCGCGCTGAAAGACGCCGACTTCATCAAGCGTCAGGAAGCGCTGGGCGCGGTGGTCATCACCGACGGCCGCGTGAACCCGGCCGAGCACAAGAGGTTTGTGGAAGCCGAGATCAGCAAGTGGGGCCCGGCGATCAAGGCGGCTGGGCAATACGCCGACTGAGGACATGAGGATGTGCCTGCGCACATCCGAATGCCAAAGGAGGAGCTTGCGCCTGCAAGCGCGAGCTCGAGCGCGCGCTGCAAGCTGATTGGTTCGAACTTTGCCTGCGCCACGAAGGCCGCCCTCGGGCGGCCTGTTTCTTGTGCTCAGCGCACCGTGATCGGAATCGTCACCGGCCCGTCGTTGACCAGATGCACCTGCATGTCGGCGCCAAAGACACCGGCCGCCACATCGCCGTGTCGCTCTCGTGCGATGCGCAGCACAGCATCAAACAGCCCGCGGCCCTGATCGGGTGGCGCGGCGGCCGTGAAGCTGGGCCGGTTGCCGCCCGAAGTGTCCGCCGCCAGCGTGAACTGCGAGACGATCAACAGGCCGCCGCCCACGTCCTGCACGCTGCGGTTCATCTTGCCGGCCTCGTCGCTGAAGATGCGCAGCTTGAGCAGCTTGTCAACGAGCTTTGAAGCCTGCGTGCCGGTGTCGGCGCTCTCGGCACACACCAGCACCAATAGGCCCTGCGCAATGGTGCCCACGGTCTGCCCAGCCACTTCGACGCGGGCTTGCAGAACCCGCTGAACGAGGGCGATCAGAGCGGGTCCTTCGGATCGTCGAAGTGCGCTTCCACATCCAGCGGCAGCAGCTGGATCGTGGCGCGCAGGCCAGGCACGGCGCTCATCAGCGCCTGCTCGACGCGGGCCCGCACGGCGGCTGCCCGGCCCAGCGTCCAGGCCGCTGGCATGTGCATGTGCAAATCGACAAAGCGACGCTGCCCGGCGCGGCGCGAGCTGACGTGGTCAAAGCGGATCTCCGGGTGCGCAAAGCCGGCAAGCACGGTGTCGATCTGGGCGCGCGCTTCTGGGGCAAGCGCTTCGTCCATCAGGCCGCCCGCCGATTTCCACACCAGCGAAGCCCCTTCGCGCAGGATGTTCAGCGCCACCGCAACGGCCACCACCGGGTCCAGCCACAGCCAACCGGTGGCCTGCACCCCCAGCAGGCCGACGACCACGCCGGCACTCGTCCAGACGTCCGTGTAGAGGTGGCGCGCATCGGCTTCGAGCGCCATCGACCGCGCTTCGCGTGCCTTGCGCAGCATGCTGTAGGCCAACGCACCGTTCATGGCGGAGCTGAGCACCGACAGCGCGATCCCCAGCCCCACGGCCTGCAGCGGTTGCGGGTCTTGCAGCCGGTGCACCGCAGCCCAGACGATGGCCAATGCGGCGGCAAAGATCAGCACGCCTTCAAAGCCGCTGGAGAAGTACTCGGCCTTGTGGTGGCCGTAGGGATGGTCGTCGTCGGGCGGCCTTGCGGCGATGGTGACCATGGCCAGCGCAAACATCGCGCCCGCCAGGTTGACCAGCGATTCAAGCGCGTCACTCAGCAGGCTGACACTGTCGGTGACCCACCAGGCCCCCGTCTTCAACGCGATGGTGGCCACTGCCACTGCAATCGACAGCTTCAGGTAAGCACTGACCTGCATCGCGGCGCGCGCGAATCTAGGCCGACACGGTGACGCGTGCGAACTTGCGCTTGCCCACCTGGACGACGCAGGTGCCAGCCGCGATTTTCAGCGCCTTGTCGCGGACCACCGTGCCGTCGATTCGCACACCGCCCTGGTCCACCAGGCGCAAGCCTTCGCTGGCCGACGGCGCCAGGCCCGCCTGCTTCAGCAAGGTGCCAATGGCGATTGGCGCACCCGCCATCGCCACATCGGGCATCTGTTCAGGCGCGCCACCGGCGGCACGATTCTGGAAATCAGCCTCGGCCGCATCCGCCGCCGCTGGGCTGTGAAAGCGCGCGGTAATTTCCTTGGCCAGCAGCACCTTGGCGTCTTTCGGGTTGCGGCCCGCATCGACCTCGGACTTCAAGCGCGCGATGTCGGCTTCGGGCTTGAAGCTCAGCAGCGTGAACCACTTCCACATCATCACGTCACTGATCGACAGCACCTTGGCAAACATGGTGTTGGCGTCTTCGGTGATGCCGATGGTGTTGCCCTTGCTCTTGGACATCTTGTCCACGCCGTCCAGGCCTTCCAGCAGCGGCATGGTCAGGATGCACTGCGGTTCCTGGCCGTATTCGGACTGCAGCGCACGGCCGACCAGCAGGTTGAACTTCTGGTCGGTACCGCCGAGTTCAAGGTCGCTCTTGAGCGCGACCGAGTCGTAACCCTGCATCAGCGGGTAGAGCAGCTCATGGATGCTGATCGGGTTGCCGGCCTTGAAGCGCTTGGTGAAGTCATCGCGCTCCAGCATGCGCGCCAGCGTGTGCTTGGCGGCCAATTCGATCAGGCCACGCGCGCCCAGCGGGTCGCTCCATTCGCTGTTGTAGCGAATCTCGGTCTTGGCCGGGTCCAGCACCAGGCTGGCCTGGCGGTAGTAGGTCTGCGCGTTGGCTTCGATCTGCGCGCGCGACAACGGCGGGCGCGTGGCGTTGCGCCCGGAGGGGTCGCCAATCATCGACGTGAAGTCACCGATGAGGAATATCACCGCGTGCCCCAGGTCCTGCAGCTGGCGCATCTTGTTCAGCACCACGGTGTGGCCGATATGGATGTCAGGCGCGGTCGGGTCCAGACCCAGCTTGATGCGCAGCGGCACGCCCGTCGATTCAGACCGCGCGAGCTTCTTCACCCATTCGGCTTCGGGGAGTAACTCTTCGCAACCCCGCAGCGACACCGCCAGTGCTTCGCGCACCCGGTCCGTCACGGGGTGGGGAGTCACGGCAGGCGCTGTCGGGGGCAGGGACATATCGGCATTTGCAAGGGGGTCTTGTGTACGGTGAGGCACGGACAGGTCGCTATACTTCGGGTTCGTTTTAGTCAGTGCTTGCGCGGCGGGCCTCGTCAGCCGCACAACCGCTGAATTCTAGTGGACGGGTTTGTCCTGAAGCCGGTGTCTTCGCAGGCACTGCAGCCTCAACAGGGCAACCCAATTCGCGATATCCGGCTTGATGGGCGCCCCGTGCGCGCGACGGCTGCAACCACCCCTCATCGACGCGTGCATCTTCCCCCCGTCCCTGCCGTGCAAGAGATTGAACAGTTTGGCAAGCGCCACCGCGCAGGCTTGATGCTGAGCATGGTGGCATTGCTTTCGGGCACCGCGCTCACGGCGGTGGCCGTGGCGCCCATGATGACCGACGCGGTCCCGCTGACGCAGCGCCTGGTGAGTGAAGCCGTGCAGCCTTCGGGCCTGCAGGCGCAGCTGGACGCGCTGGCCGCTCAAGATCTCACGCTGACGCGCAACGACATCACACGCGCCACCGACACGGCCGACTCGCTGTTGGCCCGCCTGGGCGTGCGCGACCCTAGCGCGGCACTCTTCCTGCGCAGTGACAACACCGCGCGCCAGTTGCTGGTCGGCCGCGGCGGCAAGATGGTCCAAGCTCGCACGGCCGCTGACGGCAGCCTGCAGGACCTGGTCGCCCGTTTCCCCACCAACCAGACCGATCAGATCAGCACCCACTTCACGCGCCTGGCCTTGCTGCGCGGCGAAGACGGCCGCTGGCAAGCCACGACGCGCACGGTGCCCTATGCGTCACAGACACGCCTGGCCAGCGGCACCATCCGCAGCACGCTCTTCGGCGCCACCGATGAAGCAGGTCTGCCCGACAGCGTGTCGGCGCAGCTGTCCGACATGTTCTCGACCGACATCGACTTCCACCGCCAACTGCGCAAGGGCGACACCTTCAGCCTGGTCTATGAAACGCTGACAGCAGACGGCGAACCGGTGGTCTGGAGTGAAGGCGCGGGCCGTGTGCTGGCGGCTGAATTCGTCAACGCCGGGCGGGCTTACCACGCGGTATGGTTTGCACCGAACGATGGCCGCGGGGGCTACTTCGACATCGACGGCACCAGCAAGCGCCGCGCCTTCCTGGCCAGCCCGATGGAGTTTTCGCGCGTCACCTCGGGCTTTGCGATGCGCTTCCACCCGCTGCTGCAAAACTGGCGCAAGCACCTGGGCGTGGACTACGGTGCGCCCACTGGCACGGCCGTGCGCAGCGTGGGCGACGGCGTCGTCGATTTCGCCGGTTGGCAGAACGGCTATGGCAACGTCGTGCAGGTCAAACACGGCAGCGAACGCAGCACGCTGTACGCGCACCTGAGCCGCCTGGACGTGATGAAAGGCCAGCGCATCCTGCAGGGCCAGCGCCTGGGCGCGGTTGGCACCACCGGTTGGTCCACCGGGCCGCACCTGCACTTTGAATTCCGCGTCGCCGGCCAGCACCAGGACCCGCTGCGTGTGGCCAAGGCGTCCGAGACGATGCCGCTGGACGCCGCATCGCGCCCCCGTTTTGCCGAACTGGTGCGCACGGTGCAGGCCAAGCTCGACGTCGCCCAAACACTGGCCGGCCAGCGCGGGCAGGCCGAATAGCGGGCTACCGCTGATGGCCTGGTTCATCGGGCTGATGTCAGGCACCTCGCTCGATGGGGTGGACGGTGTGCTGGCGCAGGCCGAAGGCGGCGCCGCTCTGCAAGCCCGCGGCCACGTCCATCTGCCCTTCACTCCCGCACTGCGCGCCGAACTTCTAACGCTCAACAGAAGTGGCATCGACGAGTTGCACCGCAGCGCGCTGGCTGCCAATGCGCTGGTATTGCTGTATGCCACTCTGGTGGCGCAGCTGCTGTTAACAGCCGGCCTGGTGCCGACGGACGTAACGGCCATCGGCGCCCATGGCCAGACCGTGCGCCACCGGCCTGGCGAATTCGACGGCCACGGCTACACCGTGCAGCTGATCAACGGCGCGCTCCTGGCTGAACAAAGCGGCATCGACGTCGTGTGCGACTTCCGCAGCCGCGATGTGGCCGCCGGCGGCCAGGGCGCACCGCTGGTGCCCGCCTTCCACGCCGCTTGTTTTGCTCAGCCGGGCCAGGACATCGCCGTGCTGAACCTGGGTGGCATCGCCAACCTCACGCTGCTGCGCGCCAACGGCGAGGTGCTGGGTTTCGACACCGGTCCCGGCAACCTGCTGATGGACTTGTGGTGTCAGCGTCACCAAGGCAAGGCCTTTGACGAAGGTGGCCGCTGGGCGGCATCGGGACGTGTGGACGCTGCGCTGCTGCAGTCGATGCTGGCGGAGCCCTATTTCGAGCGCCTGCCACCCAAGAGCACAGGGCGTGACCTCTTCGATGCCGCCTGGTTGGACCGGCATCACTCGGTCATGCGACAAGACATGCCCACGCACATGCCCGAAAACACGATGGCCACGCTGGCCGAGTTGACCGCGCTGTCGGTGGTGCAAGCCCTGCAATGGCATGCCCGCAGAACGACAGAGTTGCTGGTCTGTGGTGGTGGCGCCTTCAACACGCTGCTGATGTTGCGCCTGACATCGCAGCTGGCGGCCCCATCGGGTGCCAAGGTGCGCGTGCGCAGCACCGCCGCAATGGGGGTGCCGCCCGATCAGGTAGAAGCTTTGGCCTTCGCCTGGCTGGCCAGCGCCTTCGTGGCGCGCCGTGCCGGCAACCTGCCGGCCGTCACCGGCGCTGCGGGCCCGCGGGTGCTGGGCGCGCTGTACCCGGCTGGGTAATCAGCCCAACAACTCAGGCCGGCAAATCAGGCCGAGAACGAAGAACCGCAACCGCAAGTGGTCGTGGCGTTCGGGTTCTTGATGACGAACTGCGCGCCCTGCAGATCTTCCTTGTAGTCGATCTCGGCGCCAGCCAGGTACTGCAGGCTCATGGCGTCGATCAGCAGCGTGACACCGTTCTTCGCCATCTGCGTGTCGTCTTCGTTCACAACTTCGTCAAAGGTGAAACCGTACTGGAAGCCCGAACATCCGCCGCCTTGTACAAAGACGCGCAGCTTGAGTTCGGGGTTGCCTTCTTCTTCGACCAATTCCTTGACCTTGCCGGCTGCGCTGTCGGTAAAGATCAGCGGTGGTGGCGGCATGTCGTCGATGACGGCGACTTCGGCTTGGGCAACTGCGTTCATGGCGGGCTCTCCTTCAGAGATTCAATTCAGGCGTCTCAGATTGATTCAAACTTCATTTGACGCTGCAAGCTTCAATGCGGGCCTTTCGGCGTTTTTCAAGGGTTTGAGTTCGCCTTCGACGGTCGCACCCGGATGCATTTCAAGAGTTTCGTAGCGTATGTCACCCACCACGCGCGCCTTGGGCTGGAGTTCCAGCAACTCACTGCAGTGCAATGGGCCGCGCAATTCACCGTTGATGATCACATGCGAAGCACTCACCTTGCCATGCACACGGGCATTGTCACTGATCACGAGGATGCTGCGGCCTTCGCCTTCCGCGATGACGTCGCCGATGACCTGACCATCGATTCGCAGCCCGTCGGCAAACTTCACGTGCCCATGCACGACCATGCCTTCGCCGACCAAGCTGCGAATCGGCGGCTGCTTCTTTTTGCCCAACCCGAACATGTTTGTCTCCATGCGTCTGGCGATCACGACCTGGCGATCACAACCGGACGGTTTGTGTCGCCTTGGTGGCGCCTGATAGATCCATCACCCTGATTTGCACGCTTTTTATCACGGCACCGGTGGGGTGGTCGATCATGCCTTCCACCCTTGTCACTTGCCGTATCTGCAAGGCCTGCGGGCCTCCAGCCAACCCCTGCGACCAGGGTTTGCCCGCCAGCTGCCCTGTCAGCGTGAGGTCGTAGCGGCCCTTGAATTCGGCGTTGCCCTTGCCGTTTTGCACCACCAGCATCTGGTAGCGCAACTGGCCTGGCGCCTTGGCCTCCGCATGCAGGCCGCGCAGTTGCAAGCCTTCGCCCGCTGTGGGCAGCAGCCTTTCAAAGAAGCCCAGGTCGGCGCGCAGCGTTTGTTTGTCGGCTTCAAGCTGGCGCAACTGCAAAGCCATTCGTTCGACCGCTGCGCGTTCGGTCTTGAGCAGGCTGTCGGCCGTGTCGGCCACATGGCGCGCCTGAGCATGGTCGACACGCAGGCTTGACACTTCAGAACGCAGGCGAACCAGTTCTTCCTTGTCGTCGCGGTCCAGGCCGGCGATGTCCTTGCCAAACTCAAAGGCCCACAACGCAAGCGCCGCCGAAAACCCCAGCACCACCGCCAGCGCGGCCCAGCGCAACGGCCAGGGCAGATGGCTGCGCACGATCATCCTCGGTGCGCTCACCGAGAGCCTTCGTCGCAGCAATTTCCAGCGCATGGCGCTTGGCTAAATTTTGGCCCAACCAGTCACAAGGCCACCCGCAGGTGGCCTTGAAGTCTGGTTCAGCGCTTGCTGAACTGCTTGCGGCGCCGCGCGCCGTGCAGGCCGACTTTCTTGCGTTCGACTTCGCGCGCGTCACGCGTCACGAAGCCGGCGCGGCTCAGGTCGGGCTTGAGTGCTACGTCGTAGTCGATCAGCGCACGGGTGATGCCGTGGCGCACCGCGCCAGCCTGGCCAGATTCACCGCCGCCGTGCACGTTGATCTTGATGTCAAACGACGCATCATTGGCCGTCAGCAGCAGGGGCTGGCGGACGATCATGATGGAAGTCTGGCGGCCAAAATATTCATCGATGGTCTTGCCATTGATGAGGATCTTGCCGCTGCCTTTTTTGATGAAGACCCGCGCCACGCTTGATTTGCGGCGGCCGGTGCCGTAGTTCCAGGTTCCGATCATTGCTGCGTCCTCAAAACTCAAGCGGCTTGGGCTGCTGAGCGCTGTGCGGGTGAGTATCACCGGCATAGACTTTCAGCTTCTTGACCATCGCGTAGCCCAGCGGGCCCTTGGGCAACATGCCCTTGACGGCCTTTTCAAGGGCGCGGCCAGGGTGCTTGGCCTGCATGTCCTTGAACGGCGTGGCATAGATGCCGCCGGGGTAGCCCGAATGCCGGTAGTAGATCTTGTCGGTGGCTTTGGCCCCCGTAACGCGGATCTTGTCGGCATTGACGACGATGATGAAATCACCGGTATCGACGTGAGGCGTGTAAATGGCTTTGTGCTTGCCGCGCAAACGGCGTGCTGCTTCGCTGGCAACACGTCCGAGCACCTTGTCGGTGGCGTCGATCACAAACCA
>JANMKK010000257.1:0-2490 GCA_031372005.1 Rubrivivax sp.
CTGGGGGTGACGGTGGACAGGTCGAGCTTGACGATCTGGCTGTAGTCAATGTCGGCAGCCAGCGGAATGCCAAACATCTTCTGCGCCTTGAAGTAGGCCTCGAAGGCTTCGATCTCGGATTGGCTTCGGCCCGTGCCTTCAAAGTATTGAATGGTCTTTTCATCGACCGGGAAGAAGCCCATCGTGGCACCGTATTCGGGCGCCATGTTGCCGATGGTGGCGCGGTCGGGCAGGCTCAGCGTGCGCGTGCCTTCGCCGCAGAATTCGACGAACTTGCCCACTACCTTCTGCGCCCGCAGGATTTCGGTGACCGTCAGCACCAAGTCTGTCGCGGTCACCCCCTCTCGCAGCTTGCCGGTCAATTCCATGCCCACCACATCTGGCGTTAGAAAGTACACCGGCTGCCCCAGCATGCCCGCTTCGGCCTCGATGCCGCCCACGCCCCAGGCGACGACGCCAATGCCATTGATCATCGTCGTGTGGCTGTCGGTGCCGACCAGACTGTCCGGGTAGTACAGCTTGGGCGGCTTGGCGTCACCCGTCGCCACGCCCTTCGTCTTGTGCACGCCGCGCGCCAGGTATTCCAGGTTCACCTGGTGCACGATGCCAAAGCCCGGCGGTACGACGCCGAAAGTGCTGAACGCATCCATGCCCCACTTCATGAACTGGTAGCGCTCCTGGTTGCGCTTGAATTCCAGCTTCATGTTCAGGTCCAGCGCCTTGGGCGAGCCGAAGTGGTCGATCATGATGCTGTGGTCCACCACCAGGTCCACGGGCACGAGTGGTTCGATGCATTTCGGGTCGCGCCCCATCTTTTCGGCCACGTTGCGCATGGCGGCCAGGTCAGCCAAGAGCGGCACGCCGGTGAAGTCTTGCAGCACGACGCGCGCGACGACGAAGGGGATCTCTTCGGTGCGCGGCGCGTTGGGCTTCCAGCCTGCGAGCTGCTGCACGTGTTCGGCCGTGACCTTCTGGCCGTCGCAATTGCGCAGCACGCTTTCCAGCACGATGCGGATGCTGACGGGCAGGCGGTTGACGTTGGGGAACTTGCGCGCCAGCGCGGGCAGCGAATAGAACTGGCCGACGGTGCCGGACGCTTTGGTGAAGGTCTTCAGGGTGGTGGCGTAAGCGTGGCGGCTGGCTGGCATGCGGGGCTCCGAAAATGGTTTGTCTCATTATGCGCAGCATGAAAAACGGCCCACCGAGGTGGGCCGTTTCCGTGGAGTGTGCCCGCGCCAATCAGGCCGTCACGCCCGTGGCCGCGCAATCGCCATTTCAATGGACAGGCTGCCTTTGAGCCTGGCCACATGACCACCGGGCAGCAGCCAGGACATCGGAATTGAGCGTTGGAGTGAAGGCGCTGCTCACCAGCGCGTTGGACCTGCTGCCGCCGTGGATGGTTGAGGGGAGCGGGCCTGGCGCTGCCGCAGGCGGATATCAGCTACGACCGCTTTCACGCGGTGGCGATGGCCATCCAGGCGATGGACGACGTGCGGCGCGAGGAACTGCGCACCGAGCCCGTGGAGGTGGCCGCAGCGCTGCTGGGCGCTGCGCCGAAGACGCGGCGCAGCCTGCTCGATCACCGCAGCAACGCCTTTGTCGAGTCGATGAACGGGCAGCTTCAACAGGCCGTCAGCCGATCGGAAAAAACAACCCCTACCGCCCCCGCGCCAGCAACCAAACCCCCACCAACACCAGCGCCGTCCCCGCGCCGATCCACGCATTGAACGGCTCCCCCAGGAGCACCACGCCCATCAGGATCGTCGAGACTGGCCCGATCATTCCCGTCTGCGCCGTCACCGTCGCGCCCACGCGTTCGATGGCCAGCATCACCATCAGCACCGGTGCAAAGGTACAGAGTGTCGCGTTCAACACCGACAGCCACACCACCTGCGGCGCCACCAGCGCGGCATCCAGTGGGCGCAGCAGCACAAACTGCAGGATGCACAGCACACACGCCACCGACGTGGCCCAGCCGGTCAGGCGCAGGGCGCCCAGGCGCTTGACTTCGGCGCCGCTGGCGGCCAGGTACACGGCATAGCTGAGCGCGCTGCCGAAGACCAGTGCCGCGCCCTTGAGCGTGTCGGTACCTGTCAGGTTGGCCTCATGCCCAAAGACCAGGAGCACGCCGCAGTAGCTGACCGCCAGCGCCAGCAGCTGGCGCGGCTGCACGCGGCGCTTGTAGAGCAGTGCGCCCAGAAAGAGCACCATGGTGGGGTTGAGGTACAGGATCAGCCGCTCCAGGCTGGCGCTGATGTATTGCAGCCCGGCAAAGTCCAGGTAACTCGCCAGGTAGTAGCCGCTGAAACCCAGGCCGCTGACCACCGCCAGGTCGCGCTGCGTCAGGCGCGGTTTGCCTCGGCCGGCCCACCAAGCAAGGGTCAGAAACAGCGGCAGCGCAAAGAGCATGCGGTACATGATCAACGTCACCGCGTCCACGCCGTGGCGGTAGGCCAGCTTGACGATGATGGCCTTGGCCGAAAAGGCAAT
>JANMKK010000305.1:0-15953 GCA_031372005.1 Rubrivivax sp.
TTGGCCGCCAAGCCGATGGCCAAGGCAATGCCGATGGACGCCGGGTCGAGCCCGCGCACCTGGTTGTAGAACAACATCAGGAATGCGCTGGTCGTGGTGATGACGATGGCCTCGGCCGAACTGCCCAGGCCAAAGGCCCACTTCATGCGCCAGCTGACCGGCGGTATGGGCGTGGCGGCGGCGTTGTCGGGCATGGCAACAGGCGTGGACACGGCGGGCACTGCGTCGTCGCGGTTCAGGTTCGGCTGCAGGGCAGTGGGTGCGTGGCCATCTTGATCGCTGCTCAGGGGCGCAAGAAGAGCACCGGCGCGGGCACGGGCAACGGGTCTGAGATGGCCAGCCTGCTGTGCACCAGGGTGCCCGCTGCACCACACCGCGCTGTGGCCAAGGCCAGCCTGCAGTGGGCACGGCGCGGCGCGCTGTGTTCTTGCAAGCGCAGGCTGTACAAGGCGGCGATCAGGCCGCCAGCGCCATCCGCAGCGCCGGCGCTGAAAGCGCGCACCACCACCGCCTGACTGCTGCTGGCCGCGCACGCCTCACCAACCGCCGCCAGCGCATCGGCACCCAGCGACAACACGCCGGGCCAGGCATCGGCTTGCAGGCCGGGGTGATCGGCCGCGTCACCTTGGCAGCATTGGCGCAATTGGCTTAGAAAGTCGTCGCGGGCCACCGGCACGGCGGCTTCGCAGTGCGCGTCAGCCGCCGTTGCAGCCACCACCCACAGGCGCGCGATGACGCCGTCGGCCAGATCGGCAAACATGCCGATGCAACGACCGTCAGGCGTTTCGTCGAGCACGGCGAGTGCGTGAGGGGACGCCTGAGAAGACACCAGCACATGCGGCGCTGCCGACAACACCAGCGGATGTGTGGAGAACAGGTCCAGCGCGTCAGTGCGGCCAAAGGTCTCAAAGCCAAAAGCGTTCACGCGCAAGGTGTTGGCCACCGCGCCAGCGGCCGTGGCATGGCCGCACAACAGAGCATGCAGCGCTTGCAGCACCGTGGCCGCATCAGGTTTGGCCTGGCCGTTTGCATTCATGACGAACCCCCCAGCGCAGGTGCCGCACCCAGGCCACCGAGCACTTGGCGCAGCACCGCGAGTTCATCGAACACCGTCTGGTCGCGAACGATGCGCCCATTGCGCAGCACGTAGTGGCTGCTGCCGGCAACCAGAATCTCGCGCCCGGTCGGCGGCCCCCACGGCCCCGACACCGCATGCACGCCGCAGGCCGACCAGCGCAGCGCCACAGCCACTTCGTCGTTGGGCAAAGGCCGCGCGGCCCAGTGCTCGATGGCCAGCGCGAAATCCTTCAACTGCGCGCGCAACTGCATCAAGCAGCCGACCCAGTAACCGCGGCCCCAGCCGCTGCGGCCCGTGGGCCAGAGCACTTCGATGCTGGGCGAGACCTGGCGGGCGGCGTCGCCATACCGGTCGTCGCACCAGGCGGCGTGCAGCGCCCGGGCCGGGCCAAGGGCGGGGTGTGCGCTGTCCGGCCAAGTCTGCGAGAAGCCGCGCACGCGGTCGATCCACACCTGCCGCCAGGCGTGACGGGCCGGGTCTGCGGCGCGATCAGCATCGGCCTGGGCGCGCGCCACGGCGCCTGGCTCATGCTGCATCTGCAGCGCCGCGCGGGCGTTGTCGCGGAACAGCCATTCTTCGACGATGAGGTTCTCGTGCACCACGCAGTCGGCCACGGTGGTGGCCATCTGCGCCCGGCCTGTGGCCTGCCCGTACACCGCGTCGGTGCCCTCCAGCGTCGAGCGGCTGGTGATGCGGTGCGACGAGTAAAACAAGCCCGGGCTGTCCTCGCTCCAGATGACGTCGTCGGCAATCACCTGGCGGTCGGCGTACGCGGCCAGTGCAGCCAGCGTGCCCTGCACCACGTTTTCCAGGCCGCTGCTCGGGCCATTCAAGGTGTGCATCACGCAAGAGTCGGCGTAGTGCGTGCGGCACAAACCGACGTTCTTCTCTTCCCAGATGCGGTGCGTGCAGCGCACGATGTAATCGACGATGTCGCTGTAGACCGGATCGAAACCCGGCAACGCCTGCAAGCGCGGGCGCTGCGCCAGCAACTCGGCCGCGGTACGGCCGGCGGGTGAGCGCACCGCCGGTAACTGGTTCCAGGCCGCTGCCGTGTTCATGCGCGATAGGCCTGCACCAAGGCGCCGATCTCGTCGAACACCATCCAGTGCTCGACGACGAGAGCACCGCACAAGCGCAGGTGGCTCATGCCCATCAGCACGACGGGCTTGTTCTCGGGGCAGGCGCCGAAGAGCGAGCCGCTGCGGGTGGTGCCTTCCAGGCGCCAGCGCACGGCCACGATGACGCCGTCGGTCTCGTCCGAGTGGCTGACGTGCTCGACATGCATGGTGGCGTCCGGCAGGGCGCTGAGGATCATCAACATCAACGCCGACTGGTTGCGCAAGCCGGCGGCCACGCGGCCGCCACCCGCGTGGCAGACCGAGTCGACGCTGAAGTACTGGGCCAACCGGTCCAGCCGACGCTGGTTCCAGAGCTGGTCGAACATCACACGCGCCCAGGCCTCGACGCCATCGTCTGCCAAGGCCAGTGGCAGCCGTGGCGCCTGCCCCATCAGCGCGGTGTGCGGCGAATTCACGCGTTGGTCGGGCTGCGCGCGGTCGGCCACCCGGCGTGCCACTTCGTTGGCGTCCAGCCCCAGTTGCCGAACCATGGCACCGTTGTCACGCACCAGCCATTCGGTGTGGACGAAGTTCCCGCGTGTCACGCAGTCGGCCACGAAGTGAACGGCAATGCGTTTCCCGGTGGCCGGGCCCCAGCCCGAAGGACCGCGGTTGGTGGATCGGCTGAATCCAAGGTGCGAGCTGTAGTAGCCCGCACTGTCGTCACCGCTCCAGGCAACGTTGAGGTGGTGCAACTCGCCATCAGGAAAGGCATTCAGCGTCGACACGGTGGACGCCACCACTTCCTCGACCGAGCGCACGACACCATATGACGAGTAGATGGTGCACGCGTGGTCGTAGGTGTCGTAGATGCGCCCGACCGCGCGGTCAACCCAGATTTCTTCAGTGATGCGGACGATGAAGTCGACGATGTCGGCATAGCCCTCGTTGAAGCCCGCCATCGGCTGCAATCTGGCCGACTTGGCTGCGCGCAATGCTTGCGGGTCGACATGGCGCACTCGCGTGATCGACGGACGCGGCGGTAGCTTGAAGGGCAGGCCTTGGTGCTTCGAGGCAAGGGAGGATTCATTCATGCAATGACGGCTTCAAATAAATTGCATACGGATTCAATCATAAAGTGGCAGCGCCCATTTTTTAGAAAATTACATACAGGGTTTATCCCCGTATTGAGGTTGAATGCGTATGCAACTAGCATCCGGCAACGAACTTTTAACCGTGTACCAACGCCCTCAGGAGGAACCATGACTTCCAGATCGATCCGTCGCCGTCAGCTTCGCGCAGTCCTGCTTTCATCTGCCGCCGTCGGTTCGCTCACTGGATCCACGCTGGCTGGGGCGCAGGAGGCGCCGAAGAGTGGGGCCGAAAGCGACCCCACCGTGATCACCGTCACCGCGCAGCGCCGCGCCGAGCCGATGCAGGCGGTGCCACTTTCGATTTCGGCGATCACCGGCAGTCAGCTAAAGAACGCCAACGTCACGACAGCAGACCGTTTGGAGCAACTCTTGCCCGGACTGCGCATGGGTCGCTCGGGTTCGGACTTGCGGCCCGCCATGCGCGGCACTTACACGGAGAACGTCTCGGCGACCGGGGATCCGCGCTTCGGCATCTACATCGACGACATTTACCAATCCCGCACCAGTCAGGTCCCGCCGATCGTCGATCTTGCTCGGGTCGAGGTACAGAAAGGGCCGCAAGGCACGCTGTACGGACGCAACAGCTTCGGGGGCAACATCGTCTTTCACTCCGCCTTGCCCACGGACAAGTTTGAAGGCGGTGTGGATCTGCTCTCCAGCAACTACACACGCTACCGCGCGGAGGGCTTCGTCAATGTGCCGTTGACTGAAGGTGTGGCACTGCGCCTGGCCGCGCTGTCGGAGGACACCAAGGGCTATGTGAAAAACATCGGCACCGGCAACAACTACGGCGGCGAAACGCAAAAGTTCATCCGCGGCACATTGAAGATCGAGTTGCCTTCACTGCCTGACCTTCAAGTGGTGCTGCGTGCTTCGCATCTCGATCTGGGGGGCCAGGGCCTGGGCGGCTTCGGCTACAAAATTCTTGGCACGCTGGTTGACCCCAGCTTGATCCGCACGCCGGGCCAGCCCCTCACCTACAACGGCGTCACCTACGCGCTGCCCAATGGCTTCAATGGCAACAGCTGGACGGGCGTGGGCATGCCCATCGACACGCGCTTCCGCGATGGCATTCCTGATGTGAATGGCGCCGACATTGGGATACCCACCATTGACGATCCCTACAAGGTGAACTATGCGGGCAACATCTTCCGCAAGGGTTCGCAAGACCAGTTGGGTGCGACCGTCAGCTACGACATCGGAGGCGTTCGACTGCGCTCAATCACCAGCTACTCAGATTTCGACCTCATCCGCACTGGCGGCAGTCTGACGCCTGTGCTGCTCAACTATTCCTACGCGCAAACCTCCAGCAAGACACTCACCCAGGAATTGCAGGTGATGTCGAATGGATCGGTAAAGAGCCCGCTGGAATGGATTGCCGGCGGCTATTTCTTTGAGGACACCGCCCGCGATCGCAGTGTCACCAATGTCAACCGCAGCTACGTGACCGCCACCGCACCGACCGGGCAGCAGTACTACCCGTTCGGCTTTACCTATCTTCCTTCAGGCACCGGCCTCGACCAGCGGTTCGGTTTCGACAGCTTCAGTGCGCAGCAGCAGAAGTCCCGCTCGCTGGCCGCTTATGGACAACTGTCGTACACGCTTTTCGACCAGCTGACGCTGACCGGCGGGCTGCGCCACACGAAGGACGAAAAGGACTTCATGACGTCGCGGTTCAACACCTCCCCGACCGGCCCAGGCTCCTACTTCGCCCACAGCATCGATGACCCCGTCGATTTCGCATGTGGTGGGTTTGTGCCCGCGAATGCGGCTTCGGTTTCGGCGTCGCCGACGGCGGTGTCGCAGGCCTATAACTTCGAATGCGGCAACAAGAGCTACAGCTACACGAACTATCGCTTGGCTGCGGACTACAAGTTCGACCGCAATCACATGGCGTACACGAGCTACTCAACCGGTGTCCATGCCGGCGGCTTCAACACCGGAGTTGTGTCGATCGCCGGCGTCAGGACCTTGTTGCCATTCGCACCGGAAAAAGTCAAAGCCTTTGAAATTGGTTCAAAGAACACTTTCTTCGACCGGAAATTGACGCTCAACGCCGCCGCTTTCCTGAACGACTACACCGACCTCCAAGCCCAGACTTCCATCCCCAATCCCAACGCGCCGCTGACCAGCGTCATCGCACTTGTCCAGAACATCGGCAAGGACCGGGCCTATGGCTTTGATCTTTCTGCCGTGCTTCGTCCCACCAAAGACTTGCGCCTGAGTCTGGACTACAACTGGTTGAACGCAAAACAACTTGACTACAGCGTCAACACTTTCAATTTCGGTGGCGCGGCCGGCTTTTGCGGGATCACGCCAAGCTGCGTTGCATCATCGGGTGAAGCCAACACGGTGCAGGGCACGCCGTTCCCCAATGTGCGAACCGATCCGAACCGGTTTGTTCCTGTGCTCGATACCAGCGGCACTCAAGTGGTGGTGGGCGGGGTGCCCCAATACCGGTACGTCATTGCCGGTACTGGACTCGACGGAACCAAGTACACCTCGCGCAAGGCGTTCTCGCCCAAGCAAACCGTCCAGTTCGGTGTCGCGTATGACATCGGTCTTGGCGGTGCCGGCACGCTCACACCAGAGGTTCAGACCTATTACAACTCCGGCTACATCCTGACCGACCTGACACCGAACTACGGAAAGAACGATGCCTACTTCAAGACCGATCTGCGGCTGACTTACCGGACTGCAGATGGCAAGTTCACGCTCCAGGCGTTCGTGAACAACGTCGAAGACAAGGCGATCATTACCCGGGCCGTCTATACCAACCACCGGGCACTGTTGGTGAACTACGCGCCGCCGCGCAGTTACGGTCTGAATGCGGGTTTCCGCTTCTAAGCATCGCGGTTTGGTCCGTGAAAGGCTGAACCTGAAGGCGCACCCCAGGCACTTGGCGCACCTGCTTCACCCCGCGTTGCTGGTGTGGGTGCCGTTGCCGACCTCGCATGCCTGTGCAAGCGCCCGCAACCCGGTGGAGTTGCAGGCCTGATCGCGACCCAGCACGGCATCCTCGCGGCGCCCGCCGATCGTCGTCGATCGCGCGGGCACTGGCAGCAAACGGTGGGCTAGCAGTCGCGCAAACGCGCCAACAGGTCAACGTCCATTTGCAGCATCAAATGCGGCAGGTCGATCAGAACCCAGTTCTCGGTCAGCAGCGTGCCGTCGTTGCGCCACCAGTCCATGACCCGCATGTTGATGGGCTTGCCGGTGGCCTTGACGCCCAGGTAGTCGCCTAGGAATGTGCCCCGCACGCTGGGCCAGCCGGTCGAGCCCACGTAAGCACCTTCGGCGACCCGCGCGCGGTGGCCACGCGGCAAGTGGTGGGGGCTGCCGCGGTCGGGAAAAGCATGCAGGAACGGCGCTTGGTGGTGGCGCTGGAAGCCACCCACGCCACGCATGCTGCCAATGCCGCCGGGCCCGTACCACATCATGTTCGGGTGCCAGAAGCGCGGCATGTCCATCGAGTCGAGGTTCTTGCCATCGAAGCGCCACAGGCCGGCGAACATCTCCAGCGTCAGCCGCATGCTTTCTGCGCCCAGCGCCGGGTCGGTGGGGCCAAGCAGCAGGCCGTCGTGCGGGGCCGGGCCCGGCACCAGCCATTCGAGCCCGCTGCTGGGCGGCAGGATGCGGCGCCCGGCCTGGCGCGCCAGGTCGACGATGTCCAGCAGCACCCGCGCCTCAAGGATGCGGCCCACGCCATCAGGGCCTTTTTGCCAGCGATAGAACTCACCAAAGCGCAACGCGGCGGGCTCGCCAGTGGCTGGAATGCCCAGCCACGGCTGCTTGAAGGTACCCAGATAGTGGCCGGTGGTTGTGGCCCACCAGCCTTCACCGCGCAACTCGGGCGGTGCGTGGCCGACCACGCCCGCTGGCGGGCTGATCCACTCGCCACCGAAAAACAGGTCCGCGCGGCGCTCGAGGTCTGGAAACGCCGCCTGCAGCGGGGCGTAGAACTGTTCGGCCACGGCGGCCGGGCCGATCAGCTCGTTGAAAGGATGCGACACGAACCAGGACGCGTCGGGCGCCAGATGTTCGCGCAGCGCAGCGGCCACATCGGGGCCGGGCAGGCGCTGCAGCAGCCGCCAGACATCGGCCTTCATCTGCGCCAGCGTGGGATCGGGTTCGCTCGTCATCGTTCGGCGTTTGCGTTGAAGGGGGTGGGTTGCAGGTCGTGGCGTGTGCTTGCAGGCCGTGCACGGCGCGCTGCGGCGGCGGCGTGTTGGCTCAAAGCTGCACTGATGCCGCACTGAAGCCGCACTGAAGCCGGAAATCAGGGTTTCCCGCGACGCAATTCTGCAACGAATTGCATACGCTTGCAATATCCAACGTGGAGCTTACTGATGACTCTCTCGACCCTCGCCCCTCGCACTCGTTTCAACCCGGCTCCCCGCACCCTGTCTCATGCGGTGGCGCTTGCCGTCAGTGCCTGGGGGCTGCTTGGCGGCACCGGCGCCGGTGCTCAGACGGCTGCGCCTGCAGCCGCAGCTGATACGGGCGAGATCTCGACGATCACCGTCACTGCCAACCGCCGCATCGAGGACCAGCAGAAGGTCAGCACCTCGGTCACCGCGCTGTCGGGCGACATGCTGTCGACGCGCAACGTGGTTGACATCTCGCAGTTCGAAGGACTGGCGCCGGGTTTCACATTCGGACGTTCGGGCAGCGACGCGCGCCCAGCGATGCGCGGCGTGCGCACCGAGGCCGTTCAGCAGAACGCCGACACCACGATCGGCTACTTCGTCGACGGCATCTACAAGAGCCGGCCGAGCCAGGCACTGGCCAGCTTCGTCGACCTGGAACGGGTCGAAGTGCAACGCGGCCCGCAAGGCACGCTGTTCGGTCGCAACACCTTTGGCGGCAACATTGTCGTCACGACGATGGAGCCGCAGCTGGACGCGCTGGAAGGCAGCGGCAGCCTGCTGCTGGGCAGCTACAAGAGGGCACGCGTGGAGCTGGTGGGCAATGCGCCGGTCAGCAGCCAGATTGCATTGCGCGTCGCCGTGGCCGGCGAAAAGGCGGATGGCTGGGTCAAGAACGACTTCAACCCGTCGGCCGATCTGTTTGATCAGGATCTGAAGTACCTTCGCCTGTCGGCGCTGTTCAAGCCCGACAACCGCTTCAAGGCGGTGCTGCGGCTAGCCGGCACCCAACAAGGCGGCAACGGCGCCGGCGGGTTCAGCTACTTTCAGCGCGGCACCTACGTCAATGGCACCTGCCGGCCGCTGCTGAATGCCACCTTCTTGCCCATCAACGGCCGCGGCGGCTTGATCGACGGCATTCCCGACTGCACGCGCACACAAGGCGTTCCGGGTGGCGCCGCCATTGGCACCACTGCCGACATCGGACGCCCGATCTACAGCCCCGACAACGTCTACCGCGTCGAGAACGACTACCAGACCGAACTCAAGCTGCGCGACACCAGCGTCTCGGCTGACGTGTCGTACCGCTTCGACGGGTTTTCGCTGAAGTCGATCACTGGTTTCTCCGACTTCTCGGTGTTGCGGACGGTCGACCAGGACTTTTCGCGCGACGCCATCGCGGTCAGCTTCGAGCGCACGAAGAGCAAGTCGGCATCGCAAGAATTCCAGATCCTGTCGGAAGGCCGGGGCCCGTTCGGCTACGTGGCCGGCGTGTATTTCTTCAAGGACCAGATCGACAACCTGGGCGTTTTCCAGTCGCGGCGCCGCAGCGTGGGCAACGGCAGCGCCGACACCGCAGTGGCCGACACCCAATCGCACGCACTCTATGGGCAACTGAGTTTCAAGCCGGTCGACGCGGTCACGCTGACGGGCGGCCTGCGCTACACGGTTGACAAGAAGAAGTACAAGTTCGCCAACCGCAACTCGGTCGTCGCTGTCAGCCCGAACCTGAACGACCCCGACCCGGCGTTTCAGAACCTCGATGACCTGGTTGCCGGTGCAGCGGCCTTCGGCAGCGCCAACGTCACCAATTGCGGCCCCGCTGTCGGCGGCTTCCCGGCCGGCCTGGTGGTGCCGGGTGCAAACTGCGGCGGTGTCAACAACAACACCTTTTTCGGCGCCACCTACACGCCGGTCGAATTCAAGAAGACCACCGGCCGCGCGGCCGCCGAGTACCAGCTCAACAAGGACCAGATGGTCTACCTGTCGTATTCCACCGGCTTCAGCTCCGGCGGTTTCAACGGCAGCCAGACGGCGTTGATCACCGAAGCCACGCGCACCTTCAACCCGCAGACAGTGACCGCCGTCGAATTGGGCTCGAAGAACCGGTTTTTGAACAACACGCTGCAGTTGAACCTCGCAGCGTTCCAGAACCGCTACACCGACCAGCAGGAGCAGCGTCAGGTTGCGGTGGGGCTGACCACCGCGTCACTGCTCTTCAATGCCGCCAAGTCCAAGGCCAACGGCATCGAGATCGAAGGCCAGTGGCGGGCGACGCGCCAGCTCACGCTTGGCGGCACGCTGTCGCTGCTGGATGCCAAGTACACAAGCTTCCCCGACGCGCCTGGGCCGATCGCCATCACGCAGTTGATCGACTCGCCGGGGACGCCGGCCACCGTCGTTGACGGCGTGACCATCGCGCCGGCCGGGCAGACGCGGGTGTATGCGCCGGGCTACAACTGCCGGCTGGTGCCGGGCTCGGGTCTCAACGGCGTGCCGCAAGCCTACGGCTGCGACCTGACCGGCAACCGCATCCCGTATGCGGCAGAGCGCTCGGGTTCGGTGTCCGCCAGCTATGAGTTCGCGGTCGGGGGCTTGGGCACCATCACGCCGATGATCTCGGCCACCTTCTCCAGCGGCTACTACGGCCAGATCTACAACACCGCCGCCGAGAAGCAGGGCTCGTACTGGAAGGGTGATCTGCGCGTGAACTGGAAGCCCACTGAGCGTTTGTCGGTGCAGGCCTTCGTTGACAACTTCAACAACGAAACGGTGATCAACCGCTTTGTGTGGGGTGGCGGCAGCACGCTGCAGGCCAGCGCCGCACCGCCGCGTACCTATGGGGTGAAGGTGACGTACGGCTTCAACTGACCAAGGCCGAGCGATGCCCCGCATCCGCACCACCCACGTCGGCAGCCTGCCGCGCAGTCAGCCGGTCGTTGACCAGATCTTCGCCCGCGAGAAGGGCGAGCCGGTTGACGAAGACACCTTCGACGCCATCATGGCCGCCGCCATCGACGCCTGCGTGGCGCGCCAGGTGGCGGCCGGGGTGGACATCGTCAGCGACGGCGAGATGAGCAAGATCAGCTACGCCACCTACATCAAATACCGCTACACCGGCTATGACGGCGACAGCCCCCGCCGCACACCCGCTGACCTGACTGACTACCCCGGCTTCATGGACCGCCTGCGCAACAGCGGCGGCACGCCCAACTACCGCCGGCCTTGCTGTGTGGGGCCGATTGCGGTGAAGACCCTTGAGCCGCTGCACAAAGATATCGCGCACCTGAAGGCCGCCGCCGCGCGGCATGGCGCCGCGCAGATGTTCATGAACGCGGCATCGCCCGGGGTGGTGGCCTTGTTCCAGCCCAACCAGCATTACGCCAGCGACGACGCCTACCTGGAAGCCCTGGCGCATGCGCTGCGCCACGAATACCACGCTATCGTCGATGCGGGTTTGATCCTGCAGATCGACTCGCCCGACCTGGGCCTGGGCCGGCACATGATGTACAAAGACCTCGACGAAGCGGCTTACCTGGCGCGCATCGAACAGCATGTGGAAGCGCTGAACTTCGCGCTGGTGGCTATTCCAGCGGACCGGGTGCGCATGCACGTGTGCTGGGGCAACTACGAAGGCCCGCACCACAAGGATGTGCCATTGGCCACCATCCTGCCCACGGTGCTGAAGGCCAAGCCGCAGGGCCTGCTGTTTGAAACCGCCAACCCGCGCCACGGCCATGAATGGGCCACCATCCGCGACATGCGCGCGCAGATTCCGCAAGACAAGGTGCTGATCCCCGGCGTGCTGGACACCACCACCAACTTCATCGAACACCCCGAACTCATCGCGCAGCGCTTGCAGCGCTTTGTGGACGTGGTGGGCGCCGAACGGGTGATTGCCGGCAGCGACTGCGGCTTTGGCACCTTTGCGGGTTTTGGTGCGGTAGACGAGGACATCGTCTACGCCAAGCTCGCGGCCATGGCCGAAGGCGCAGAGCGCATCGCCAGCCCGGGGTGATTGAAGACGGGCTGTTCGCCTGACAAGGTTCAGGCGATGTTGCTCGGCAAAGGATAGCGGCCGTCACCACGGCTGTCTCAGCGGGCCCAGGTCGTCACGCGCAGGGGATGAGCCCAGCGTGTGGGCACGCCCGGCCGTGCGGTGCGCGGTACTCGGCGGGCACAGGCGCTGCAAGAAGGTGTTGCGCAAGCCGTGCCGACGACTCCCGCGTCGGTGTACACGGTAACAACCAGCCAGTTGCGGCTGCTGGCCAGGACCGATATTCCCCTGGCCGACCAGACCATGTGGGGTGGGGGAGCGGCCTGCATCAGGTGGCAGCGGATGTCGCTGATTTTCATGTCGGCGACAGCGGCATCAAGACGTCTTGCGCACCAGCGCCAGCAGGTCTCGAAATGCTGCTGGCGCTGCCGCGATGGCATGGCTCAGTTGAAGGCAGAGACAAGCGCTGACGGCCATGTACGGCTACCACACAGGACTGGACCGCCTCGGTTTTTGAGGAGGCTCCAACACTTGTTCTGTCGCCGACAGAAGCGGTGGGTATTCGACGCGCGCACCGCGCGTGGTGACACATTGAAAGCATCACCAGTGCCGATTGAAAGATCGGAAGTGACCGCTTGAAGGGAAACCGGCAACCGCGTTCTTCCCAGATCGCCACAGTCCTTGCATCAATACGTGGATCGACCGCTGCGGCCGATATTGGACCCTCAAAGACTACAAATACGGAGACCGTTTCCGATGGGAGATCTGGACAAAGCGAGAGTCCAAATGGCAAGCCGGATAAGCGCTGCCTACCAAGTCGGCCCTGCAAAACCCTGTGAACCTGCATGGATCTAGATTTTCGGGGTGAGCCTCGGAGTGATCCATGCTGATTTTACTGCCATCATTTAACATAATATACATCGTGCACTGTCCAAGAACGAGAACGGGGGGGTCTGAGCTATGGAGCCGAACCTGTTTTCCATCGACAAGGCACCCCGCGCCCTCCCAGTTTGGGAATCCATTCTCGAAGACCTGGGGCACCCGCCAGCCCACCGCGTGGCACGTGTTTTGGGTGTCGGCCGTTCGACGGTCTACCACTGGAACGCCCAGGGCCACGGCCCCCGAATCGCCTGCCTGGCACTGTTCTGGTTGACGCGCTGGGGCCGCTCCCTGGTGGACACCCAGGCGACGAACGACGCCGTCCTGCATGTCCAGCTGGCGCGCTCGCTGGGCGAAGAACGCGACAAGCTGCTGCGCCAGGTGGAAGCGCTTGACCGTGACAACCGGGAACTGACCTACGACCTGGCGTGCGCGCAGCTGCTCACGTTCGACCGTGGCAATGGACCCAGCGCTTCCCACTCCCGCAGGGACACTGCGCCCGGGGATTGGACGGCGCCTGCCAGGTCGGCGCAGCTGGCGTGGCCGGCACTGGAAGCGCCTCTACGTCAACAGATCGCCGCCGTTTCCTCGTCGCCCTGATCGGCTTCACTTTCCAGCTGGGCACCGGGCTCGGCAGTAGTCGGTGCGGGCTTGTCGAGCGGCCGGCAAAGACGGCGGTTGAGTTGGCTCAAGCGCTCCGATTTTTCAATTGCTGCAAGCACGATCTCCGGGTTGAGCATCAGCATGAACGGGTTGTGGACGGCGGCCGACTGGGTCATTGGGCACTCCAAAGACTGGGATGCCAGCCTCATTGAAGACTCTACGCGTGGCCTAATTCAATCCGAAGTCATCCCAGCGCGAAAGGACGTGTCAGATGACTTCTGACACGGACAAAGTGCGCTGACCGTAGGCCCTTGTCAGCCGTCAGCTGTCAGCTGTCAGCCTTCAGCCTTCAGCGGGCTGCGGCAGCCTCGAGCAGCACGGCAAGCGACTCGCGTCCGCCAGTGCGCGCAAAGTCGGCCGGCGACAACTGGCGGTCGTTGCGCAACCGGGGGTTTGCGCCGCGCGCCAGCAGCAGTTCTGCCGCGCCCTGCGGCCCGTATCGCGCTGCCATCATGAGCGGCGTGCTGCGGTTGGGCGACGGTGCGTCGATGGCGGCGCCACGGTCCAGCAGCAATCTCACCACCGCCGTTTCCGAGCCGCTGGCGGCGTAGTGCAGCGGCGTCCAGCCGGCCCGGTTGAGCGCGGCGCCGCGGTCCAGCAGGCGCTGCGTCCACTCGGCGTTGCCGCGCATCGCCGCAATCATCAAGGGCGTTTCATCGGCCGTTGTGGTCGCGTCAACGCGAATGGCCGGGTGCTCCAGCAAGGCCGCGGCGACCTTCCAGGACTCTTCTTTCATGGCCAGGTACAAGCCAACCTGCCCCTTGTCGTTGGCGGTGTTGGGGTCGAAGCCACCCGCCAGGAGATTCTTGACAGTGCGGTCATTGTCGATATTGACGGCACGAAAATAGTCCACGGCAGGGTTCGCTGCCGCCCAAGTTTGTGCAACAGCGACAGTTAGATAAGCAACAAACTTGAAGTATTTTCTCATTTGTAATTATCCTGCGATGCAGGTTCCAGCGTGCGCCAGAACAGCTGTTCAAAGTTGAGGCTGGTGGCCCGTGCCACCTCTTCAACCGGCAGTTGTTTCAGCGCTGCCAACTGCGCCGCCACATGCACCACCCAGGCCGGCTGGTTGGTCTTGCCGCGATGCGGCATGGGCGCGAGGTACGGGCTGTCGGTTTCGATGAGGCAGCGCTCCAGCGGCACATGGCGCGCCACGTCCTGAAGTTCACGGGCGTTGCGAAAGGTCAGGATGCCGGAAAACGAGATATAAAAACCCATCTCCAGCGCCGCCATCGCCACGTCCTGCGTTTCGGTGAAGCAGTGGAAGACACCCGTCACCAGGCCCTGCCCTTCGTCACGCAGCACCGCCAACGTGTCGGCACTGGCGCTGCGGGTGTGCACCACCAGCGGCAAACCCGTGGCGCGGGCGGCGCGGATATGGACGGCAAAGCGTTCGCGTTGCCAACCCATGTCAGCCTCGCAGCGGCCGTTCAGCCGGTAGTAGTCCAGGCCTGTTTCGCCGATGGCCACCACACGTGGCAGCGCGGCGCGGTCGGTCAAATCGGCCAGGGTGGGCTCCTGCACACCTTCGTTGTCGGGATGCACGCCCACCGAACACCAGAAGTTGTCATGCGCCAGGGCCAGGCCGTGCACGTCGCTGAACTCTTCCAGCGTGGTGCAGATGCACAGCGCGCGGTCCACTTGCGCGGCTGCCATGTCGATGCGAATCTGGGGCAGCCGCTGTTGCAGCTCGGAGAAGCTGAGGTGGCAGTGGGAATCGACGTACATCGCGGGTTTTGACAGGACGGCGCGCGCCGCCCGCCTTCAAAGCGTTTGCGTCGGCTTGGCCGATGAGATGCTGGTACCCAGGATCTCTTCGATCTTGATCTTCACCTGGCGCGATTTGTCGTCGTTGGGAAAGCGCACGCCAACCCCTTGCGTGCGCCCGCCCGATGCATTGGCGGGCGTGATCCACACCACCTTGCCAGCCACCGGAAACCGCTGCGGGTCTTCGGGCAGGGACAGCAGCAGGTAGATGTCGTCGCCCAAACGGTATTCGCGCGTGGTGGGCACAAAGAGGCCGCCGTCAGTGAGCAAGGGCATGTAGGCCGCATAGAGTGCGCCCTTTTCGCGAAACACAAGCTGGATGACGCTGGGCCGCGACGCCGCTTGGCCAGGCACCACCGGAGGACCAAGCCCGCCGGTGCGAGTGGGAACGCGATCATTCATCGATGCAGTGTATCCAACCCCGACGCGGCGCCAGGCCGCGTTGACGCCGATCGCCGCAGCGCGCGCGCGCCGGCGGCCAGCAGCGCGTCGAGCATCAGCCCCTCATTCCACGGGTGTTCGTCATGGCGCGCGATGCGGCCGAGTTCAAGGGACCAGGCAGCCAACGCCGACAGCGATGCGGTGGTGTCGAGGCTGCTGATGCTGCCTGAAGGAAAGTAGCGCAGCGGCGCGCCGACTGCCGCAGCCATCGCGTCATGACACAGCTTGTGCAGCGCATCCAGAACACGCGGCAAGGGCCAGCCCTGCAGCGCACCGATTTGCCCCTGGGCGACGGCATTCGGCAGCGCGCGCCAATGTTCAGCCTGCACGCCGGCTTGCGACATCTGCAGGGCGTCCAGCGGCCGGCCACTGCAGGCTGCCAGCAGCACCTCGGGCTGGGCGACGCCTTGTGCGGCCAACCAAGCCTGGGCTTGCGGCAGCGTGGGCGTCGCCAGGCGCAGGTGCTGGCAGCGGCTGCGCACGGTGGGCAGCAGCCACGCGGGGTCGGCGCAGCTAAGCACGATACGAGTGCCCGGCGGTGGCTCTTCCAGCGTCTTCAGCAGCGCATTGGCGGCCTGGATGTTCAACGCCTCTGCCGGGTGCAGCACCACCACCTTGCCTCGGCCGCGGGCGCTGGTCTTGAAGACCCAATCGATCAGGCTGCGCACCTCAGGGATGCGAATCTGCTTGCTGGGCTTGCGCTTGGCGTCTTCGCCGTCGGTCTTGTCGTCGACGCGCAACCAGTCGTGCTGGCGCCGCAGG
>JANMKK010000320.1:0-2252 GCA_031372005.1 Rubrivivax sp.
AGCTGTTCAATCGGGTAGCCGCGGTACAGCAGTTCGCCCTTGTCGCCGTCGATGTAGGTGATGGTGCTGTTGCACGCCGCCGTACTCAGGAAGCCCGGGTCGTAGGTGAACTTACCCGTCTGGGCGTAGAGCTTCCTGATGTCGATCACATCGGGCCCGATGCTGCCCTTGTAGATCGGCAGGTCCATGGTCGGGCTGCCGTCGCTGAACGAGAGCGTGGCTTTCACGTCGGAGGGGGTCATGTCACGGGTCTTTCTTCAGATTTGAGGCACGGGTTGCTGGCGAACAGCAGCGGCGACGCCGAAGTGCGCCAAGGGTGCATTTCTCATCAATGCCAGCACCTCGTGGACTTCCGCTGTATTGACCTCGCCCTGCAGCTGGGTGCGCGCCAGCAACAGGTCGAGCAGATCGTTGTCGGCCAGGTCCATCAGGGTCAAGAGCCCCGCAGCCTGCCTGTTCGTGATCGTCTCCTCGTGGTGGCGAAAGAAGCGCTCGATGAAGAGGTCGTTCTCCAGCAGGCCGCGGCGACAGCGCCAGCGCAGCTTGCTCAAACCCCGTTCATCGAGCCTGTCGCTCATACGGCCCTGCGCACCATCAGTTCCTTGATCTTGCCGATGGCCCTGGTGGGGTTCAGGCCCTTCGGGCACACGTCCACGCAGTTCATGATGGTGTGGCAGCGGAACAGGCGGTACGGGTCTTCGAGGTTGTCCAGGCGAGCGCCGGTGTCGTGGTCGCGGCTGTCGGCAATGAAGCGGTAGGCCTGCAGCAAACCCGCCGGGCCGACAAACTTGTCGGGGTTCCACCAGAAGCTGGGGCAGGCAGTGGAGCAGCTGGCGCACAGGATGCACTCGTACAGGCCGTTCAACTCATCGCGTTCTTCGGGGCTTTGCAGGCGCTCTTTCTCGGGCGGCTGCGTGTCGTTGACGAGGTACGGCTTGATGCTGTTGTACTGCTTGAAGAAGAGCGTCATGTCGACGATCAGGTCGCGGATCACGGGCAGCCCCGGCAGAGGCTTCAAGACTATCGTGCCCGGCAGCGTCAGCATGTTCGTCAGGCAGGCCAGGCCGTTCTTGCCGTTGATGTTCATCGCGTCAGACCCGCACACACCTTCGCGGCAGCTGCGGCGGAAGCTCAAAGTCGGGTCCACGGCCTTCAACTTGTTCAGCGCATCCAGCAGCATTCGTTCGTGGCCGTCAAGTTCAACCTGCAGAGTCTGCATGCGCGGCTTCTCGTCGGTGTCGGGGTCGTAGCGGTAGATCTGGAAAGTGCGCAATGTCATGGGGTGTGCCTGATCAGAAGGTACGAACCTTCGGGGGGACCGATTCCACCGTCAGCGGTTTCAGCTGCACCGGCTTGTAGTCGAGCCGGTCGCCTTCGGAATACCACAGCGTGTGTTTCATCCACACCGGGTCGTTGCGGCCGTTGGGAAATTCGGGTGTGTCGGGGTAGTCGTCCACGCTGTGAGCGCCGCGGCTTTCGCGACGGGCTGCGGCTGAAACGATGGTGGCGCGCGCCGACTCGATCAGGTTCTCGACTTCCAGCGCTTCGATGCGCGCGGTGTTGAAAACCTTGCTCTTGTCCTTGAGCGCGATGTTCTTCACCCGCTCTGCTATTTGCGCAACCTTGGCCACGCCAGCGTCCAGCGTGGCCTGGGTGCGAAAGACACCGGCGTGCATCTGCATGGCGGCGCGCAGGTCGTTGGCCACGTCTTGCGCGTATTCGCCGGTGCTGTTGCCGTCCAGCCGCGCCAGGCGCGCCAAAGACAGGTCGGCCGCGTCGTCGGGCAGCGGCTTGTGCGCCTGCTTCTTCAGGCCGCTGTCCACGATGTGATTGCCCGCCGCGCGCCCAAACACCAACAGGTCGAGCAGCGAATTCGTGCCCAGACGATTGGCGCCGTGCACGCTGACACAAGAGCATTCGCCCACGGCGTAGAAGCCATTCACGACCGCGCTCGGGTTGCCGTTGGGTTTGCCAACTTCGGGCGCCACCACCTGGCCGTGGATGTTGGTGGGGATGCCACCCATCTGGTAGTGGATCGTCGGCACGACGGGAATGGGTTCCTTCGTGATGTCGACGTTGGCGAAGTTGTGGCCAATTTCCAGCACGCTGGGCAGGCGCTTGGCGATGGTGTCGGCGCCCAGGTGCGTCATGTCCAGGTTGATGTAATCCTTGTTGGGGCCACAGCCACGGCCTTCCTTGATTTCCTGGTCCATGCAGCGGGACACAAAGTCGCGCGGCGCCAAGTCTTTCAG
>JANMKK010000321.1:0-6971 GCA_031372005.1 Rubrivivax sp.
GCCGCCACCATCGACGGCGCCACGCCGTGGCAAAAGCTGCGCTACGTGACGCTGCCGCACTTGATGCCGCTGGTGGTGTTTGTGCTGATGATGCATTTGATGGACGCCTACCGCGTCTTCGAGCCGGTGATGGTGTTGACACAAGGCGCCTTCACCACCAGCGTGCAGTACCTCACCTACCACGTGCTGCTGCAGGAAGACAACCCGTACAAGGCCAGCGCCGCGTCGGTGCTGACGATCATCGGCATTGCGCTGCTGCTGATTCCGCTGCTGCGCAAGACTTGGCGCGAACAGCGGCACGGAAACTGAGATGCGCAAATCCGCCCTGGGTCAAACGCTGCTGTACGCCGCCCTGGTGCTGTGGCTGGTGCTGGCAGCGCTGCCGGTGCTGTGGACGGTGGTGATCTCGCTGCGCACGTACGTGGACGCGTTTTCAGCGCCG
Organism: Rubrivivax sp.; assembly: GCA_031372005.1. Taxonomy (GTDB): domain Bacteria; phylum Pseudomonadota; class Gammaproteobacteria; order Burkholderiales; family Burkholderiaceae_C; genus Rubrivivax. The sequence continues at coordinate 443 of JANMKK010000321.1, forward strand.
CTGAAGTGGCTGGCGCCGGTTACTTTCGAGAACTACCGCGGGCTGTGGATCGGCCGCGAGTTCTATCGCAACTTCAGCAACACGGTGGTGGTCACGCTGGGCACGGTGTGCATCTCGCTCACCGTGGGTTGCCTGGCGGGTTATGCCTTGTCGCGCTACCGCGGCAGCCTGGGGTTTTGGCTGCTCATCATTGCGCTGGTGTTCCGCGCGCTGCCGCATGCCACGCTGCTGCCCAGCTTTCATGCGCTGTTTGATGCCATGGGCATCCGCAACACCACGGTCTCACTGATCTTTGTGCTGGTGGCCATCAACCAGCCCTTCACCATCTGGATGCTGCGCAGCTTCTTCGTCAACATCCCGCAAGAACTCGACGAAGCGGCCATGGTTGATGGCTGTTCGCGTTTACAGGCGTTCAGGCGCGTCATCATCCCCGTGATGTGGCCAGGCGTGGTGACCACCGGTTTGTTCAGCTTCTTGCTGGCCTACAACGACTTCATGCTCAGCTCGGCGCTCACCCATGCCGACCGCATGACCATGCCGGCGGCCATTGCCGGCGCCATCACCGCCGAGAGCGACACCCTGCTGATGCAAGGCGTGGCTGGCGCGGTCAGCATCACCATCCCGCTCATCATCCTGGTGGCGCTGTTCCAGAAGCAGATCGTCTCCGGACTCACACAAGGCGCCGTCAAGGGCTGAGGCCCTGACCACCCCAACCGACAACCATGATCATGACCCCCGCCGAACTCCAGCGCCGCCACATCCGCCGCAGCCAATACCGGTCTTGCGACGACGCCTTCATCGACGTGCGCCTGCCCGGCAGCACGCCCAAGGAAAACTATTCCATCGTCGGCCCGGGTGTCACCCAGAACCCCGACCAGGTGGTGAACCTGCGCGAGCCACACGGCTTCAACATCGGCGCGGCCGGCATGGCGCCGGGCATCACCAACAACCAGCACCTGCACTTCACGGCCGAGGTCTTCATCGCCTGTGAAGGCCGCTTCACGCTGCGCTGGGGCGCGGCGGCTGACGAAGGCCAAGCGGTGCTGGAAGAAGGCGACGTGATGTGCATGCCGACGTGGATGTTTCGCGGCTTTTCCAACAGCGGCAACCGGCACGGCTTCTTGATGACGGTGCTGGGCGGCGACGACACCGGCGGCATCATCTGGAGCCCCGAGGTGATGCGCCGCGCCCGCGCCACCGGCTTGTACCTGGGGCGCGACAACCAGTTGATCGACGTGCCCGCCGGCCATGCCCCGCCGCCTGACGATGCATTGCTGCCACTGATGCCGCCGCACGAGGTGGCAGCCCTGCGCCACTGGTCAGCGGCCGAGTTGCTGGCGCGCTGTGTGAAACCGGCGCAGCGCGACTTTCGCGTCGCCACGCTGGACGCCGTGCTACCCGGCCACGCATGGCAATTGGCGCCGGTGATCGGCTGGGGCCTCAGCCAGCACCGCGACCACCGCCCTGCCGTCACCGACCCGCAGGGCTTCTCGGTCGAATGGTTGCGGGTGCCGGCCGGTCAGCGCAGCGCGCCCTTTGTGCTGGACGAAACCGCTGTGCTGGTGCACGCGCGCGGCCCGCTGCAAGTGGCAGTCAACACCGGTGAACAACGCTTGACCACCGACCTGGGCCCGTGGGACACGCTGTCGCTGCCCGGTGGCTGCTGGCGGCAGTTCATCAACGCCGGCACCGAAGATGCCGAAGCCCTGCTGGTGGTGCGTGGCGACAGCCGCAAGACGCCCATCTTCGCGTCTGACGTGCACACCGCAGGCGCTGCGCTGGACACCATGCTCGACGCCGGCGGCCGCCTGGCGCGACGCAGCCTGCTGCCACCCGCCATGACGGTGTGAATGCAGCGACTTGCATGGCGACGTGACCAGGGCATGGGCGCGACGTGAGCAACAACGTGGGTGCGACATCAGCGCGACATCAGCGCGACATGAGCGCGACATGAGCGAGGCCTGAACGCGCCATGAACGCGCCGCCGCCCCTCATCGCCCTGCCCGGCACCCTGCTGGACGGCAGCAGCTTGGCCGCGCTGTTGCAAGGCCTCGACGCGCACACGGAAGTGGTGGGCACCGCCAGCCACATCGACGATGAAGCGGACCGCCTGGCGGCCGTGGCTGAACAGCTGAGCCCCGGGCCTGCGGTGTGGTTGGGCCATTCGTTGGGCGGCATCGTGGCATGGCACCTGGCGCTGCGCCACCCGGACAAAGTTGCCGGCCTGGTTCTGCTGGGCGCCAACGCCCGCGCCGGGCGCGACAGCAGCGAATCGCGCCGCGCTGCGCAATGGGCGTTGGCGCGGCAGCAAGGCCTGCACGCGTTGGCCCACAGCAAACTGGCACCAGGTTATGGCCTGGCAGAAGACGATGCAGCCCTGGCGTCGCTGGTGGCACAAGCCCAGGCGGTGGGACTGCCTCGATTCGCGCATCAACTGGCCTACGCTGCGCAGCGCCCCGGCTTGCTGGCGCCGCGCCGGCCCCTGGCTGTGCCGGTGCTGGCTGTGAGCGGCGAGCAAGACACCTTGTGCCCGCCGGCGCAGAGCGACGAGATCGTGGCCCTGGTGGCGTCGCCGCACGGCGCGAAGCACCATTGTCTGGCTGGCGCCGGGCACCTGTTCCCCATGCAGCAGCCGAGCGAAACTGCATCGCATCTGCACATATTTCTTACCCACCTGACGGAGCCCCGCCCATGAAACCCAACCGCCTTCTCGACCTCTTCCGCGCCGGCCAAGGCGCTGTGGCCGGCTGGATGAGCATCGACTCGGCCTACGCTGCCGAGTTGGTGGGCGCCAGCGGCTTCGACGCTGTCGTCATCGACTGCCAACACGGCATGGCCGGCCACGCGCAGATGCTGGCCATGCTGCAAGCGCTGTCGCACACGGCGGCGGTGCCGCTGGTGCGCGTCAGCCAGAACAACCTGGCCGAGATCAACCGCGCGCTGGACGCGGGGGCTTACGGCGTCATCTGTCCGCTGGTGAACTCGGTGGCTGAGGCTGTTGCTTTCGGTCGCGCCTGCCGCTACCCCATGAGCGGTGCGGATGGGCCCGGGGGCGACCGTTCATTCGGCCCCGCACGCGGCCTGCTGGTGGGCGGCGCTGACTACGCGCAGCACGCCAACGCGCAAATGCTGGCGCTGGCGATGATCGAGACCCAGGCCGGGCTTGACGCGGTGGAGGCCATTGCCGCGGTGCCACCCATTGACGGCCTGTTCATCGGCCCCAGCGATCTGGGCATCGCACTCGGCCTGGGCCCGGGCGCTGCCCACACGCACCCGGTGCTGGCGGCGGCCATCACCCGGATTCAGCAGGCCTGCACAGCAGCCGGCAAGGTGGCCGGCATCTGGTGCGGCAGCGCCGAGATGGCGCGCGACATGCGGGTCCAGGGCCTGCACTTGGTAGTGCCGGGGCACGACGCGATATGGCTCAAGGCCGAGATCGCGCGCCGGCTGGCGGTGGTACGCGCACCGGCGGGCGCCGCGTAAAGCCCGCTGTTTGTCAGGTGTGACGCGAACAGGCGGCGGTCTGAGAGCGGCTTATGCGCCGGCTGGGTCTGCAGCGCGGTGTCAGCCAATACCTGAATCAGCGCCCAGTGCATGGCCGCTGAAGGGTCCATCGGCAAAACGGCCAGCCTGCGAGAAAAAAATAGGCGCTTTCGACCGCGTCGAAGAGCGCCAAACGCGCACCAGCGGCAGGGAGGGATCCGCGCTGGGAGCGAAGAGCCTGCCCTGCATCACCAAGCAGGTCAGGCCGGTAAATCGATGCGATTCTGGCGACTGCGATCTTGCGTCGCAGTGCCTGTTTGCCGTCCAGAGCGCCGACATTGGGCGGCCCGCCGGTTCAGCCTGTAGCCGGCTCGTCAGCCCCATCCGCCGCCTTTTGGCAGACAAAAACCCAAGGCTTCTAGAAGGAATTCCAACATGCTGTGCTCCTGAATGACGGCGATGCGTATGAATCGCTCAGACACTATTGCAGCAGTGTTGCCGGCTCGTCGTAACTATAAGAATTTACAGGGTGCCGGGTCCCGCAAGGCTGCAGCCCGGCGCGCGCCGTCCGCGACGTCTTCGCAGCACGCCAGGCCAGGCCAGCTGGGGGCGCGCGGGCTACGGAATACGGGCGCTACAACAGCCCAAGGGCCAACGCGCGCAGCACGGCCTGGTGCTTCGAGTTTGTATTGAATTTCTTGCGCACGTTGATCAAGTGAAACTGCACTGCCGTGGCGGAGATGGCCAGCCTTTCCGCAATCGCGATGGCGGTCATTCCTGTCATGGTCATGCGCATGATTTCCGTCTCGCGAGGGGTCAGGCGCACTTGGCTGGCCTGCGACGGCTTGGCGGCCATCAGCCGCAATGCCGCGTCTTGCGCGTGCACAGCCAGCAACTGCAGCTGGCCCAGCAGCCGCGTCATTTGCGTGTCGTCCTGGGGCAGGGCGTCCGCACGGTCAACCCCCAGCAGGAAGTGCCGGTCCTGGGGCAAATGCAGGCCCACGGCAACACCTGTACTGAAGCCCCACATCGCTTGCTCTTCCCACACGTCGTCGGCACCGCTTTCCTTGTAAAGCTGGCGGTCGTAAATGAAGGGCACGCTCAGCCGCATGAGCTTCTTCATCACTGGATCGCGCCGCGACACTTCCGGGCTCTTGTAAGTCTCCAGGTATTCGACGGGCGTATTGCCCACCGACAGAAAGATCGGATCGTGGGTGCCCTGGTCCAGCACCAGCACTGCGGATACATGCCCGAAGTCCATGCGCCCGGCCATCCTCACCAGGCTGGCTTCAAAGGCCCTGATGCTGGTTGACAAGCCGACGTCGACGAAGTCCTGGTGCTTCAATTCACGTTTCCCGCGCCCGACCTAACAGTCTTTACAGCTTGCGCACGAAGCTGGCTGTGCGAAACACTCAAAGCCCATACCCAAACAGGAGAGGTTTCCATGACCATTCACAGCTGGCAAGTTTTTACATGGCCGACGGTGCGGGCGAAAGTGCCTGAATTGATCAACGCGGCCCGCTCGTTCCGCCATCTGGGTACATCGCTTCAACTTGACGCCAGCAATCCCGAACTCTGCAGTGGCAGCACCGTTTGGGGTGCCGATGTTAACGGCAAGCGTGTCGGCATTGCGTGGGAATGGGTAGCCGTCAAGCCGCGGGTGGTGGCCTTGGGAGACCCGATGATGCTGTTGGCCAACCTGGACCTGGTGAATGACCTTGGCGACGCATTGCCCGATTCCCAGCGTCTGCTCCAGCTGCACCAGGTCATCTTCTGTCTGCCCTGGCAACACGAGGTGCACGCCGCATGCTGGCCGGAGCTGCAGCGCCTGGCAGCCTGAGCCAGCCTCAACCCAGCCGCAGCCGACTGCACCGCGCGCATCAGCGCGAATTAGCCGGCATTGGCGGGCGCTGATGCGCGACCGGTTGGTGTCGAAGTCGCGCCTGCACGACGCCGAAGTCCACGGCCGCACGGTCGATGTGCCGATCCGTCGCCTGCGGCTGAAGATCGGGGCCGACAACGCACGCCAGATGCTGATCGTCACCGAACGCGGCGCGGGATACCGGTGGCGGAGCGCAGTTGAGGCGCTGCTCTGAGGGCAGGACGGTGGCCACACTGCGGCGGCGTCTTCACAACGTCAAGCCCATCGCCGCCACCGTCGCCGCCATCACCGCGGTGGCCACCCAGCCCAACACCCGCAGCCGCGGCCCGATGGTGTGGTCGCCCATCACGCTCCTGCGCGATGCCAGCAGCATCATCACGGCCATGATCGGCACCGCTATCACGCCATTGAGCACGGCCGACCAGAAGAGTGCCCGCACGGGGTCCACCGGGCTGAAGCACAGCAGCACGCCACCGACTGTGGCTGCGGCGATGACGCCGTAGAAGCCCTGCCCTTCGCCCTTGTCCAGCCGCGAACTCAAGGACCCCGTCCAGCCCGCCGCTTCGGCCACCGCGTAGCCGGCTGAACCGGCCAGCACCGGCACCGCCAGCATGCCGGTGCCAATGATGCCCAGGCTGAAGAGCAGAAAGGTGAAGTCCCCTGCCAGCGGCCGCAGCGCTTCTGCCGCCTGCGCCGATGTCTGGATGTCGGTGATGCCGGCCTTGTGCAGCGTGGCCGCAGTGCTCAGGATGATAAAAAACGCGATCAGGTTTGAAAAGCTCATGCCGATGACCGTGTCGGCCTTGATGCGCCGCAGGTGGCTCCGTACCTCGGCGCGCGTGTGCTCGGGGCTGCCGGCCGTGTCTTCCATCTCCTGCGCGGCCTGCCAGAAGAAGAGGTAGGGGCTGATGGTGGTGCCGAACACCGCCACCACCATCAGCAGCATGTCGCGCCCAAGGGTCAGCTGCGGGTGGATGACTTCGCGCACGATGTCCAGCCAGTCCAGGTGCAGCGTGAACACCACGGCCACGTACGACAGCAGCGCCAGCGTCAACCACTTCAGCCAGCGCACATAAGTCTGGTACGGCAGAAACACCTGCAGCGCCAGGCACAGCAGGCCGAAGGTCACCGCATAGACGTGGGCCGAGCCGCCCACCAGCAGGC
>JANMKK010000324.1:0-1922 GCA_031372005.1 Rubrivivax sp.
CGAACCCAAGTTCAGCAGCCAGACCAAGGACAAGCTCGTCAGCAGCGAAGTGCGCGGCCCGGTGGAAGACATCGTCGGCAAGCTGCTGACCGACTGGCTGCTGGAGAACCCGGCCGACGCCAAGATCATCTGCGGCAAGATTGTCGACGCTGCAAGGGCCCGCGAAGCGGCCCGAAAGGCCCGCGAGATGACACGCCGCAAAGGCGTGCTGGACGGCCTGGGCCTGCCCGGCAAACTGGCTGACTGCCAGGAAAAAGACCCCTCGCAATGCGAGATCTACATCGTCGAAGGCGACAGCGCCGGCGGCAGCGCCAAGCAAGGCCGTGACCGCAAGTTCCAGGCGATCCTGCCGCTGCGCGGCAAGATCTTGAACGTCGAAAGGGCGCGGTATGAAAGGTTGCTGTCCAGCGACAGCATCGTGACGCTGATTACTGCGCTGGGCACCGGCATCGGTGCCGAGGACTTCAACGTCGAGAAATTGCGCTACCACCGCATCATCATCATGACCGACGCCGACGTGGACGGCGCGCACATCCGCACCTTGCTGTTGACATTTTTCTACCGCCAGATGCCACAACTGGTGGAGCGCGGCCACATCTACATTGCGCAACCGCCGCTGTACAAGGTCAAGCTCGGCAAGCACGAGGAATACCTGAAGGACGGCCACGCGCTGGACGCCTTCCTGCTCAACGTCGCACTGGATGGCGCCAGCATGCTGCCCGACGGCATGGTGCCTGGCGCCCGACCGGCGCTGGAAGGCAGCGCACTGGAAACGTTAGCCCGCAGCTACCTGGTGGCCAATGCCGTGACCGAGCGGCTGAGCAACTGGATGGACGTGGACGCCGTGCGTGCCATCGCCAGCGGCCTGACACTGGACCTGGACAGCACGGAGACAGCCGAAGCCAGCGCCGTGGCGCTGCAAGCCGCACTGAAGGACGCCGTGGTCGAAGCGCAGTTCGACGCCCGCACCGACAAACATCTGCTGCGCATCAGCCGCCGCCACCACGGCAACGTCAAGAGCAGCGTCATCACGCAGGACTTCGTGCACGGCGCCGACTACGCTGCGCTGGCGCACGCCGGCACGTCATTCCTGGGCCTCTTGGGCGCCGAGGCCGTGGTGCGCCGGGGTGAGGGCGAAAAGATGAAGGAACAGAAGGCAGCAGACTTTCGCGCCGCCATGGCCTGGCTGATGACGCAAGCCGAAAACGCCGTCGGCCGCCAACGCTACAAAGGCCTGGGCGAGATGAACCCCGCGCAGTTGTGGGAAACGACGATGGACCCGACCGTGCGGCGCTTGCTGAAGGTGCAGATCGACGATGCCATCGAAGCCGACAAGGTGTTCACGATGCTGATGGGCGACGAGGTGGAACCGCGGCGGGAGTTCATTGAGAGCAATGCGCTCATGTCGGCGAATATCGACGTTTGACTGCAGACGCCACATCGGGTTTGAATCGCAGACATGAAAGTGCCGAACCTCATCACCGACCGCCAGGAAGCGATCACTGCGCTGTGCCAGCGCACGGGGGTGCGCAGGCTGGATTTGTTTGGCTCTGCGGTGCGCAGCGACTTCGACCCGTTGCACAGCGATCTGGGCTTTGTGGTGGTGCTGGAAGACCAGCCGGCCGTGGATTATTCGAACGCTTTCTTCGCGTTGAAGGAAGGCTTGGAAGGGCTGTTCCCGCGGCCAGTGGATCTGGTGGTGGAGCGGGCCATCCGCAACCCCTTCTTCAGGCGCCGCCTGGAAGAAGAGCGGCAAGCGGTGTGTGCCGGCTGAAGCCGACAAATTTCTGTGGGACGCAAAGGAATCGGCCGCCCGCATCCTGCGCTTCACGGCGGGCAAGAATTTCGACGACTATCAAGCCGATGAGATCCTGCGCGCTGCCGTCGAGCGGCAGTTCATGACGCGGGGCGAAGCGTTGAAC
>JANMKK010000345.1:0-20384 GCA_031372005.1 Rubrivivax sp.
GGTAATTGTCGAAGGTGAAATGCTGCGGGAATATCGTGAAGCTGGACAGGATTTCGCCATTGGTCTTGAAGCTCATGTTGACCATCCAGTAGATGGGCAACAGCGCAAACACCAGGTACAGCGCCAGGAATGCGGCGCGAATGAGGCTGCGGCCGTTCATGGCGGCGCCCCTTCCGGCGCCGCCGTGCCCACACGCTGCATCCAGTTGTAGAGGATGAAACACAGCAGCAGGATGATGAGGAAATAGATCAGCGAGAAAGCGGCGGCAGGCCCCAGGTCAAACTGGCCCACCGCTTTCTGCGTCAGGTACTGACTCAGGAATGTGGTGGCATTGCCGGGCCCGCCACCGGTCAACACAAAGGGTTCGGTGTAGATCATGAAGCTGTCCATGAAGCGCAGCAGCACCGCAATCATCAACACGCCACGCATCTTCGGCAGCTGGATGTAGCGGAACACCGCCCAGGGGCTGGCGCCGTCGATTCGCGCGGCCTGGTAATACGCGTCGGGAATGCTGCGCAGGCCGGCAAAACACAGCAGCGCCACCAGCGGCGTCCAGTGCCATACATCCATCACCAGCACCGTGAACCAGGCGTGGGTGGCGTTGCCGGTGTAGCTGTAGTCGAAGCCCAGGCCCTTGAGTGCAGCGCCGAGCAGGCCGATGTCGGCGCGGCCGTAGATCTGCCAGATGGTGCCCACCACATTCCACGGGATCAGCAACGACAGTGCCACCACCACCAACACCGCGCTGGAGCGCCAGCCCGTGGCCGGCATCGCCAAGGCGAGCGCGATGCCGAGCGGAATCTCGATCAGCAGCACGGCGCCCGAAAACTGCAGCTGCCGCCACAGCGCCGCGTGCAGGTCGCGGTCGCGCATGACACTGGCAAACCATTCGGTGCCGACGAAGACACGGCGCTCGGGCGAGATGATGTCCTGCACCGAATAGTTCACCACCGTCATCAAGGGCAGGATGGCCGAGAAGGCGACGCAGATGAACACCGGCAGGATCAGGAACCAGGCCTTCTGGTTGACCGGTTTGGTGGTGGTGCTCACGCCACCAACCCCTCGTTCTTGTAGAAGCAGGTGTGCTCGCCCAGCACCTGCAGCCACGCGGTGCTGCCGGGTTGCGGCACCGCTGTTTCTGGCGACAACCGTGCCTTCAGCGAGGAACCGTCGGCGAGTGTGGCGGTGAGCATCACATGCGTGCCCACATCCTGCGCGCGTGTCACCTGCGCCGGCAACGCGCCAGCCGCATCGGCATTGGCGACGCTGACGTATTCGGGCCGCACACCGAGCTTCAATTCACCGTCAGGCAAAGGCCGCCCGGCGGGCAGTTTGCGGCCGGCCACGTCGAGCATTCCATCTGCCGCGCGCGCAGGCAAGAAGTTCATCCCCGGCGAGCCGATGAAGTGGCCGACGAAGGTGTGCGCAGGCCGCTCGAACAGCGCCTCGGCCGAACCCACCTGCACGGCGCGGCCACGTGTCATGACGACCACTTCTTCGGCAAAGGTCAGCGCTTCCACCTGGTCGTGCGTGACGTAGATCAGCGTCAGCTTCAATTCATGGTGAATCTGCTTCAACTTGCGCCGCAGTTGCCACTTCAGGTGCGGGTCGATCACTGTCAGCGGCTCGTCGAACAGCACCGCCGACACGTCAGAGCGCACAAGGCCGCGGCCGAGCGAGATCTTCTGTTTCTGGTCGGCCGACAGACCTGCCGCGCGCTGGTCCAGTTGGTGGCTCATTTCCAGCATCTCGGCGATCACGCCCACGCGCTGTGCGATCTGCGCTTGCGGCACCTTGCGGTTCTTCAGCGGGAAGGCCAGGTTCTGCGCCACCGTCATGGTGTCGTAGATCACCGGGAACTGGAACACCTGGGCGATGTTGCGCTGCTGCGGTGTCGTGCGCGTGACATCCACACCGTCGAATTGCACCGTGCCCTTTGAAGGCACCAGCAGGCCCGACATGATGTTGAGCATGGTCGTCTTGCCGCAGCCCGAAGGCCCCAAGAGCGCATAGGCGCTGCCGTCGCGAAAGCTCATCTTCAGCGGCAGCAGCGCGTAGTCGGCGTCGGACTGCGGGTTGGGCTTGTAGGCGTGCGCCAGGTCGAGGTCGATGCGGGCCATGTCAATGTGTGCGCAGTGGTGCCACGCACAAGGCACCTGCTTCGTCGAAGACATAGGCTTGTGCAGCCGCCATGTGCAGCGTAAGCGGCGCGCCGAGTTCAAAGAAGTGCACGCCGGTCAGCTGCGCCACCAATTCACCCACGGCGGTGTGCACGTGCACGAAGGTGTCGGAGCCCGAGATTTCGGCGAGTTCCACTGTTCCGGGCAAGGCCACGTCGCCAGGGCGCGGCGCCACGCGCAGCGCGTTGGCACGCATGCCCACGGTGAGTGCATTCAATGGCAAGGACGGGGTGGCCATCGACAGGGCTGGGCCGGCCCGCAACTGCACACCGCCCGGCGCCGCATCGGCCGCCATCAGGTTCATCGGCGGGTCACTGAAAGCCCGCGCCACGCGCAGCGACAGCGGGCGGTGGAAGACTTCGGCGGTGGGCCCGAATTGCAGCAGCTCACCGGCGTCCAGCACCGCGGTGTGGCCGCCCAGCAGCAGCGCTTCGCCGGGTTCGGTGGTGGCGTAGATGACGGTGCTGTCGCCGCTGGCGAACAGCTGGGTCAACTCTTCCCGCAACTCTTCGCGCAGCTTGTAGTCCAGGTTGACGAGCGGTTCGTCCAGCAGCATCAGCGGTGCGCCCTTGGCCAGCGCGCGGGCCAGCGCCACGCGCTGCTGCTGACCACCCGACAGTTCAGCCGGCAGACGCTGCAGGAAGCTGTCGATGTGCAGGCGCTGCGCGATGTTCAGCACGCGCTCGTCAATGCCCTTTTCGCCGCGCAGCCGCAGCGGTGACGCGATGTTGTCGGCCACCGTCATCGACGGGTAGTTGATGAACTGCTGATAGACCATGGCGACATTGCGATCACGCACGCCGACACCGGTGACGTCGGCACCGTCCACCCGCACATGGCCGCTGCTGGGTCTGTCAAGCCCGGCCATGATGCGCATCAGGCTGGTCTTGCCGGCTTGTGTGGCGCCCAAGAGCACCGTTACCGCACCCGGCTTCGGTGAGAGCGACAGCTTGGACAGCCAGGTGGCGGCGCCAACGTTCTTGGTGATGCCGTCAAGCATCAACTGCATGCGGTTTCCTTCTGGCTTGTCTGCGAACCTCGCGAACCTGGCGCTTCGTGCGCGCAGCGGCGGGGCTGGCAGTGTTGGCATTCTTGTGCCATTCGCCCTGGCTCGTCCCCTGGATTTCCCTGTGCCGGTGGCGCTGGTTTCGGCCCACGCTTCGTTTAGTCTGACAGGCACAGCGCCGCCGTTGGCGCCAGGAGACAAGGCTTTGAAATACCTGTTGGCGCTGGACCAGGGCACCTCAAGTTCACGCAGCATCGTGTTCGACGAACGGGGTCGCATCGTTGCCCAGGCGCAGCAGGAATTTGCGCAAATCTACCCGCAGCCCGGCTGGGTGGAACACGACCCGAATGTGATCTGGTCCAGCCAACTGGCCACCGCACACGAGGCGCTGGCGCGCGCCAGACTCAAGGCGGCGGACATCGCCGGCATCGGCATCACCAATCAGCGTGAGACCACGGTGGTCTGGAACCGCCGCACCGGCCAGCCGATCTACAACGCCATCGTCTGGCAAGACCGCCGTGGCGAGCCGCTGTGCGCGCAACTGCGTGACCATGGCCACGCCGAAACCATCCGCCACAGCACCGGCCTTGTGGTGGACGCGTACTTCTCGGCCACCAAATTGCGCTGGATCCTGGACCATGTGAGCGGCGCGCACATTGCCGCCGCGCAGGGCGACCTGGCCTTTGGCACCGTCGACAGCTGGCTCATGCACAGGCTGACCGGTGGCCGGGTGCACGCCACCGATGTCAGCAACGCGGCGCGCACGATGCTTTTCGACATCCGGCACAACCGCTGGGACCCGGAACTGCTGAAACTGCTGCACGTGCCCGACAGCCTGCTGCCGCAGGTGCACGCCTCCAGCCACATCTACGGCCACACCGACGCGGCGCTCTTCGGCGCACCCGTGCCAATTGCCGGCGTCGCCGGCGACCAGCAGGCCGCGCTATTTGGCCAGGCTTGCTTCAAGGCCGGGTTGGCCAAGAACACTTATGGCACCGGCTGCTTCCTGCTGATGCACACCGGTGCGCGTTTCGGGCAGTCGCACAACGGCCTCATCACCACCGCCGCCGCGCAGGCCGACGCGACGCCGCAATTCGCCCTGGAAGGCGGCGTGTTCATTGGCGGTGCGGTGGTGCAATGGCTGCGCGACGGCCTGCGTGCCATTGAAAGCAGCAGCCAGGTTCAATCACTGGCGGAAAGCGTGCCCGACAGCGGCGGTGTGATGTTTGTGCCTGCATTCACGGGCCTTGGTGCGCCGTACTGGAATGCCGACGCGCGCGGCGCCATCCTGGGGCTGACACGTGGCAGCACGGTGGCGCACATTGCACGCGCCGCCGTGGAGAGCATTGCTTTTCAAAGTGCAGCGCTGCTGCAAGCCATGAACAAGGATGCTGCGCAAAATGCCAAGCCTGCCGCTGAATTGCGCGTGGACGGTGGTGCTTGCGTCAACAACATGCTGATGCAATTCCAGGCCGACTTGCTGGGCATCCCTGTGGTACGCCCGAAGGTCACGGAAACTACCTCGCTGGGCGCGGCCTATCTGGCTGGCCTGGCCACCGGAGTCTTCAACAGCACGGACGAATTGGCCGCGCTGTGGCAGGAAGAACGCCGCTTCGAACCCGCTATTTCGCGTGAAAAGGCCGCAGAGATGATGGCGACGTGGGAACGCGCCGTGAAACAAACCACGGCGAGTTGAATAATGCGAAGGTTGCGAGCGCCGAGAACGCCGATAACGCCGAGAACGGAACGAACGGTGAGATTGCGGTGAAGGCTGGCGCCAATGCACGGCGCCAGCGCCGCCTTACTTGTTGACCGCGAAGTCCGACAACTGTTTGCCGCTGTTGATTGCGTCGCGCAGCCATTGCGGGCGCTTGCCAATGCCGCCCCAGGTGCCGCCGCTGTCATTGCGGAACTTGACGACCTTTGGCCCCTTGGCGGCAGCGCCCTTGCGCTTCTTGCCCTTGGTCGGCACGGTGGACTTGCTGACCATGCCCGTGTCCTTGGCCTTGGCGCCCAGGCCGAGGTCAGACGCAGTCAGGTTGTAAAAGGCAATGGCGTCGCGAATGCGCTTGACGACGCCGCTGACTTCGCTGTTGCGCAGTTTTTCGGCCTGGAGCTTGAGGCCGTCGATCTGTTTCATTACTTGGGCGTAAGACTTGGTCATGATTTCCTTGCAGAGTAAATGGATCCCTGGCTGACGGACCGCGCCGTTCCAGTGGCGTCTTCTTGGGGTGATTGCGCCATAAGGCCGCATTATCACGCCGAACTCAATAATTCTAATTCAACGTGATTTTTCAGAAAACAGTGCGCGTTGCGGTGCTGCCAATCCAGTGCAACGGGTTGACGCCGTAAAAGCCGCACAGCTCTGCAAACAGCGCGCGGTGCGCCAGCGCCAATTCAGCCGGCCTTTCAAAGAACAGTTCACTGACGACGGCAAAGAATTCCGCCGCGTCAGTGGCTGCATAGGGTTCGATCAGGCCCGACTCCTTTTGCGCCAGGCGTGTCTGCAAAGCCTGGAATTCACCGCCCATCACTTGCGCCCAGCGTGCACGGCGTTCGGGTTCGCGCAACCAGGGTGCGCCATTGGCGGCACCGCTCTCCTGGTCCAACTGGTGCGCAAATTCGTGGATCACCACGTTGCGGCCATCGTGCGGGTCGGCGGCGCCGGCCAGCACGTCTTGCCACGACAACAGCACCTGGCCCTGCTGCCACGATTCACCGGCCAGCGCGCGGCGTTCTTCATGCACCAGACCCGCCGCATCGGCGTTGCTGCGGTCCACCACAAAAGCGCCGGGGTAGATCAGCACCTGGCGCAATGGCGGGAAGTAACCTGTGCCGCGACGCAACAGCAGCAGGGCCGCCTGCACCGACACCAGCACGCGCATCTCGTCGGTGACGACGAGGCCGGCGCAGCCGATGAAGGGTTTCTCTGCAATCAGCACTTGCGCCAGCTTCTTCAGCCGCAATTGGACGTCGGCCGGTAATTCAACAAAGGCGGGCATGCGGCGGCGCAGGATGTCGCGCCAGGCGGGGGGAAAGGGCTGGCGCCGGATGCGTTGGAGGCGCACGGCTTTCCACACCGGCGGGCCCCACAACCAGGCCACCACCGACAGCAACAGCGCGGCTGCAAAGAGCAAGGCGCCAAGGGACTGCAACAGCGACTGCAACAGGGACTGCAACAGCGACTGCATCAAAGGCAAGTGGGACAGGTTCACCCCACCATCTGCGCGCACCGGCCCGCAGTTTCAAGCCCCGCGCTTGCCCGAAAGGCGCTCGGAAGGCGCTGGCAGATGCCAGAAATGTGGCGTGCGATGATGGCGCCATGATCACACTGCACTATTACCCCGGCAATGCCAGCCTCGCACCCCACGTCGTGTTGCATGAACTGGGCGTGCCTTTTGAGTTGAGCCTGGTGGACCGCGCGGTCAACGCGCACAAGTCACCCGAATACTTGAAGCTCAACCCCAATGGCCTGATTCCCGCGCTGGTGGACGGTGGCCTCGTGCTGCACGAAACTGCGGCCATCTGCCTGCACCTGGCCGACACCCACCCGGCCGCGTTATTGGCGCCGCCCCTGGGCACGCCTGAACGCGCGCTGTTCTATAAATGGTTGATGTGGTTGACCAACACAGTGCAGGCCAATGCCATCCACTACTTCTACGGCCACCGGCTCGTGGACGAGGGCAACACACAAGCGGCTGCACAGATCAAGGCCCACGTGCAGGCCAAGCTTGGCGAATGCCTGGTGCAGATCGACGACCATCTGGCGGCCACACAAACCGCAGGCCGGTGGATGATGGGCGGGCAGTACACCGTGCTCGACCCCTATGTGTGGATGGTGTGCCGCTGGACGCGCGGCTTCAGCGACAAGCCGGCGCGCAGTTACGCGCACATCGGGCCCTACCTGGAGCGGATGCAACAGCGGCCGGCGCTGCAACGGGTGATTGCCGCCGAGCAGTTGTCGGCGCCGCTGGTCTAGTGCCGACTCAGAGCGAACTCAGAGCGACCCGGTCGCGCGCAGTTTTTCCAGCCGCAGCGCCAATTGCTGCTGCATCTCTGAAAGCCGCTGCCGACCGGTGCGTGCGGCAGCGTCGTCCTCGGACAGGTTGGAGAGCAACTGCCGCTGCGCTTCGATCTGGCGCATCAATTCCACTTCGGGCGGCACCACGCCGGCGTCTTTGAGGATCTTGTAGCCCATGCGCAATTCATCGGGCGTTTCGTTGTAGCCGTCGCCCAGGTTCAGCGGCTTGCCGTAACTCGGCGCGCTTTGCAATTCACCACTCGCATGGCTTTCGGTCAGTGACCGGCCGATGTGGTCTTCCAGCAGTTTCAAGCGCTGTTCCCTTTTCTCTTCCGCAGTCATGCGCGTACCTCCGTCGGGGTTGCAAGGCAATCGGCCCAGTGCCGCGTCAGCGGGGTGAGCGGCTTGGCCATCGTGCGTTCGTTCAGCAGTGCGCGGCCCAGGCTGCGGCGGCCGCCCTGGGCGGCTGCGGCCAGCAGCGTCTGGTCGATGAGGTCGCGCTGTGCATGGCTGCCGCCCAGGCGCGCCAGTTGCGGCAGCACGGGGGCGATGAGGTCCACCGCGCCGTCGGCGTCGCCACGCGCCAGCGCCAAGACGCCGCGCATCAGCGGCAGGCCCACTTCGCGTGCCATCAGGTGGTTGCTGCGCGCGGCGTCGGCGCTTTGCAGCGCGCGTTCGGCGCAGCGCGCCAGCCAGGCTTCGGCACTCGGCACTTCGCCCGCGCACAGCAAGGCCAGCACCACATGCAGGTCGTTGAAGGCATAGTGGCCGGCTTCTTCGTCGTTCAGCGGCCAGTCGGCCAGCAGCGCCGCCGCGCGGGTGGCCACTTCTTCGCCCAGCAGGTGCAGCCGCCACAGGATCGACACCGCATCGACGCGGTTCAACGTGATCTGCAGCGCGCTGCCGCTCAAGTGGTTGTCCAGCAGGCGCAGCGCGCCGGCGCTGTCCATCGCTTCCAACCTGAACAGCGATTTGTGCCACCACAGGTGGCATCCAAGACCATTCCCTTCGGCCCAGTGCGGCTGCTGCTGACGCAGCCAGGCGGCGCCGTCTTCAAAGCGGCCCTGCATTTCCATCACGTGCGTCACGGCATGCACCGCCCAGGGCACGCGCGGGTTGATGGCCAGCGCGCGGCGGCCGGCTTCTTCGGCCGGGCCGTAGAGGTTGTTCTCTTCCAGGCCAAAGGCGTGCAGCGCCAGCACATGCGCGTAGAGCGGGTCGGCTTCGTCCCATTCCGGCAGCGCGCGCGCCGGGCGCTGGCGCAGGCCCAGCGCGTCACCGCGGTAGAAGTCCCACCACTGCGCCCATTGCAGCGCCAGCGCGTCGTGCGGGTGGTCCACCAGCAGCGTGTCCCACACCTTGCAGGCCTGGTGCCAGCGGCCGTCCAGCAGCGCCTGCACGGCGTCGGCATGCGCCTTCTCGCGCGGCGTGGCGTGGGCTTGCAGGTCGCGCGCCTGCGCCAGGTGCATGGCGGCTTCGGCGGCCAGGTGGGGCTCGGTCAGGCTCAAGAGGAAGCCGGCCTTCATGGTGTGGGGCAGCGACCAGCCGGGGTCGGCGGCTATCGCCGCGTCCAGGTCCGCCAGCGGCGGCGCGTAGAAGGACATCATCTGCCACAACGCCTGTTCGGCCGCGTCGCGCGCTGCTGCGCTGGCGCTGCTGCAGGGGTTGCCGCGGGCATCCTGGTAAGACATGGCCCGGAATGTAGCGCGGCTGGGGCGGATCACTGCGGGTCACTGCGGGTCACTGCCGGCCACCGTCGGCGGCTATGCTGTGCACCCATGCGCCAAGCTGGCGTGCAGCAGTGAGCCCCATGTTGAAAGTGATGCGTGGCCTGTGTGGCTGGATCGTGCTGTCGCTGTGCATGGGCATCGGCCTGGGCACAAGCGGCAGCGCCTGGGCGCAAACCGACGCCCGCACCGCAGAGCGCTTGCTGCGCGCCTCAGGCTTGTGGGAACAGTTGCACAGCGTGGCCCCGCAAGTGCGCTCGGGCATGGAAGCGGCCGCGCGGCAAGGTGGCGCTGAAGTCACGGCCGCAGAATCGGCGCGCATCGGCCGTGCGGTGGACGCCGCCTATGCCCCGTCGCGCCTGCGCGCCGCCGCCATAAAGGTGCTGGCGCGCGACATGCAGGCCAGCCATGTGCCGGCGGCGGTGGGCTGGTATGACAGCGCCAACGGCATCACCATCACGCGGCTTGAAGAAGCGGCCGCACGCGATGCGCGCAACCCCGACGAACTGCTGGAAGCCGGCGCGACGCGCCTGACTGCCATGCCCGATGCGCGCCGCAACCTGCTGCAGCAGATCATGGTGGCCGCGCGGGCGGCCGAGGGCGCGGCGCTGATGACCATCAACACGGCCATCGGCGTGCAGCAAGGGCTGGCCGCCGCGCAGCCGCAGCGCGAAGGCCCGTCGGCTGACGAGTTGCGCGCGGCGCTGGAAGGCCAGCGCGCGCAGTTGCAACAAGGCTTTGTGGCGGTGGTGCTGGCGTCGTCGGCGCTGGTGTACGAGCCGGCGACGGACGGGCAATTGGCGGCCTACCTGGCGTTTCTCAACAGCGCGGCAGGGCGCCATTTTTCAGACGTGATGGAGCGCGCGCTGGACCGGCTGTTTCTGGACGCTGCCACCGACCTGGGCCGTGCACTGCCGGGCACGCGCGAAAACGCCAACACCTGAATCGGCGCGGGCTCTGCCGCCAGTTCGGCCTGGCTCAATGCGGAGGCTGCGGCCACGCCGGCAGCGGCGCGCGCAGCTCTTCCCAGGCTCGCGCCAAACGCAGCACGCCCAGGTCGTCATGCCGCTGCCCCGCGATCTGCAGGCCGATCGGCAGCCCAGCGGCGGTGGCCGCGCACGGCACCGAGATCGCAGGCTGTTCACTCATGTTGAAGGGTAGCGTGAAGCCGATGTGCTCCATCGCGCGCAGCGGGTCGTTGCTGGGCATGGCCCATTCGGCCGCAAAGGCAGAGACCGGCGCCACGGGCGAGATGACAAAGTCGAAGGCGTGGCAGGCCGCGACGCTGGCGTCGCGCAGCGCAGCGAATTGGCTGTAGCCGTGGAAGAGCTGGGCGGCGCTGTAGCCGGCGGCTTCGGCCACCCAGTCGCGGATGAAAGGCAGCACTTGCGCCTGGCGCTGCACGGGCAGCGCGCAGATGTCCAGCCACGAGCGCATGCGCCAGAAGCGGTTGATGCCGTCGGCCATCTCGCGCGTGCTGAAGGGCGCCAGCACTTCGACGATGGCGCCTGCGGCGCCGAAGCGCCGCGCAGCGTCGCGGACGGCGGCATCGATGTCGGCATCCACCGCCAGGCCCCAGCCGGCGTCCAGCAGCAGGCCGATGCGCAGGCCGCGCACGTCGATGGCTGCAGCGTCCGTCCAGGCAATGTCTTGTTGCGGCAGTCGCGTGGCATCGCGCTCATCCGGCAGGCTCAGCGCGGCCATCAAGAGTGCGGCGTCTTCCACGCTGCGCGTCATCGGCCCGGCCACACGCCCCAGGTACGGCGGCTTGATCGGCACCCGGCCTGCGCTGGGCTTGAAGCCCACCACGCCGCACCAGGCGGCGGGCAGGCGGATCGATCCGCCGATGTCGGTGCCCAGGTGCAGCGGGCCGTAGCTGGCGGCAGCGGCGGCACCGGCGCCGGCGCTGCTGCCGCCGGGGCTTTTCGACAAATCCCAGGGGTTGCGGGTGAGCCTGCCGAACTGGGCATGAAAGCTCGACAGGCCCGACGACAACATGCCGTAGTCGGGCATCGTCGTCTTGCTGATGAACACCGCGCCGGCTTCGCGCAAGCGTGCAGCGGGCGGTGCGTCTTCCGGCGCGGGGATGAGCTCGGTTGCGGCGCAACCCATCGGCAGCGGCACGCCGCGGGTGGCGATGTTTTCCTTGATCGTCACCGGCACGCCGTCGAGTGCGCCGCGTGCTTCGCCGCGCGTCCAACGCGCTTCCGATGCGCGCGCCATCGCCAGCGCCCCGTCCGCATCCAGCGCCCAGGTGGCTTGCAGCGTGGGCTCCCACCGCTCGATGTGGGCCAGCACCGCGTGCGTCACCTCCACGGGCGACAACTCGCCTGCACGGTAGGCACGGCCCAGTGCTGCGGCACCCAGTGCATGCAGTGCAGTCATTGCACCGCCGCCATGCTCAGCCCTTGGCCAGAAAGCGCTGCAGATTGCCAGCCGCCGTGGCGCGCACCTTGTTGCGCAAGAACGGGGTCCAGCCCAGCAGCAGGCCCGGTGTGCCTAACGCTTGACGTGACCAGGTCCAGAAGTCGAAGCGGTCGCGGTGCGTGGTGATGAGACCGTCGCCGTCGAAGGTGAAGGCCGCATCAATCTTGTTGTGCACCCTGCGGCCGGTGGCGCTGAACAGGTAGTGCGCTTCCCAGTGCGCGCTGTGGGCGGTGCTTTCGCTGACCACCAGCTTCCAGTGCGCCATGCCCTTCGCTTTGGTGGCGTTGCACAACATGCACCACATGCCGCCGATCTGTACCGGGCCCTTGAGCGAAAAGACTTCGTCGTCGAAGGTGGCATCGGGCGCGTAGCAGGCTTGCATGGCTTCGCCGTCCAGCCGGGCGAAGGCTGCGTAGAGGCGCTCGACCGCCACCCGGGTCACAACTTCACCGCTGGCGGCGTCCAGCTCACTGCGGCCAGGTCATTGGCGAAGATGGGTGAGCTGTTCCACAAGCCTCGCAGACCTTTCTTGAACACCGCCACCTGAGCCGGGTTCCACACATAGGCGTTGACCGCGTCTTCTGCCAACTGGCGCTGGATGTCGCGCCACAGCCGCGCCTTTTCCTTGATGTCGCTGGTGGCGGCCAGCGTGGCCACCAGGCCGCGAAACTTGGCGCTGTCGTAGCCGTAGTAGTAGCTTGAATCGGCGTAAGCGGTGGCGTAGTCCAGCGGCTCGACGTGGTTGATGATCGTCAGGTCGAAGTTGCCCTTGAAGGGCCCGGCTAGCCACTGCGCCCACTCGACGTTTTCAATCTTCGCGTTGATGCCCAGCTTGGCCAGCTGCGCCGCGATGATCTCGCCGCCTTTGCGCGCGTAGGGCGGTGGCGGCAGCGTCAGCGTCAGGTTCAGCGGCGTCGTGACACCGGCTTCCTTCAGCAGCGCCTTGGCCTTGTCCACGTCGTAGGGGTAGGTCTTGGTGAGGTCCAGATACCCGAGGTCGGTGGGCGCGAAGTGGCTGCCGATGGGTTTGCCCAGGCCTTCCTGCGCGCCGTCGATGAAGGCCTTGCGGTCGATGGCGTGCGCAATGGCGCGGCGCACACGCACGTCGTTCAGCGGTGCTTTTCGGTTGTTGATGGCGACGATGCCCTTGCCCGATGTGCTGCCCACTTCCACCGTGAAGCGCGCATCGCCCTGGAACTGTTTGATCGACTGCAGCGCGCCAAAGCGCGGCATGCCGTCGATGTCACCCGCCAGCAGCGCCGCGACCTGCGCGGCCGGGTCGTTGATGAAGCGGAAGGTCACGCGTTTGATCTTCAGCTTCGCCGCGTCGCGGTGGTTGGCGGACGCGACCAGTGTGATGGCGGAACCCTTCGCCCAGTTGTCCAGCTGGTACGGCCCCGTGCCCACCGGCTTGGTGGCCGCAGTGGCGGCCGAGTTCGGGTGCAGGACGACGGCGGTGTTTTCGCCCAGGCGGAAGGGCATCAGCGCGTCGGCGTTGTTCAGCACGAGGATGACGGTGTGGGCGTCTTGCACCACCACGCTGCTGATGTTGTCGAACACCGCCTTCTTGGCCTTGTTGGTGCTGCCGGCAGCGCGTGCGCGGTCAAAGCTGAACTTGACAGCGTTGGCATCAAAGGCTGCGCCGTCCGAGAACTTGACGCCTTTCTTGAGTGTGAAGGTGTAGGTCTTGCCGTCGGGCGTGTGGTACCAGTTGTCGGCCAGCAGCGGCGTGACGGCGCCGTCCATGGCTATCTTGGTCAGGCCTTCGAAGATGTTGTAGTGGACGATCTCGCCAATGGCCGCGGCCGACGCCATGGTCGGGTCCAGGCCCGGCGTGGGCTCCAGGATCATGCCCAGCACCAGGCTGTCTTTCTTCGACTGCGCCTGTGCAGCGGAAAAGGCAGCGGCCAGCGGCACGCCAGCCAGCAGGGAATTGATGGTGCGACGGGACAAGCTCATGCGGGTTGCTCCAGGGCGAATTCGAGGAAATCAGCGAAAGGCGGGATTCTGCCCCGGCACGGCCGCCAGCAGGCGCTGCGTGTAGGGGTGCTGCGGGTGGTGGAACAGGTCGTCGGGGCTGCCCTTTTCGACGATCGCGCCCTGGTGCAGCACGATGACTTCGTCGCACACCAGGTCCACCACCGCCAGGTCGTGGCTGATGAAGAGGTAAGTCACGCCAAACTGGTCCTGCAGGTCTTGCATCAGGTTCAGCACCTGGGCCTGCACGCTCACGTCCAGCGCGCTCACGGGTTCGTCAGCCACGATGAGCCGCGGCCGCGTGATGAGCGCGCGCGCAATCGCGATGCGCTGGCGCTGACCGCCGCTGAATTCATGCGGGTACTTCAGCAGGTCGGCTGCGGCCAGGCCCACGGCCGCCAGGGCCTCGGCGGCGCGTTCGCGCTGTTCGGCCTTGCCGGCGCCGTGCAGCACGGCCAGCGGCTCGGCCACTGTCTGCAGCACGGTGCGGCGCGGGTCGAGTGAGCTGAAAGGGTCCTGGAACACCATCTGCAACTTCGTGCGCGTCTGGCGCAACGCAGCCGCGTCCAGCGTCTGCAGGTCGATGCCGTCCAGCAGCACCTGGCCGCTGCTGGGCGCTTCCAGCGCCATCACCAGGCGCGCCAGCGTGCTCTTGCCCGAACCCGATTCACCCACCACGCCCAGGCTCTTGCCGGCGTGCAGCGTGAAGCTCACGCCGGCCAGCGCCAGCACTTCGGGCGCGGGCTGCAGCAGGCTGTGGCGCGGCAGGCGGTAGCGTTTGGTGAGCGCGTCCACGCGCAGCAGGGGCGGGGTCATGCGGCCAGCCGATCAGACGGCTCTTCGTAGATCCGCAAGCAGCGCGCCTCGTGCAGGGGCCCCACCACCACGGCCGCAGGCGGCGCGCTGCGGCATGCTTCGATCACGCGGTCGCAGCGGTCCGCAAAAGGGCAGCCTGGTGGCATGTCGGCCAGCGCCGGCACGCGGCCCGCAATGGTCGGCAGCCGCTTGCCGCGCTGCAACCCCAACCGCGGCCGTGCCGCGAACAGGCCGCGTGTGTAGGGGTGCGCCAGGCGCTGGAACACGGCGGCGGTGGGCCCGCTTTCCACCACCGTGCCGCCGTACATCACCAGCATGCGGTCCACCGTGTCGGCCATCACCGCCAGGTTGTGGCTGATCAGCAGCAGGCCCATGCCGTCTTCGCGCACCAGTTCCTTGATGAGATCCAGCACTTCGCGTTGGATCGTCACGTCAAGCGCCGTGGTGGGCTCGTCCGCTACCAGCAGGTCGGGCCCGCAGGCCAGCGCGATGGCAATCACCACGCGCTGGCGTTGGCCACCCGAGAGCTGATGCGGGTATGCCGATAGCCTTTGCACGGCCTGCGGCAACTGCACGCGCTGCAAAAGCCGCAGCGCTTCGGCCTGCGCCGCGCTGCGCGACAGGCCTTTGTGCAGGCGCAGTGGTTCGGCAATCTGGTGGCCCACGGTGTGCAGCGGGTTCAGCGCCGTCATCGGCTCCTGAAACACCATGCCGATGCGGTGGCCGCGCAGGCGGCACAGCGCGGCCTCATCCAGCGCTGTCAGCTCTTGCCCGTTCAAGCGGACTGAGCCGCTGACCCGCGCGCCGTCGGGCAGCAGCCCCATCAGCGCCAGCGCGGTGATGCTCTTGCCGCAGCCCGATTCACCGATCAGCCCGAGCGTGCCGCCGGTGGCCAAGCTGAAGGACACGCCGCGCAAGGCATCCGCCGGGCCGCGCGCGGTTTGCAAAGTGACGCGGAGGTCTTGAACGTCGAGCAGGTTCACCGCCGCACGATAGCCTAGCGAACCGGCAACACCGGCAACACCGGCAACACCGGCAACACCGGGCGCACCGGCCACATCATCTGCACACCCGCAGCCAGCATCCACAGCGACAGCAGGCTCACGGCGGCGGCCACGGGCACGACGGTCGGGCCGCCGAAGACCGTCAGCGACAGGCCGCCCAGAGCCAGTGCGCTGACCAGCCCCAGGCCGGACAGCCAACGTGGCAGGCCGCCGTGCAGCAGCGTGCCCACGCAAAGCAGGCCCAGGGCCAACGCCATGAAGAGGCTGACACCGAGAACCTCACCGATGCCTCCGCCGTAGCGGTTGATGGCGTTGAACACCGTGTCGATCTGCGCTTGGGTGGTGGCGTCGGCGTCGGCGCCGGTCCGGGCAGTGGCCAGCGCGGGCATCACCGTCAGCCAGCGCAGGATGCCGATGCTGCGGGCCAAAGCCGACAGTGCCGCGAAGGCCGCCACGGTCATGCCCAGCGGCGACGCCAGCCCGCCACTCAGGCGCGCGGCCAGGCCGATCATCAGCGGCGCCATCAGCACCGAATACAGCAGGTACAGGCTGTAGCCGGCCAGGACTGCGCCGGGGGCGGCGGCGATGGCACCAAGCTGTTCAGCAGCGGGCTTGCCAAGCGATGCAGGCCAGCCGATGGCCGGTGCCAGGATCGCGACGGGTGCAAAGGCCAGCAAGGCGTCAGCGATCAGCAGGGCGCCGAGTGCGCGGCTGCGCAAAGGGGTGGTCTGGGTGGTCATCGAGGGCTCCGACTTCAAGGCGCGGTGGCGCGGGTGGGGTTGGGGGTGGGGTTGTGGGCGGCATCGGCAAGGGCAGGGACCGAGCCCAGGCCCAGGTCGATCAACGCCGTGCGCAGCGCTTGTTGCAGCGGTGTTGCCGGCAGCGGGCCGACGGCGCGCGCCAGTGCGTCGCCCGACAAGGCATGCGGCACGCGCCAGAGGTAGCTCATGCGTGCCAGTTCGCGCCACTGCGGGTGGACGAGGCCGACCGCGCGGATCAGGCCCCAGGGCATGCCCCCAGTGCGCCAGCCGCGTGCCGGGTGCAAGCCCAGGTCGTCGGCCGCTGTCTGCAAGGCCGCCAGCAATTCGTTTCCGGTGAGGGTGTGCCCGGCGAAGTGCAGGGTCTCGAAAGCCGGCTGCGGCGGTCGCGCCGCCACGGCGACGAAGGCGCGTGCCAGGTCGGGCAGGTAAGCCCAGGCATGCGGCAGGTCCAGCGGCCCCGGATAGACGAGCTTGCCCTGGCGGATCGACTTGACGATGGCCTGGTCGAGCCACGACCCACTGCCGCAGCCATAGAAGTCGCCGGCACGGATGACCACGCTGCGCAGGCCCTGCGGGCTGCGGTTTCGCATCGCGTCTTCCATGGCCACGCGGATGCGACCCTTTTCGTTGTTGGGCGCTTGTGGGGTGGTCTCGGTCAACAGTGCCGGCATGCCTTCGCCGAAGTTGTACACATTGCCCGGCAGCATGAAAAGCGTGCGCAGTTGCTGCGCCACCGCCATGCCTTGCTGCAGCGCCGGCAGCGCTTCTGCATCCCAGCGCGAGTACACCGGGTTGACGGCGTGGACCACGGCGTGCACGGTGCCGGCCTGCGCACACAGCGCTGTGGTGTCGGCCAGCGGCGTTGCCAGCGCGGTGGCGCCAGCGGGAAGCGGCGCGACAGGCGCGCGCCGCGTTTGTGCCAGCACGCGCCAACCTGCGTGTGCAAAGGCCTGGGTTGCAGCCTGGCCGAAACGGCCGTTGGCGCCGAGGATGAGGACGGTTTTCATGGTGCGGTCCTGTGTGGGCTGTGGGATGCCTTCAGTGTCAGCCGCAGCCCGCTCTTCGACAATTGCCGAGGCTGGCAACCGAGCTATACACTTATGCATGGCACAGAACACCTTCGACTGGACCCTGGTGCGCAGCTTCCTGGCGGTGCTGGACGCCGGCAGCCTGATGGGCGCGGCGCGGCAGATCGGCGCGCAGCAGCCCACGCTGAGCCGCCACGTCAGTGAACTGGAAGCGCAGCTGGGCGCACCGCTCTTCGAGCGCACCGGCCGCGGTGTGCTGCCCACGGCGCTGGCCCTGGCGATTGCAGACGCCGCGCGCCAGATGGCCGCCAGCGCCGACACCCTGGCGCGCACGCTGACGCGCAGCCGCGAAGCAACCACCGGCACGGTGCGCATCACCACCAGTGAAGTGGCGGCCAGCTACCTGCTGCCGTCCGTGCTGGCGCAGTTGCAGCGGGCCGAGCCCGGCATCCAGGTCGAGCTGGTGGCGTCCAACCAGATCAGCAACCTGCTGCGCCGCGAAGCCGACATCGCGGTGCGCATGGTGCGGCCGGCGCAGGGTTCACTGGTGGCGCGCAAGCTCGGTCAGATCGACATCGTGGCCTGCGCACACACCAGCTACCTGCAACGCGCCGGCACGCCGCGCAAACCCAGCGACTTGCTCAAGCACCGCCTCATCGGCTATGACCGCGAAGACACCATTGAACGCGGTTTTGCGAGGTTGGGCGTGGTGCTGCCACGCGAAGCCTTCGCCCTGCGCACCGACGACCAGCTGGCCTATGGCCGCCTGGTGGCGGCAGGCGCTGGCATCGGCTTTGTCGCCGCCTACAACTTGCGCCACTGGCCGGGGGTGCAGCCGCTGTTGCCGATGCTGAAGATCCCGCCGCTGCCGTGCTGGCTGGCGGTGCACCGCGAAATTCGCGGCAGCGCGCTGGTGCGGCGGGCGTATGACTTTCTGGCGGCAGCGATCCCGGTGGAACTGGCGGGCTGAAGCCCGGCTGTCAGCGAGTGCGATCAGCGATCAGCGATCAGCGATCAACGCGATGCACGTTCAGGGCTGTTTGACGTAGTGGGGCGACCGCGGCCCGGGAAGCATCCCGTTAGGCCGCCCTGCAGCGAGAAGGCGTTGGCTTGCGATTCCGGCGACCGGGTGGCTGCGTTCGCTGACCGTGTTGGCAATCTGCTCGACCACCGCCTTCACCAGCAGGCCGATCAGCCCCCCTTGGCTCGAGCCGCCTTGTTCTGCGCTGGAAGCGCGCGCGCTGCCTTCCCACAAGAGCTGGCCGCTTCTGAGGTCCACCAGTCTTGCGTCCATGGCGACCACGGCCTCGCTGAGAACCACCTTGTAGACCGTGCCGTAGCTCTTGACGGTGACGTAGAGCACCGCGTCGGCGCCGAAAATTTCGCGCAATTTCGCCAGCGCTATTTGCTGGCCATCGCTGGCGGTTTGTATGCCGTTCAAGCGCAGCGTTTCGTCGACCAGAGACACCGGCATCACATAGAAACCGGACTCTGCCAGCGGATGCCCAAGTTGCGCCCACACGCTGGGTGTTGCAAGCGGATCAGGTGTTTCGTTGATGGGCGGCAACACCAGGATCGAGGCCGGCCTGGCCTTCATGAAGGCCGTGTAGTCCCGCGGTGGCGGTGGGGTTGCGCAACCGCCGACGACCAGGGCGCCGAAGAGCACAACGGGCAGCAAGGTGCAGCGCAGAAGGCGCTTGCTTTGGAAGGCGGATACGCGCTGCGTCATGCCGATGCCTTCATGACCGGGGGGCAGTTTTTGGAGAGGCATTTGGGGAAGTGTTTGGGACCGTATTTGGAACCGTATTTGGGACCGTAGATGGGACCGTAGATGGGACCGTACTGCGGACAGTGCTTGGGGTAGCACTCGGGACAACCTTGGCCGAGTTCTTGAGCAGGAAGTCAACGTACGTGGCGGACTCCGGGAAGAGCCTGCGTTCTGTCTCAAGACTCCTGACTGCATTGGCGTCGTCACCCACCTTGGCATACAGCAGCGCCAAGTGCCCATGCAGGCCCGGGGGCGACGCGACGCCCGATGCGGCGTTCTTTTGTGCTTCGGCCTCAAGCTGTGCAACTTGCAAAGCCAAGTCCGACCCGTTGCTCTTCAAATACTGGTACAGCGCCCCTTGGTAGCTGCCCCATTGATACAGCTGCTTTGGCGGTGCGGCGCAGCCTGCCAGGGCCAGGGCCACCATCAGGGTTGCGGCGCGAAGAAGGCAATTTCTGGTTTGCACAAGTCGCCTCTCAGCGGGTGGGCTTCCAGGCGCCGCTGTCAATGCCGGACACCAGGCTGTTGATCGCTTCCCGAATGGCCAGGTCAAGCACCTTGCCGTTGAGCGTGGCGTCGTAACTTGCGGTGCTGCCAAAGCCCAGAACTTCGCGTTCGGACAGGCTGTACTCGCCTGCGCCTTGAACGGAGTAGACGACCTCGGAAGTCAGCGGGTTGACGATGTTCAACGTCACTTTGGCATACGCCACTTGTGACTTGCCACGGCCCAGCAAACCGAACAGCTGTTTGTCGCCAACTTCCTTGCGGCCAAATTCGCTGACTGCGCCGGTGACCAGAAAGTCTGCACCCCTGATCGCCTGGCCCGCAGCCCGCAACTGCGCTTCCTGCCGGCCTTCTTCCAGGTTGTCCCGGTCCAGCACGCTGAAGCGGTTGGTCTGCTGCAGGTGCGAGATCAGAATGACTTTCGACTGTGAGCCCAGCCGGTCTGTGCCATCCGAAAAGACGCCGCGCATGAAGCTGGACCGGTTGTCGAACTTGCCCACTGAAATGGGCGCCCGCGGCCCCTGGTAGGCCGGGGCGGTCGCTGCCGCGACCCTGGGGATTTCAACGGTGCGCGACTGTTCAGTGGCCGCACAACCGGCCAGGGAAATCGCCACCGCGCTGAAGATGAATGCAAGTGTCGCGTGCGAAGCAGGCATGGGTTTTCCCTTCAAAGATTGAACAGATTTGCGCTGTCAGGAACAGCTCAACATGAAGTCTAGCTCAGCCACTCAGGCAAGGCCCGAGCGGCGGGTCTGCAGATCAAGGTAGCTGCCCGCCAGGCGGGGCGCGTCGTGCAGCGCGAGCGCAGCCATCAGGCGGTCCGCCACCCGTGCGCCATCGGCATCAGCTTGGCCCTCCTGCAGCACCACTTCGAGTTCCATGAAGTCCCCGAGGCCTTCGACGCGGTCGATGTGGACGCGGGTGTGGAAGCCGCCGTCATTCACCAGCAACAGCACACGCTCTTTGCGCACTCGGCCCAGCAGGCCGCAGCCGCGCATCAGCGCATAGCGAAGCGCTGATTCGTCAGGCACCGCCACCCGCCCGTAGAAACGGCGGAGACGGTCGGTCTGATTCAGGAGGATAAGGTAGTGAAGCGGCCCGCTATCGGCGACGACGATCATCGGCTGGGCAAGATGCCGAGAGCGCGATGGGCGGAGAGGTCGTC
>JANMKK010000348.1:0-3645 GCA_031372005.1 Rubrivivax sp.
ACGCTCGTAGTGGCCCAGGTCAAGGTCGGTCTCGGCGCCGTCGTCAGTGACGAAGACTTCACCGTGCTGGAAAGGGCTCATCGTGCCCGGGTCCACGTTCAGGTACGGGTCGAGCTTGATGAGGGTGACCTTGAGGCCGCGGGATTCCAGGATGGCGGCCAGCGACGCGGCGGCGATGCCTTTGCCCAGTGAGGACACGACGCCGCCGGTCACGAATACGAACTTGGTCATGTCTTGGGGCACCGGTCTTGGGGCAACGTCAGGCCGGCGGGTGCGCAGCCAAAAAATGCCGATGAAGTGAAGCCGAATTATATCGACGGGGCCTTGGTTCACCGGCACTTTGCGGCGCGTCTTTGCGCGGGGTGGCGCTGCGCTAACATCGCCCCCGCTTGCACCCGGTGCCTGTCGTCCCGTTCAGGGCGTCAGGTTAAACGGGAAGCCGGTGAGACAGACTGCCCAAGCAGCCTGTCGATTCCGGCGCTGCCCCCGCAACGGTCAGCGAGGAGCGTGCTGCACGACAAGCCACTGGCGCTATCCAAGAAGCGCTGGGAAGGCGCAGCAGGCCCCCGTCTCAGGCTTCACAGCCCGAACGGCACTCGCAAGCCCGGATACCGGCCAGGTGCAATGGGTTGCTGGCGTTGCGGTGGGCGGCGGCGGGTGGGCGAGGGCCGTGCGTGATGCACGGGGCCGCGCTGCACCAACGCTTGGCCTTCAGCGGATGCCAGTGCTGTCAATACTGGTCCGCACGGGGCGTGCGGCTGGAGGTCTCTCTTGCAATCGATCCACCTCGGACGCGCTGTGCGTGCGCTGATTTCTTTTTCCCTGTCCACGCTGGCCGCTGCGGCGCTGGCACAAACCGTCGTCATCACCGGTTCCCGCGAACCCCTGGCGCCAGAACGCCTGGCGGCCGACGTGGCGGTGATCGACAGCGACACCCTCCGTCAGTCAACGGCCGACTCGCTCGCCGACCTGCTGCGCCGCGAAGCCGGCCTGCAACTGTCGCGCAACGGCGGCCCCGGCCAAAGCAGCGGGCTCTTCATCCGCGGCACGGCGTCGCAGCAGTCGCTGGTGCTGGTGGACGGCGTGCGGGTGGGTTCGGCGACGCTGGGCTACGCGGCGGTCGAGGCGCTCGCGCTGTCGCAGGTGGAGCGTGTGGAGGTGCTGCGAGGCCCCGGTTCCAGCCTCTATGGGGCAGACGCCGTTGGCGGTGTGGTCAACCTCATCACGCGCCGTGGCACGGGGGCGCTGCAGTTCGATGGCCGCTTGGCGGTGGGCGGCTACGGCAGCAGCGAAGCCAGTGCCGGCGTGCGCGGCGCCACCGGTCCGAATGGCGCTTTCGACTATGCCGCCGTGCTGTCCAGCGAACGCAGCAAGGGCGTGTCGGTTTTGCGCCCTGGCGATCAGTTTGGCAACTACAACCCGGACCGTGACGGCTATCAGCTTGACGCCGCCCAGCTGCGCCTGGGCTTCAAGCCGCAGGCTGGCCACCGCGTGGGCTTCAGCTTGATCAGCTCAAAGCTGAATGCGCAGTACGACGCCAGCGAATTCCTGCCGCCCACCTACGCCCAGAACGCGGCACCCGACTTCCGCACCCGCTTGCGCACCGATGTGGCCGCGCTGGACTGGCGCGGCGAGCTCGCCACCGGCCTGGTCGGCAGCGCACGCGCTTCGCGGAGCGTTGACGACGCGCGCAGTGGCGGCACGGCGGTCGACCGCTTCCGCACCGTGCGCCAGCTCGGCAGCGCGCAGCTGGCGTGGCAGACCGGCGTGGTCGGGCAGTTTGTGGCGGCGCTGGAACACCAGCGCGATGAAGCGACATCGACCAGCTACGTCGCCGGTGTGCAGCGCAGCAACAACGCCGTGGCGCTGGAGCTGACTGGCGCCGCCGGGCCGTGGTCGTGGCAGACCGATGCACGGCGCGACGACAGCTCGGATTTCGGCGGCGTCAGCACCGCGCGGCTGGGCGGCGGCTACACGCTGATGCCAGGCCTGCGCCTGCGTGCGCTGGCGGGCACCACCTTTCGTGCGCCGAGCTTCAATGACCTGGTCTATCCCGGCTACGGCGTGACGACGCTGCAGCCCGAACGCGGGCAGAGCGTCGAAGTCGGCATCAACTGGCGTGCAAGCCACCGTGAAGCCGCCGCCACCGTTTACCGCAACACCGTGCGCGACCTCATCGCCTTTGAGTCCGACGCCAGCCGCTGCCCGCCCGACCCCGCCTACGCCTTTGGCTGCGCGGCCAACATCAACCGCGCGCGGCTGCAGGGCGCCACGCTGTCGGGGCTGCAGCGCTTGGGGCCGTGGACACTGAAAGCGCAGCTCGATTTTCTGCGTGCGCGCGACACGCTCACCGGTGCCAGGCTGCCGCGCCGCGCGTCGCAGCAGGCCACGCTCTCCGCCGACTGGACGGCGGGCGACTGGAGCGCTGGCGCCAGCGCGCTGCGCCTGGGCTCGCGGCCCGACGGCGGCAAGACCCTGGCCGCAGAAACCACGCTGGACCTCAACGGCACCTGGCGTTTTGCGCCGGCCTGGGCGCTGCAGGCCAAGCTGTTGAACTCGACCGACCGCAACCGTGAACCGGCGCGCGACTACCAGGGCCTGGGCCGCCAGGCCTGGCTGGTGCTGCGGTATGAGCCCAAGCCCTGAACCACGGTCCTGATGCCATGAAGCGGCTGTTGCAGGGCTCTCTGCTGGCGGTGCTGACGCTGCTGGCGGGCAGAGCGGGTGCACAGGCCACGGTGCACGACGACCGCGGCACCGCGCTCACGCTGGCGCAGCCGCCGCAGCGCATCGTCTCGCTGCTGCCGTCGCTGACGGAAACGGTTTGTGAACTGGGCGCCTGCAGCCGCCTCGTCGGCACCGACCGCCATTCCAACTGGCCGCAATCGGTGCGCGCGCTGCCCAAACTCGGCGGCCTGGAAGACGCACAGATCGAACGCATCGTCGCGCTCAAGCCCGACCTCGTGCTGCTGGCAATGTCGGCCCGCGCGGTGGACCGGCTGCGCGCGCTGGGCCTGCCGGTGCTGGCGCTGGAGCCGCGCAACAGCGCCGACACCCAGCGGGTCGTGGCCACCGTGGCGCAGGCGCTGGGCACACCGCAGGCCGCCACCGTGCTGCTGGCGCGCATGCGCACCCGCATGGACGCTGCAGCCGCGCGCATCCCGCCGCACTGGCGCGGGCGCAAGGTGTACTTTGAAGTGGCGGCCACGCCGTTTGCGGCCGGCGAGGCTTCGTTCGTGGGTGAACTGCTGGCGCAACTGGGCCTCGGGAATGCCGTGCCGGCGTCGATGGGCCCGTTCCCGCAGCTCAACCCGGAATTTGTCCTGCGCGCACAGCCGGCTCTGCTGATGGCGACCCAAGGCGCCATCGCCGACATGCGGGTGCGCCCCGGCTGGCGCACGCTGCCCGCGCTGCAGAAGCACCACGTCTGCGGCTTTGCGCCCGCAGCCTGGGACACCCTGGTGCGCCCTGGACCGCGCCTGGCCGATGCGGCAGAAGCGGTGGCCGATTGCCTGGCCGCGCTGCCGCCGCCGTGATGGACGGCACTCGCCAACATGGACCAGGGGCGGCAACGCCCGCGTTGCTGGTCGCGGCTGCGTTGACCCTGCTGCTGGTGCTGGTGGCCCTGGGCCTGGCGGCGGGCTC
>JANMKK010000383.1:0-1759 GCA_031372005.1 Rubrivivax sp.
CCTGACCTGCTTCGCCGGGGCCAGCCACGAAGTGCAGGGCTGGCTGCGTGCCATGGACGTCTTTGTCCTTCCTTCGCTCAATGAAGGCATCTCCAACACCCTGCTCGAAGCCATGGCCACCGGCGTACCCACCCTGGCGACGGCGGTCGGCGGCAACGTCGAATTGGTGCAGGAAGGTCAAGGTGGTGGCTTGTTCGCTCCTGGCGACGTTGCAGCCTTGGCGGCGAAGCTTGCGCTCTATCTCGACGATCCGGCGCTGCGCCTGCGGGACGCCGCGTTGGCGCGGCGGCGTGCCGAAGAACTCTTCAGCCTGCAGACAATGGTGGCGGGCTATCGCGGCCTGTATCGCAGCCTGGCGCCGGGCCCGACAGCCCCTTGGCCTGTGTCAGATGTCATGCAGCACCCGGCGGATTCCGGGCGAGACTCCAAAACCCGCAGCAGACCCTCCTAACATCCGCCTTCTGGCGGGCCAACCGCACTTCTGGCAGCAACAACCCATGTGTGGCATTACCGGCATCTTTGACACCCGCGGCGGGCGCCCGCTGGCGCATGCAGTCCTGCACCGGATGAACGAGTCGCAGTTTCACCGCGGCCCGGATGAAGGCAGTCTGCATCTGGAGCCCGGGCTGGGCTTCGGGCACCGCCGTCTTTCCATCATCGACCTGGCCACTGGCCAGCAGCCTCTCTTCAACGAAGACGGGTCGGTGGTGGTGGTCTTCAACGGCGAGATCTACAACTACCAGGAACTGATTCCCGAACTGCAGGCGCTGGGCCACCGCTTTCGCACCAAGAGCGACACCGAGGTCATCGTGCACGCCTGGGAAGCCTGGGGCGAACGTTGCGTCGAACGCTTCCGCGGCATGTTTGCCTTTGCGCTCTGGGACCGCAACCAACAGACCTTCTTCATGGCGCGCGACCGGCTGGGCGTCAAGCCCATGTTCTACGCGCTGCTGGTTGACGGCATGCTGATCTTCGGCTCCGAACTGAAGTCCTTGCTGGCGCACGGTGGCCTGCGCCGGGACATCGACCCGTGTGCGATTGAAGAGTATTTCGCGCTGGGCTACGTGGCCGAGCCGCGCACGATCTTCAAGCAAGCCCGCAAGCTCGCGCCCGGGCATTCGCTGTGCATTCGGCGGCAGCAGCCGGTTCCGGCACCCCGGGAGTTCTGGGATGTGCGCTTCACACTCGACAACCCGATTTCCGAGCGCGACGCCTGCGAAGAGCTGGTGCAGCGGCTGCGTGAATCCGTGCGCTTGCGCATGATTGCCGAAGTGCCTCTGGGCGCGTTCCTTTCTGGCGGTGTGGACTCCAGTGCAGTGGTGGCCATCATGTCGGGCTTGAGCGACCAGCCCGTCAACACCTGCTCCATCGGCTTTGACGACCCGAAGTTCAATGAGTCCGCATTCGCCCAGATCGTGGCCGACCGGTACAAGACACACCACCACCTGGAAACGGTTGGCAGCGACGACTTCGACCTCATCGACACGCTGGCGCACCACTACGACGAACCCTACGCAGACAGTTCGGCCATTCCCACCTACCGGGTCTGCCAGCTGGCACGCAAACGTGTCACGGTGGCGTTGTCGGGTGACGGCGGCGACGAGACCTTTGGCGGCTACCGCCGCTATCGCATGCACCTGATGGAAGAGCGCATGCGCAGTGCGATTCCCAGTGGACTGCGGCGCCCACTCTTCGGCACGCTGGGCCGCCTGTACCCCAAGGCAGACTGGGCGCCCCGCGTGTTTCGCGCCAAGACCAC
>JANMKK010000389.1:0-18377 GCA_031372005.1 Rubrivivax sp.
GGCAGGTTCAGGCGGATGTTGCGGGTGAGCGGGGTTGCAAGGCTGGTGTCGCGGGGCAACACCTGGGAGAAGGCCGGCACCAACAACACATCGTCGAAGGTGAGCGCTTTGCCGAGTAGGCGCATGAAAAAGACTCCAGA
Source organism: Rubrivivax sp. (assembly GCA_031372005.1). Taxonomy (GTDB): domain Bacteria; phylum Pseudomonadota; class Gammaproteobacteria; order Burkholderiales; family Burkholderiaceae_C; genus Rubrivivax. The sequence goes on from JANMKK010000389.1 coordinate 141, forward strand.
CTCAAAAGCGGATTATAGAGAGGCCGTGCTGCGTTCACGCCTTGAGACATTCGCGGCCTGAAGCTGCGTGAAGCTCCGAGGCAGCCGGCATAGACTCCAACAATGAGCACTGCACAGCCCTCTCGCCGCCTTGGGTTCAAAACCGCCAGGCGCTGCGCGTCCGCCTTCGCGCTGCCGCTGGCCCTGGCCATGATGCCGATGGCGCTGTCGCCCGCCGCTGATGCCCAGTGGCGCTGGCGCGACAAGAACGGCCAGGTCAATGCCAGCGACCGCCCGCCGCCCAGGGACGTGCCGGACAAGGACATCCTCAGCCGGCCCGCCGCCGACGCGCGCCGCACGGCTGCCGCTGCCGCGCAAGCGGCTGCACCGGCCTCAAGCGCGGAAGGCACTGCTGCACCGACTGCAGCGTCAGCACCGCCCACCGCGCTGGAGCGTGAAGTCCAGGCCCGCAAGCGCAGCGCTGAACAAGAGCAGGCGGCCAAGGCCAAAGCCGAAGAAGAACGCCTGTCAACGCAGCGCGCAGAGAACTGCCGTGCTGCGCGCGGCCACCTGGTGGCGCTGGATTCGGGCCAGCGCATCTCACGCACCAACGACAAGGGCGAACGCGAGGTGCTGGACGACAAGGGCCGAGCGGATGAACAGCGACGGGCTCGTGAAGTCGTGGCCTCAGACTGCCGCTGACGGCGCCTTCTGGCGCTTCTGATCTTTGTACCGCTGACGCCGCGATTCTTTCGGGTCCACCTGAAGCGTCCGGTAGATCTCCACCCGGTCCTGGTCGCGCAGCACGGTCTGCAAGTCCTTGACGCGGCTCCAGACCCCCACCTTCAGGCTGTCGGCGTGCAGATTGTGACGCGGCACCAGGCCACTGAGCCGCACCGCATCGCCCACCGTGGCACCGGCGGCCAGTTCCAGCGCCACCCGATCGGTCACGCCCGGCTGCGGGCAATAGGCCACTTCAACCTGGATCCGCTCAGCGGGCGCCATACACGTCTTCGGCCCGGCGCACAAAGGATTCGACAAAGGTGTTAGCCACGCGGTCAAACACGGGGCTGACCACGGCTTCCAACGCCGGGCTGGCAAAGGCATAGCGCAGGTCGAATTCAATCTTGCACGCCGGCTGTTCACTGCCAGGCCGGCCCAGTGCCTTGAAGAGCCAAGTGCCGTCCAGCATTGAAAACGGCCCGTCCACCAGTTGCACCTTCACTGAACTGGGGGCCACCTGCACATTGCGCGTGGTGAAGCTGTGCCGCACACCCATGTAGGCCAGGCCCAGCTTGGCAGTGACGCCGTCTTCATGGGTCTGCACCAGGTCGGCGCGGTCGCACCACGGCAAGAATTCGGGGTAGCTGGCGATGCCAGTCACCAGGTCGTACATCTCGCGGGGCGAGTACCAGAGCAGGACTGACTTGCGCACATGCTTCATACAATGGCGTCATTCTAGGAGCCCGCCACAGCCGCCCTGCTGTGGCCACTTGATGGCCAACATCGCCGAAAACCGCCGCGCCCGTTTTGAGTACAGCATCGAAGAGCAGTTCGAAGCCGGCATGGTGCTGGCTGGCTGGGAGGTCAAGGCGATCCGCGCCGGGCAGGTGCAGTTGACCGACGGCTATGTGCACATCCGCAATGGTGAGCTCTTTCTCATCGGCTGCCGCATCAATGCGCTGGGTTCCGCATCCACCCACGTGCAGCCCGAGGCCGACCGCACGAAAAAGCTGTTGATGCACAAGGAACAGATTCGTCGTTTGGTGGGCAAGGTCGAGCAGAAGGGCTTCACACTCGTGCCGCTGAACCTGCACTACAAGGACGGCCGCGTGAAGGCCGAGATCGCGCTGGCCAAGGGCAAGGCCGAGCACGACAAGCGCAACACCGAGAAGAAGCGCGACTGGGTGCGCGAACACGGCCGGTTGATGCGCCACAAGGTGTCGGGTCCGAAGGCCTGAATTTGCGCGGCGGGTCTCGGGTAATCCCCCGGTTTGTCCCCCAGCTCACCCCCACAAGGGGCCCCCTGACTGAAGACGGCAACTCCTCTGAATGAAGGTTGCCGGCTCCTGCGCTTGCCTTACGATTCCACCCACGTTGCCAGCAGAGCCGTCAGAGCCTTGCGGTGATTCACCACTGAGGGGTCCGCAGATGTCCAATGAACCGCGCCTTCGCACGCCAAGGCTCTGGAAGGCTTGGTTCACCGCATTGCTGTTCTGGGCAATGCATGCAGCCTTCGCCGCCGTGCCGCCCCAGGAACCGCGCCATGCGCTTGTCGTCGGCAATGCAGGCTACGCCAGCGCACCACTGCTGAATTCGGTCAACGACGCCACCGCCGTGGCCAAGGTGCTGGAAAAAGCCGGCTTCACGGTGGACCTGAAAATCAACGCCACGCAGAAGCAGCTGCAGGACGCCGTCAGCGTCTTCGGCGACCGCTTGAAGGCCGGTGGCGCAGGCCTCTTTTACTTTGCCGGCCACGGTGTGCAGATCAAGGGCCGCAACTTCCTGATGCCGGTGGGCAGCGACATCAAGCGCGAAGACGAAGTGCCCTACAAGGCCGTGGATGTGCAGCAGGTGCTGGACAAGATGGAGACGGCCAAGAACCGCATCAACGTCGTCATCCTCGACGCCTGCCGCGACAACCCCTTTGCCCGCAGTTCGCGCTCCAATAGCGGGGGCCTGTCGCAGGTGGACGCACCCATCGGCTCGCTGGTGGCCTTTGCCACGGCGCCCGGCAGCGTGGCCAGTGACGGCAGCGGCGCCAACGGCCTGTACACGCAACACCTGCTGGCCAACATCGAAAGGCCGGGGCTGTCGATCGAAGAGATCTTCAAGCGCGTGCGCCTTGGCGTGCGGCTGGATTCCAACGGCGGCCAGGTGCCGTGGGAAAGCACATCGCTGGAGGGTGACTTCACCTTCTTCGCCGCAGGCCCGACGGTGAAAGCAGGCCCGACGGTGCTGCCGCCGCCCGCCGGTGTCGAACAGATCGCGCGTGCAGAACGGGGCTACGAACTGCTGCGCCAGGGCAAGCTCGACGACGCCGAACGCATCTTCCGCGCGCTGGCTGGCGCCAGCCACCCGGAAGTGGCGTGGATGGGCCGCGAAGGCGCAGCTGAAGTGCTGCTGTCGCGTGGCGACACGAACGCCGCATTGGCAGAAGCCAACGACATCATCGCCAAGGCGCCCACCCGCAGCGCGGCATACTTGATCCGCTTTCGTGCGCTGGCCGGCACCGGCCAACCGCAAGCGGCACAGGTGGCCTTGCAGCAGGCTGCTGGCGGCCAGACTTCGGCGGACTTTTCATGGCAGAAGGCCAACGCCCTGGTGGCGGTTGGCAACGGCCAGCGCAAGGTGGATCCGCAAGCCGCGATCAAGAGCTACGAACGCGCCAGCCGCGAAAATCCGCAGTCGGTGGAAGCGCTGAGCAACCTGGCCGTCACGCTCAACGACAACGGCCAGTCGGTGCGCGCCAAGGCCGTGCTGGACCGGGCCCAGGCGCTCGACCCGGCCGACCTGATGACCGCCGCGCTGATGCGCCAGACGCAGGAAGCCCTTGCCGACGAGCAGGACCGCGCCCGCCAGACCTACATCGACAACGCCGTCAAAGACCTGGCCGCGCAGTTTCGCTCGCCGGTCGTCAGGCCCGCCACCATGGGCGTCGCAGACGATTGGACATCGCCGGTTCTGGCACTCAGCGTGCTGCCCTTTCAGGACATGACGCTGCCGGGAAACACGGGCCGTATCGGCATGGAAGCCGTGGTGCAGCAAGAGCTGATCCGTGAACTGCAGGCGCGTGGCTTCACGATCGTCGAACGCCGCTTGCTCGACAAGGTGCTGGCCGAGGTGAAGCTGGGTTCGTCCGAAGTCGCCGACCAGGACACGCAGATCAAGCTGGGCCGCGTGCTGGCGGCGCGCATGATGGTGTCGGGCGTGCTCACCACGCAGGGCAACGCGGTGACTGCGGCAGTGCGTGCCATCGACACCGAAACCACGCAGCTGGCAATGGTGCGCTCAGAGCGCATGAACGCCACCCACACAGGCGCGCCCAACCCCAGCGAACTGGCCGCCACCATCGCCAAGTCCGTCGCAACGACGGTGCAGGACAAGTACCCGCTGAAGGGCCGCATCGTGGCTGTGGAAGGTGAACGCGCCATCATCAACCTGGGCAAGAAACACGGCATCACGGCAGGCCAGACCTTCAACGTGCTGACGCGCGGCGAGCCAATCGAATTGAACGGCCGCGTGCTGGGTTATCGCGAAAACCGCATTGCCCAAGTCACCGTCACCGAGGTCCAGGAACTGCTGGCCTACGGGCGTGTGGCCGACGCCAAGGCTCCGCTGGAAAAGAACCAGAGGATCATCGCGCGCAAGGAATGAAAGCCGCCACGGCGCTCATCCCGCAGCCGGCCGGTGTGTTGCACCGCGTTCGGCTGAAGGCGTTCTTGGCGGTGCGGGTGATTGGCTTGATGGCCCTGCTTGCAGGCGTCGATGCGGGTGCACTGGCACAGACTCGATCGCAGGGCGCCGTGCCAACCGCCGTTGTCGTGTGGGACTTCGACAACCAATCGCCCAATGCCGCGCAGCCGGCAGCGACGGCCGACTTCCTGAAACGCTCCCTGTCAGAAAACCTGACCGTGTCCTTGCTTCAAGTGGCAGGGCTGCCGGTGCTGGAAAGGCAAAAGCTGAAGGACCTGCTGGCCGAGCAAAAAGTCTCGGCCACCGAGCTGGCGGATGAAGACGCGCGGGTGCGCCTGGGCCGCATCGTTGGTGCCGGCCGGATGGTGTTTGGTGGTTACTTCGTGCTGGGTGACGAGGTGCAGGTGCACGTGCGGGTGGTGGACACCGCCACCTCGCGTGTCCTGTTTTCCGACGAAATAACGTCTTCACTGCTATCCGTGATGCAACAGGTTGAACCCATGAACCGCCGGCTCGCGCGCGCACTGGGCGGCACGGCCGCGCCAGGCACCGCTCTTGGCATGACCTACGCGGCTGCCTCCTGGCAAGCCTACGACGGCGCCCTTGCGATGGCCGACGCCGGCCAGCTGGACGACGCCGTGACGGCCCTGCAAACGCTGCTGGGCAAGGACAAGAGCTTCGCGCCTGCTGAACGCCAACTGCTGGCGCTGCTGGACAAGCTTTCCCGCCGCTAGATCGTCGCCAGATCGCCGCTTTTTCGCCACCAATCGCACATGCCCACCACCCCATCGCCAGACCACGGGACGCTGATGTTGCCCAAGCCTGCACTGCACAACCTTCGTAGCCAGCTGGCTCGGACCATCTGGGGCGTGAGCGCGCCGCTGCTCACGCTGCTGGCCGGAGCCACGGGGGCGCAGGCGCAAACCCCACCCAGCTCAGGCCAGTTGCTGGAAGAGACCCGCCGCCCCGCGCCCCCTGCCCTGCCCACGCAGACACCGCCACGCCTGATCGAAGCCCCCGTGCGGCCGACACTGAACCTGCCCGACGGCGTCAGCGTCACGGTGTCAGACTTCCGCATCAGCGGCGCCACTTCCTACCCCGCCGCCCAGCTGGCGGAACTCGTCAAGCCCTGGGTCGGCAAGCGGCTGGACATCGCGGGCCTCAACGAAGCCGCAGGCGCCTTGACGCGCCACTACCAGGCCAATGGCCACCTGCTGAGCTACGCCTACCTGCCGGCGCAGCGCGTGGCCGACGGTGTGATTGAACTGGCGGTGCTGGAAGGTCGTCTTGAAGGCGTGCAGATCGTCACCGCCCAGGACGTGCGGCTGCGCGACGACGTGATCCAGGCCCACACCGACAGCCTCACTGCGCCCGGCCCACTGCTGCAGGCCGACGTGGAACGCAAGCTGCTGCTGCTGGGCGACATGCCTGGCGTGACGGCCCGCGCTGCCTTCACACCTGGCGCCACCACCGGCGGCGCTGACATGGTGGTGTCGGTGGCCGAAGACGAACCGCTCGAAGTGCGCGCGGAAATCAACAACCACGGCACCAAATCCACCGGCGAATACCGCGCCACCCTGACGTTGCAGTTCCGTGACCTTTTTGGCTGGGGCGACAGCACCACCGCACGGGGTGCGGTGTCCAACAAGGGCAGCCTCGTCACCGGCAGCCTGAGCACCAGCGTGCCGGTGGGCGGTGACGGCTGGAAGCTGGGCGCCAACCTGTCGCGTGTGCAGTACGCACTGGCGGGCAACTTTGCCGCGCTGGGCGCGGTGGGCCAGGCCGACGCAGTCGGCTTCGATGCCAGCTATCCGCTGCGGCGCACGGCCGACAACAGCGTCTACCTGAAGGCCGGCTTCGACCACAAGCGCCTGCGCGACGACCAGCAGATCGTCCCCAATGCGCTCGTCACCAAGCGCAACGACAGCGCCGACATCGGCGGCAGCTTCGACTACCGTGACAGCATCGGCGGGTTGTCTGCCGGCAGCGCCACGGTGACGCTGGGCCAGCTTCGGGTGCATGACTCAGCCCTGCCGGCCGCTGCGCCGCGCCGCGAATGGCACAAGCTGGGCGTGCAACTGGTGCGCCAGCAGGCCATCAGCGGGCCCTGGAGCCTGTACGGCCGCTTGTCAGCCCAGAAGACCGGCACCACGCTGGACAGCTCTGAAAAGCTGGGTCTCGGCGGCCCGGGGGCGGTGCGCTCCTATGCATCAGGCGAAGCATCGGTAGACCACGGCGCGGTGGCATCGCTTGAGGTGCGTTATGCGCTCGACTTCCTGGGCGGCAACGTCGTCGGTTCGCTGTTCCGCGACTACGGCGGTGGCCTGGTCAATCGCGGCCCCAATCGGCAGCCCGGCAACGACCCCGAATTGCACGCCACTGGCTTTGGCCTGTCCTGGTCCAGTGGTGGCCTCGGCCTGAACGCGTCGCTGGCCTGGCGTGGCAGCCGCGTTCCCACCACCGACGGCAGCGACCCGCGCCCGCGCCTGTTCCTGCAGATGTTCATCACGCCATGACACCGCGCTGCCCCTGCCTGGCAATTGCGCCACCGCAGCGTTGCGCCTGAATGCCGAAGTTCGGAGACTCACCATGACTGCTGCCCGTACCGCCGACAAGACCGTCAAGACCACAGCCCCGACTGCCGCCGCATCGCATGCGTCCAGGCGTTCGGCGGCGCTGCGGCGGGCGCAGCAGCGCCGCCAACCGCGCCTGTCGCGCCTGCTCGCGTGGCTGTTGTCCGCCGTGCTGGGCAGCGCAGGCCTGGCCTATGCACAAGTGCCCGCCGGCGCGTTGCCCTCGGGTGGCCGGGTCGTGGTGGGCAGTGGGCAAGTGCAGCAAAGCAGCAACTTGCTGATCATCAATCAGAGCACCCAGCGCCTGGGCATGGACTGGCAGAGCTTCAACATCGGTAGCGCTGCGACCGTCGAATTTCGCCAGCCCGGTGCGTCGTCGATCGCGCTCAACCGCGTCGTGGGCAACAGCGGCTCTGAAATCTACGGCCGGCTGCGGGCCAATGGTCAGGTCTTCCTGACCAACCCGAATGGCGTGCTCTTTGCGCCCGGCTCGCAGGTGGACGTGGGCGGGCTCGTCGCGTCCACGCTCGACCTGTCGCAGCAGGACTTTGCCAACGGCAACTTCATCTTCAAGGCCGACGGAAGCAACCGCCGAAACGGCGATGGCAGCGGCAACGGATCAGTCGTCAACCAGGGCACGCTGCGCGCCAGCGCGGGCGGCTACCTGGCGCTCTTCGGCAACCGCGTGGACAACCAGGGCGAGATTTCGGTGGACGCCGGCGCCGTGGTGCTGGCCAGTGGCCGCGCGGCCACCGTCAGCATCAGCGGCAGCGGCTTGATATCGGCCGTGGTCACGCCTGGCGCGGCAGGCTCGGTCAGCAACAGCGGCAGCATCGCGGCCGACGGCGGCGTGGTGACGATGACGGCGCAGTCGGCGCAGGACATGGCGGCGTCACTCGTCAACAACAGCGGCATCGTGCGCGCCAACACGCTGGTCGAACGCCACGGTGAAGTCTGGATCACGGGTGACCAGGTGGCCACCAGCGGCCGCATCAGCGCCGACGCCACTGGCAGCGCCAACGCCGGCCGCGTGGTGGTCAAGGGCGGCATGCAAGGCGGCAGCGTGCAGGTTGGCGGCAGCATCAGCGCGCAGGCTGACAGCGGGCGCGGCGGCGATGTGGAGACTTCGGCAGCGCACGTCGGCATCGCCGCGGACACGCGGGTCAACACACTCAGCGGCGCCGGCACCCACGGCACCTGGACGATCGACCCGCTGGACTTCACGGTGGCTGCGGGTGGCGGCGCGCAGACCACTTCCGGCATCGGTGCCAGCACGCTGTCCAACAACCTGAATTCCGGCAACGTGAGCCTGGTGACCGACGGCAATTCCGGCACCGAATTTGGCGACATCAACGTCAACGCGGCGGTCAGCTGGACTGCCGGCACGCGGCTGACGCTGACGGCCACCCGCAACATCAACATCAACGCCAATCTCACGGCGACTGGCATTGGCGCCGCGCTGGTGATGACGCCGGGGAATGCTGGCACCTACACGCTGGCGTCAGCCGCAAAGATTGTCTTGTCGGGTGCCCGCAGCGGGCTGCAGGTGGCGGGCATCACCTACACGATGATCCGCGACGTCAATGAGCTGCAGGCGATTGATGTCAGTGACACCACGCGGGGCGGCAACTACGCCCTGGCCAGCGACATCGACGCCACGGCAACCAGCAGCTGGAACAACAACAGCGGCTTCAACCCGATCGGCGACGGCGGCAACGCAGGCCAGGCTGCAGGCTCGTTCACCGGGCGCTTCGACGGCCTGGGCAACAGCATCACGGGTCTGTTCATGAACCGCAGCGACGTGCTGTATCTGGGGCTCTTCGGGCGCACCACGAGCGCGACGCTGCGCAATGTGCGGCTGGAAGGCGGCAGCATCACCGGCACGCGCACGTCCAGCAGCCTGGTGGTCGGCCCGCTCGCGGCGGGCCCGAACGGCAACACGGTGATCGACAACGCGTTTTCGAGCGTCACTGTCAATGCCACCTCTGGCGGAACCACCTGGGCCGGCGGCCTGGTGGGCAGCTTCGAGAACTCAACCGGCAGCTTCACGGGCGACATCAGCCGCAGCAGCGCCAGCGGCAGCGTCACCGCGCAGGGCGCCACCGTGCATGCCGGCGGCCTGGTGGGCGCACAAAGCCGCGGCCGCATCATCGACAGCAGCGCGTCGGGTAGCGTATCCACCACGGGGACGGCCAACGCGGGCGGCCTGGTGGGGTGGATCAACTCGCCCTCGCAGGGCGTGCTGCGCGGCGCTGCCACAGGCAGCGTGACGGTGTCCACGGGTTCCGTGGCCGGTGGTCTGGTCGGCCGCGCCGAGACCGCTGGCAGCCTGAGCAACGTATCTGCCACTGGCAGCGTCACCGGCAGCGACTACGTCGGCGGCGTGGTGGGCTACGCGCAGAACACCGGCATCGTCAGTGGCACGGCTGCCGGTGCCGTCACTGCCAACGTCAACGTCAACAACAACAACACCGTGTATGCGGGCGGCCTGGTCGGCCACTTCACCCATGCGATCACAGGGGGGCAGATCAACACCAGCAGCGCCAGCGGCAATGTCAGCAGCGCGGCACCCTACGGCAATGTCGGTGGCCTGGTTGGTTTGATGAACGCGGGTTCGGTGCTGGCCAGCAGCGCCAGCGGGCGCGTCGAGGCCACCCACAGCACCATCAACAGCCGGTCTGTCGGCGGGCTGGTCGGTAACTTCGACGGCACGGGCGCGCTGACCAGCGCCACTGCCACGGGCGCCGTGTCTGGCGGCTACTACACCGGCGGCCTGGTGGGCTACTACGGCAGCACCGGCAACATCAGCACGGCACGGGCTGACGGCAACGTCACGGGCAGCGCCTTCACCGGCACCCAATACGTGGGCGGGCTGATTGGCCAGATGAGCTCCGGCGGCAGCATCACCGCCTCTGAAGCGCACGGCCGCGTCAACACCAACTTTGACGGCGGTGGGCTGGTAGGTTATTGGTACAACAGCGGCAACATCAGCGACAGCCGTGCCACCGGTGATGTCGTCAGCACGGTTGCTACGGCCAGCGTGGGCGGCCTCATTGGCTATGGCAACGGCGGCGGCAGCGTGCTGCGCACGATCAACAACAGCTCTGCCACCGGCAACGTTTCAGGCGGCCAGTACACGGGTGGACTGGTGGGCCTGCTGTACTACACAAGCGTGACGCGCGGCACGGCTGGCACCGCCACCAGCAGCGTCACGGTCAGCGGCGACAGCACCGTCTATGCCGGCGGACTGGTGGGCTATTACTACAACTACCTGAGCGGATCGCAGATTGCCAATAGCTCGGCCGCAGGTTCAGTCTTCGCGGATTCTGGCAACTCGTATGCTGGCGGCCTGGTGGGTGGTTTCAACGGCGGCAGCATCGTCAGCAGCAACACCAGCGGCAACGTCACCGGCCGCGACAGCGTCAACGTCAACAGCTCGTCTCACTACGTGGGCGGCTTGGTGGGGCAGTTCAATGGTGCGGGCATCGCCGACAGCAGAGCCACCGGCGCGGTGGCCGGCCGCTACTACACGGGCGGCCTGGTAGGCCAGTACAGCGGCACGGACCCGCTCAGCAACAGTTCAGCCACCGGCAACGTCACCGGCACGCAGTACGTCGGCGGGCTGGTGGGTTATCACACCGACGCCGGGATCACAAATGGCTTTGCCAGCGGCGCCGTCAGCTCCACGCTGGCCAACGGCTACGTCGGCGGCCTGGTGGGCTACGCCTACACCTATTCCGCCACCGGTTCGGCCATCAACGACAGCCGTGCCACCGGTGCAGTCACTGGCGGCAACTACACAGGCGGCCTTATCGGCTTCTTTGACGACTACGCATCGGCCGTCAACAGTTCGGGTGGGGTCAGCAACAGCAGCGCTTCTGGCGCCGTCAGCGGCAACAACATTGCCGGTGGTCTGGTGGGTTACTACTCCGGCCCCTACAACACCAACCTCGCAGGCATCACCAACAGCCGTGCCAGCGGAGACGTGCAAGGCACAACGCAGGTCGGCGGCCTGGTGGGACAGTTTCAGGGCTTTGGCGGCATCCGCGACAGCGCTGCCACCGGCAATGTGTTGGGCCTGGGCAGCACATCGACCCAGCAACTGGGCGGCCTGGTCGGAACGGTCTCAAATTCCGGCGTGCTGACGCGCAATTACGCAACGGGCAACGTGCGCCTCGCCGGCAACGCGATCCTGTCAACCTTCACCAGCGTGTATGCCGGTGGCCTGTTGGGCGCCCTGGTCAGCAACAACCCCAGCGTCAGCGCACTGAGTGACAGCTATGCCACCGGCGCCGTCACCGTGACCAGCACGGTCGGTCGCTGGTCGGGCGGCGGCTTGGTAGGACTTGTCAACAATGCAAGCGTGACACGCACGTACGCCACCGGCGCTGTCAGTTTGCCCAGCGGCAGTCAGCGGTTTGTGGGCGGGTTGGTGGGCCAGCGCATCGCCAGTGGCAGCGTGAGCAGCAGCTTCTGGGCCACCGACACCACCGGCCAGGCGACCAGTGCCGGCGGCACCGCCAGCACACTGGCCTTGCTGAAGACCGGCGCCACTTTCCCTGCAGACTGGGACATGGCCACCACCGGCGGCACGACCCAGGTCTGGCGCATCTACGGCGGCCAGACCACGCCGCTGCTGCGCAGCTTCCTGACACCGCTGTCGTTGACACTGGCCGACGTCAGCAAGGTCTATGACGGCACTGCAAGCCTGGGCAGCGCGGCCATCGTCGTCAACAGCACGGCGGTGGCCAACCCCGAACGCATCCTCGTGGCAGGTGTGTCGTCGCATGCGGGCACCTACGGGCTGACCGCCGCCAATATGTACTCGGTGCAGAACGGCTATGACCTGCTGGTGGCGGGCACGGCCAACCTCACGATTGCGCCGCGCCCGCTGACGCTGGCGGGCCTGGCCGCGAACAAGGTCTACGACAGCACGCTGACTGCAACCGTGTCGGCCAACCCGCAATTTGGCGGGCTGGTTGCCGGTGAAGACCTGGTCTTCCAGCCCGGCAGCGGCTTTGCCCTGCAGTTTGCAAGCAAGACGGTCGGCACCGGCAAAACCGTCAACATCAGTGGCAGCTACACGCTGGCCGACGGCACCACCGGCCGGGCGTCTGACTACGTGCTGCCCACGGCCACCACTGCCACCACCACCACCGCCAACATCACGCCCGCCACACTGACGGCCGGCAGCTTCAGCGCCACGAACCGCGCCTACGACGGCACCACCACGGTGGCCGTCAGCGTGGCGGCGGCCACCCCCAGCGGCGTGATTGGCACCGACGACGTGACCATTGACCTGTCGTCCGTGAGCAGCGGCAACGTGGCCAACAAAAATGTGGGCACCGGCAAAGCCGTCACTGTGTCGGGCGTGTCGCTCACCGGCGCCGATGCGCTGAACTACACACTGGCTGGCCTGAACGCTGTCAGCGTGGACATCACGCCCAAGACGCTGACGGTCAACGGCATCAGCGCCACTGACCGTCAATACGACCGCTCCACCAGCGTCACCCTGACGACTGGCGCGGTGTCGCTTTCTGGCCTGGTCGCGGGTGACCTGGTGCAGCCCCGGCTGACCGGCCTGACGGGCACCATGGCCGACAAGAACGTCGGCACGGGCAAGCCGGTAACCGTCACCGGCCTGGGCCTGCGCGGCGTGGATGCCGGCAACTATTCACCACTGGCCGGCGGCGTCAACGTCACGATCACGCCGCGTGTGGTGAACCTGCTGCTGACCACCAACGCGCAGACCAACCGCGTCTACGACGGCACGACGACAGCGTCGGTGCTGTTCTACAACGACTACTACTACAACTCCTCCAGCGTCTGGGGCGGCGACAACGTCACCATCACCACCACGAGCCTGGGCTACAACGACAAGAACGTTGCGTACAACACCAGTGGCGTGGCCACCGCCAAGCCCATCACCGCGTCCGGCATCAGCATCACCGGCACGGACGCCGCCAACTGGGCGGTGCAGAACACCACGACTGCCACCCAAGGCACCATCACGCCCAAACCGCTGGCCGTGAGCGGCGTGACTGCCACCAACCGGGTCTACGACGGCACGCGCGACGTTGCCGTTGCCGTCAGTGGCGCCACCGTCGACACCACGGCCGTGGTGGGCAGTGACGTGGTGGGTGTGGCCACGCCCGGCACCGGCACCGTCATTGGCCAGATGGTCAACAAGAACGTCGGCAACGCCAAAGCCGTCACCGTGCCCGGACTGGCGCTGACGGGCGCCGACGCCGGCAACTACAGCATCACCAGCGGCAGCGGCGGTGGCGTCACCGTCAACATCACGCCGAAAGACGTGGCAGTGAGCTACACCGCCAGTGACAAGGTCTATGACAGCGGCGTCACGGCGCGCACCGCAGCCACGACCACCGATTTCATCGCCGGCGACGTGGTTTCGTTCATCAGCAACGACTACGTCAACATCTACTACGGCTACAACCCGTGGGCCAATTTCACGGGCACCGGCGCCAGAAACGTCGGCACCGCCAAGACCGTCACCCTCACCTTCGACCAGCTCACCAGCACCGACGCCGCCAACTACCGGCTCGCCAACACCGCGCTGGCTGCCGGCAACGCCACACTCACCACCACCGCCAGCATCACGCCCAAGCCGGTGACGCTGGCCTTCAGCAGCGCAAGCCGCGTGTATGACGGCAGCACCAGCGCCGCGGTGACGCTCAACCTCGGCGCATCAGGCGTCTTTTCGGTGGATGCGCTCAGCTCCACGCAGACCGCCGTCTACACCGGCACTGCTGCCAAGAACGTGGGTACGAACAAGCCCATCAGCGTGAGCGGCATCAGCCTGTCGGGCACGGGTGCGGGCAACTACACGGTGGGCAACACGACCGCCACGACCACCGGCACCGTGACGGCCAAGCCCGTCACGGTGAGCGGCATCACCGCCACCGACCGCGCCTATGACGGCACGACCACGGTTGCAGTCACGGCGGGCACGGTCTCGTCTGCCGGCTTCGTTGCCGGTGACGCGGTGGCGATCACGCTGCCCGGCGGCGGCCTGAACACCGGCACCATCGCCAACAAGAACATCGGCACCAACAAGCCGGTCACGGTGACCGGCCTCACGTTGAGCGGCGGCGACGCGCTCAACTACAGCATCGACGCCGCCGGCAGCGGCATCACCGTCAACATCACGCAGCTGGCGCTGACGCCCACCTACACCGGCATCAGCCGCGTCTACAACGGCGGGGTCAGTGCCAGCGTCACGTCCACCACCGCAGGCATCGCCTCTGGCGACACGGTCACTTTCAGCCAGCAAGCCATCTTCACAGGCGGCAATGCGCGCGACGTGGGCACGGCCAAGCCGATCAGCATCAGCAACATCGTCATCGGCGGCGCCGGCGCTGCCAACTATTCGCTTGCCGGCACCACCGCCACCACCAGCGCCGACATCACGCCCAAGCTGGTGACGGCGGGTTACTCCGGCGCCAGCCGCATCTACAACGGCGTGCTGGATGTCTCGGCCGCCGTGGTGGGCAGTTCGCTTCAGTTCGTGGCGGGCGACAGCGTCGGCCTGATGGAGACCGCACGCTTCACGGGTGACGGCTCGGCCGGTGTCAACAAGGCGGTGTCGATCAGCGGCATTTCCCTGACGGGCGCGCAGGCCGCCAACTACAGCCTCGTCAACACCACCGCCAGCACCACCGCCACCATCGCCCAGCGGCCACTGGGCGTGACCGGCATCACCGCCACTGGCCGCGTCTATGACGGCACGACCACGGTGGCCGTCAACGGGGCGGGCGCCACGGTGGACACGAGTGCGGTGATTGCTGGCGACGTCGTCAGCGTCTCGCTGCCCCTCAGTGGCATCAGCACCGGCACGCTGGCCGACCGCAATGTCGGCAACAACAAGCCGGTGGCCATCACGGGCTTGACGATCGGCGGCAGCTCGGCCGCCAACTACTCGCTCATCGGCGCCACCGGCCTGACGGCCAACATCACGCCCAGGGGCCTGACCGCCGTCTATGGCGGCGTCAGCAGGGTCTATGACGGCACGGCCGACGCGCTCGTCACCGCCACATCGGGCGACATCCTTGCCATCGACGCGCTCAGCCTGGGCTTCAACGCCCAGGGCCTGTTCACCGCCGGCAAGGATGTGGGCACCGGCAAGGCCGTCAGCGTCATCAGCGCCTTCCTCACCGGCGCGTCGCGCGACAACTACCTGCTTGCCAACACCACCGGCAGCACCACCGCCAACATCACGCCGCGCACGCTTACCGCCAACTACGGCGGCGGCAACAAGGTCTATGACGGCAGCACCAGCGCCGTGGTCACGGGCACGCTGGCCAACCGCATCGCGGGCGACAACGTGGTGGCCACGCAGACCGCAGTGTTCACCGGCGCCGGTGCGCGCAACGTCGGCAACGGCAAGCCCATCAGCGTCAGCAACATCGCGCTGGCGGGTTCCGACGCTGGCAACTACCTGCTGGCCAACACCACCGACACCACCACCGGCAGCATCACGCCCAAGCCCATCACCGTCAGCGGCCTGACCAACGTGGCGGCCACCGACCGCGTGTACGACGGCACCCGCGTGGTCACGGTCACCGTGCCCACCGGCGTGACGCTGGTCCCCAACAGCAGCGACATCGTCAGCGGCGACGTGGTCACCATCGATGTGCCCGTCTCCGGCATCACCACCGGCACCGTGGCCAACAAGAATGTTGCCAACGGCAAGGCAGTGACGGTCGATGGCCTCACGCTCACCGGCACCGACGCCGGCAACTACAGCATCGGTGGCACCGCCGGCATCAGCGTCAACATCTCACCGAAGTCGCTCACCGCCAGCTACAGCGGCGTCAACCGCGTCTATGACGGCAGCACCGCCGCCAGCGTCTCCGGTGCGTCCACCGACCTCATCAGCGGCGACAGCCTGCTGATCCGTGGCAGCGGCATCTTCACAGGCGTGCTGGCCAAGAATGTCGGCACCGCCAAAGCCATCAACATCACCAGCGCCAACCTGTCGGGCACGGATGCTGGCAACTACACGCTCGTCAACGGCACTGGCAGCACCACGGCCGACGTCACACAACGCACCATCACGCCCACCTACACGGGCGGCAGCCGTGTCTATGACGGCAGCACGGCTGCACCGGTCAGCAGCAGCACCGCCAACTTCGTGGTCGGCGACAGCATCGCGCTGGCACAAAGCGCCAGCTTCACCGGCAGCGGCGCACGCAACGCCGGCACCGGCAAGGCGATCCAGATCACCGGCATCACGCTGACGGGCAGCGACGCCATCAACTACCGGCTGCTGACCAGCAACGCCAGCACGGTGGGCACCATCACGCCCAAGCCCATCAGCCTGACAGGCCTGACTGGCGTGACCGCCAATGACCGCGTCTACGACGGCACGCGCACCGTTGGCGTCACCGTCACCAGCAACGGCAGCATCGACGTCAACCCGGCCGACATCGTGGCCGGTGACATCGTGGGCGTCGTCCCGCCCACCTCGGGCCTGACCACCGGCACGATGCTGAACAAGAACGCCGGCTTGAGCAAGGCGCTGGTGGTGGACGGCCTGGCGCTGACCGGCGCAGACGCCGGCAACTACACGGTGTCGGCCACCAACGGCATCACAGTCAACATCGCGCCCAAGTCGCTGGTGGCCGTCTACACCGGCGTCAACCGCGTCTATGACGGCACCAGCGCAGCCACCGTCGTCGGCACCTCGGCTGGCGTGGTGGCCGGCGACAGCCTCAGCATCAGCGGCAGCGGTGTCTTCAGCGCCGGCAAGAACGCCGGCACCGGCAAGGCCATCAGCGTCACTGGGGGCGTGCTGGGCAGCACCGATGCGGCCAACTACGCGCTGCTCAACGGCACTGGCAGCGCCCGTGCCGACATCACGCCGCGCACCGCCACCGTGTCTTACCAGGGCGGCACACGCGTCTATGACGGCACCACTGCCGCGCCGGTCAGCGGCACCCTGGGCGGGCTCGTCAGCGGCGACAGCGTCAGCTTCAGCCAAACGGCCGTCTTCAGTGGCACCGGAGCCAAGAATGTCGGCGCTGGCAAGGCCGTGGACGTGAGCGGCATCTCGCTGTCAGGCACCGACGCCATCAACTACAGCCTGCTGAGCACCAGCACCAGCACCACCGGCAGCATCACACCTCGGCCGCTGGGCATCCTGGGCCTGACGGGTGTGACGGCCGCCGACCGCGTCTATGACGGCACGCGCACGGTGGCCGTCACGGTCACCACCACGGGCACCGTCACGCTGAACCCGGCCGACCTGATCGCTGGCGACGTGGTCACCATCACCGCACCGCCCACGGGCCAGACCACGGGCACCCTGGCCGACAAGAACGTCGGCAGCGCGAAGGCCGTGGCCGTGGCCGGCTTGCTGCTGGGCGGCACGGACGCCGGCAACTACAGCGTGGCCAGCACCAGCGGCGTCACGGTCAACATCACCCCGAAAAGCCTGACGGCCAGCTACGCGGGCGTCAGCCGCGTGTATGACGGCACGACCGCCGCCACCGCCACGGCCAGCTCGGCCGACATCGTGGCCGGCGACAGCGTGCTCATCCGCGCCAGCGGTGTGTTCAGCGGCAGCGGTGCACGCAACGCCGGTGTGGGCAAGACCATCGATGTGCAGAACGGCGCGCTGTCCAGCATCGACGCCAGCAACTACAGCCTGGTCAACCCCAGCGGCACAGCCACCGCCGACATCACGCCGCGGTCCATCAGCGCCAGTTACACCGGTGGCACGCGCGTGTATGACGGCACCACCGCCGCGCCCGTCACCCGCACCGCGTCGGGCCTCATCGCGGGCGACGTTGTCAGCGTCTCAGAGTCCGCCATCTTCAGCGGCGCCGGCGCCAAGAACGTGGGCTCCGGCAAGGCCGTGCTCGTCAGCGGCATCCTGCTGTCTGGCACCGACGCCGCCAACTACGCGCTCACCAGCACCAGCGCCACCACCACGGGTGGCATTACCGCGAGGCCGCTCAACGTGACGGGCCTGTCCGGCATCACTGCCGTTGACCGCGTCTACGACGGCACGCTGAACGTGCAGGTCAACGTCAGCGGCACACTTGGGACAGCCAGCGGCGACGTGATTGCCGGTGACAACGTCACCGTCAACCTGCCGGGCGCCGGCCTGAACAGCGGCACGATGCTCGACAAGCATGTCGGCCAGGGCAAGGCCGTGGTGCTGGGCGGCCTGTCGCTGAGCGGCGCCGACGCCGGCAACTACAGCCTGGCCGGCACTGCAGGCCTGTCGGTCAACATCACGCCG
>JANMKK010000391.1:0-6210 GCA_031372005.1 Rubrivivax sp.
ACCGCATGAACACCATCACCAACAGCACCCACTCCACAGCCCGCCCTCTGCTTTCCATCGGCCTGTACCTGGCCGTGGTGCAGTTCTGCCTGGCGCTGGGCTGGGTGGTCTATGCCGCCTACCTGCCGCAACTGGCCAAGCAGGCAGGCATCGCGCGAAGCTGGGTGCCGTGGCTGCTGCTGGCCGACCAGCTGGTGTTTCTGCTCACCGACCTGCTGGTGGGCCTGTACAGCGACCGCGCGGTGCAGGTGCTGGGTCGCATCGGGCACGGGGTGTTGGCGGCAACGCTCTTGTCCACGCTGGCCTTTGTGCTGCTGCCGTGGGTGGCGCCTTGGGGGTCGCCGCTGCTGTTCATCGGCGTGACCTTTTTCTGGGCCGTGACGTCGTCAGCCCTGCGCGCCCCGCCGCTCACGCTGCTGGGCCGTTATGTGGCGCGGCCGGCGCAGCCGATGACGATTGCGCTGAACAGCTTTGGCCTGGGTGTTGCCGGCGCGGTGGCGCCTTACGTCGGGCTGCAGCTGAAGACGTTGGACCCTGTCTGGCCCTTTGCGTTGTCGGCCGTGTGCCTGGCCGCGGTGACGCTGGGCATGGTGGCGGCAGAACGGTCTTTGGCACGGCAGGCCCGCGGCACTGCGGCGCCACGCGCAGCCACTGCAGACACCGCCGCGCGCCGCGTGCCCGCCTGGGCTTTTCTGCTGGCCTTCGCGCTGGCTGCAGTGGCTTTCCAGTGGCATGGCTTTGTCGCCAGTGCACCGCTGGCGCTGCGTTTTGCACCGGCGGCGGACCTGCCCTGGCTGCTGCCGGCTTTTTGGGTCGGCTTCAACCTGGCGCTGCTGCCTGCCGGTTGGTGGGCCAAGCGTGCTGGCCCGCTAACCGCCATGTTGCTGGGCGCCGCAGTGGCGGCCTTGGGCAGTGCTGAAGCGGCCTGGGCGCCCTCACTGCCTTGGCTGCTGGTGGCGCAGGCCTGCACCGGGGCCGGCTGGGCGCTGCTGCTGTGCGGCGCCTTCAGCGCCGCGCTGGGGCCCGGGCTGGGCCAGGGCGGGCGCGAAGGGCTGATGAGCGGCGCGGTGTCTTCCACCCTGGCGGGTGCGGCGCTGCTGCGCATCGGCATCGTGGCCAGCACCACGCCCAGCCCGGGCACGGCGGTGAACCTGGCCGGGCTTGCTGGGCTGGGCTTCATCGGCTGCGCGATGCTGTTGTGGCGGCGCCGACGGGTAGCTTAGGCGGCTTGGGCGGTTTAGGCGGCTTGGGCGGCTTGGGCAGTCCAGGCGGTTCAGGCCGCGCTCAAGTCGATGCGGTACATGCCCCGCCCGTGCGTCGCGCAGACCAGCGTCTGCCCGGCCCAGAACAGCTCATCGGCCGACACGTTGGCCGGCCCTTCGTTGGTGGGTGACCAGGTCGCACCGGTGTCGGCGCTGGCGAAGACACCGACCTCGGTGCCGATGTACAGCAGCTGCGCCTTGCGCGGGTGCACGGTCAGCGTGCGCACCGGCGCCGCCGGCAGCGCTGAGCCCAGCGCCAACCAGGTGGCACCGCCGTCGCGGGTGACCCAGACGTTGTCGGCCACGAAGCCGCCGAAGGTGACGTAGGCGGTGTTGACGTCGGTGGCATGCGGCACGATGCGCGTGCAGTAGCGCGCGGGCGTCAACGGCTTGCTGCCTTGGTGGTCGCGGCGCTGCCAGGTCGGCGCGGCGCTGGTGGCGTTGATGCAGCGGAAAACCGCGCCGTCCTCATGCCCAACCCACACCACATCCGAGTTGGCTGGCGACACCGCAATGGCCGAGATGTGGCTTCCTGTGCTGCCCTTGATAGCGCGCCAGCGCGGCCCGCTGGTGGGCGTGTTGGGCGCCTTGGCGTTGGTGGTTTCCCACAGCGACAGGCCACCGCCCAGCAGCCGGTTCGGGTTGCGCGCGTCGATCACGAAAGGCGCGATGAAAAGCGCGTCCTGCGTGCGCGCATCAGGGATCTGGAAGGGCACCGGCTTCCAGGCCCAGTCGCCCGCCACGCCGTCCCAGAACTGGCCGCTGATGTAGCGGTCGCCCTGCGTGTCGTTGGTGGCGCAGGCGTCGGTGTTGCGGTGGATGTTGAGGAAGACGTATTCGCCGTAGAACACGGTCGGGTCCGCGGGGTCGGACGCGCACCAGCCGCCGTCGCCACCGAACCAGGTGCCCCAGTGTTCGCTGTCGGCGCCAGGGGCCAGGGCCAGGGTGCCGTTGTCCTGCGCGCCGGCCACGATGCGGCCACTGGGCGCGTGCACCGCGCCGCCGTAGAACTGCGTCACGCCGTAGTGGTTGTTCAGCCCGGCCCAGCCCTGCACAAAGGGCGGCTCGGCCTCATGGCCGGTGGCGCGGATGTCGGCGGCCTTGAAAATGCCGCCGTCGTTGCCAAAGAACATGGTGCGGTTGTTGACGCCGTCATAGCCCGGGTGGGCGACGATGGCGTGGTGGTCGGCGTGCACCGAATTGCCGTCCCACCAGGTGCTGATCTCGGCGATGGTGCTGCCGCCGTCGCTGCTGCGCCAGAGGTTGACGCCGCCCAGGATGACGAGCTTCTCGTCCGTCGGGTCGCCAGCCCACAGCGCATTGCCGTACCAGCCCTGGTCGCCCAGCCACGCTGCGGGGCGGCCGTCGGTGCCCAGCGCGCTGCGCTGCGCGTAAGTCTTGCCACCGTCGGTGGACTGCCACAAGCTGCCGCCCTCGCCTTCCACGGCGGCATAGACGATGTTCGGGTTCTTGCGCGCATAGGCCAGCTCCACCCGGCCGCTCCAGGCGCCGGCATGGGTGGCCGGCTTCCACGTCAGGCCGCTGTTGCTGCTGTACCAGGCCTGGCCGTTGCCCTGGCCCCCGGCCACCGCGCGGGTGGACAAGGTCGGGTGGCACTTGATGTCGGCCACCGGGCTGGCCAGCACCGTGGCCCAGACATTGCGCGCCGCATCAATGCTGCGCTTGATGCCGTCCGGCGTAGCCGCCAGCACCGTCTTGCCGTTGCGCGACACCCCGATGCGGTTGATGGCGGTGAAGCTCTTGGTGGCCGCGATGGACTGCCAACTGTTCGCTCCTGCACCGCCGCTGATGCGGAAGATGCCGCCACCGCGCAGCGCGTCGCCATTGCCAAAGCCTTCACCGGTGCCGGCATACACCAGGTTCGGGTTGCCAGGGTCGATGGCCAGGCACGACACCGCCAGGTTGGCCATGAAGTCGTCCACCGGGTCCCAACGCGCACCGCCGTTTTCGGTGAACCAGACACCGCCACCGGCGCTGGCCGCCAGCATGCGCTGCGGGCTGGTGGGGTGGATGACGATGCTGCGCGTACGGCCGCCGACGTTGCCAGGCCCCAGCCATTGCCAGCGTGTCGTCGCCAGGCCCGCCGTGCGCAGCAGCGGCGGCGCGGGTGCGGCGCCCACCAGGGCCAGCGGCGTGAGGGCGCCCGTCACCGGCAGGCCGGCGCCGCGGCTTTGCAGGCCACGCGACTGGGGGCCCCGTTGCCGCTGCACGGCTTGGCTGCGCATCGCAGTCACCTGCTGCACCGCGCGCGCCAGTGCATGCACCGGCACCTGGCCGTCGTCACCGCGTGACTGCTTCAGCAAGTGCAGCTGGCGGGCGCGTGCCAGGTCGGGGTAGTTCAGCCGCCGCAGCGCGCGCCGCAGCGCGCCTTCAGGGGCTTGTTCCAGGCTGTCGTTGCTGGTGCCGCGCGTCTGGCGCAAGCGTTGAACCAGCTCGACGCTGAGGCCGCGCTTGCGGGCCAGGTCTTGGTCTGAGAGTGCCATCGTCGTGTCTCCTCGGGTTGGGCGCGCAGGCTGCGGCCCTGGGGTTCAGGACCGCAGTGCGCGCGGCGACTTGCGGGGCGCCTCGTCCAGCAGGCAGTGCCACAGGTCAAGCCCACGCACCGGGTCATGGGCCGTCAACGTGGTACTCAGCGTTGTGTTCAGCGTGGTGTTCAGCCCCGGCGCTTGCGGTGCGCCCGGCGTTGGCGCTTGTCGCAGGCTGTATCGCACACCGCCCAGCAACTGCTGGGCGGTCACGCAGGGGTCGTCTGACGGTTCGTCGGCTGCAGGGGCCACGGTGAGACTGTCGAGTTCCGCCGGCGCGTTGTGCAGTGCACCGTTGGCCACGTCCAGCAGACAACTGCCCCGCACCGCAGCGGCCTTCGCCCTGGACAACCCCGGCGCGGCGCCGCCCCGGTACAAAGGCTGCAAAGACCAGCGCAGCAGGATGCGGTCGGCAAGCCAACCCGCATGAACCGCCCCTGAGGCAGCCCATGAGGCAGCCCATGACCCCGCCGATGACGCCACCGTTGCATCGCCCCGGGCAACCCGTTCAGGCCACGGCAGTGGCGCGCTGCGCCAGCGTTCGGTGCCAGCTTCGTGCAGCGCCAATGCCACCACACGCGCTGGCGCCGAAGGTGTGCCGGGCGCCAAGTCGAACGCCAAGCCAAGCGCCAGGCCCTGGCCCAGCAGCAGCGGCTGCAAGACTTCAGCCCCGCGCCACATCACCTGGCCGTCAGCCAGCCGCACGGCCACCGGGTGGCCACTGACGTTGCGCGTCAGGCCGTGCTGCAGTTCGGCGTCTGCGACGCCGCCTGGAAAGGCCTGCGCCCAGGTGGGCTGGCTCACCGTGTGCCGTTCATGCTGCGGCTACTCGCTGGCGCGCACAGGACGACGTTCAGCACCGCGCACAGCACGACGCACTCGCCCACGCAAATGCCGACGCTCACGCCGCGCGAGCACAGCGGCCAGCCACGCGGCGATGAAAAAGCAGCCCCCCACCAACCAGCGTTCTGCACTGCCGTCGCCGCCATCGGGGGCTTCGTCCAACCAACGCTCGATCCACTGCGGGTCCGCCAGGGTCCAGGCGAAGAGCACGGTGCTGATGGCAGACATCGCCACTTCAGCCCGGTACAGCCAAGGGTGACGCCAGGGGTTACGCCAGGGGTGAAGCCAGGGGTGAAGCCAAGAGTGAAGCCAAAAGTGACGCCAGGACGAAGAGGGTTGCATGGCAATGTTCCACGGTTGCGGCAGGGCGTGATGTTGCACCGCGTGGACATGAACTCCATCCCCAGAATGGCAGATCTTGCGGCCACCTGATTCACACCTATGGCGTCACTGCCGGGCATGCCGGACATTCGGCGGATGGCTCTTGGCGACCACACCTTGCGCTGAAACCATCCCACGAGGAGACACCCCCATGACCACCCGCCGCACCGTGCTGGCTGCCAGCAGCCTGGCTCTGCCCGCTTTATCGCGTGCACAGCCCGCGTGGCCGCGCCAGAGCATCCGCTTCGTCGTGCCCTTCGCACCCGGCGGCACCAGCGAAATCGTGGCCCGCACGGTGGCGAACGAACTCACCAAGCAACTGGGCCAGACCGTCTATGTGGACAACAAGGGCGGCGGCGCCGGCCTGCCGGCGATGGTGGACGTGTCCAAGGCCACGCCCGACGGCCACACCATCATCCTCGGACACGTCGGCAGCCTGGCGGTGAACCCGATCATCTTTCCCAACCAGCCCTTCGACGTCAACAAGGACTTCATCCCGGTGACGCTGCTGGCCAAAGTGCCCAACCTCTTTGTCATCCACCCCGACGTGCCGGCGAAGGACTTCAAGGAATTTGTGGCCCATGTGAAGAAGAACCCCGGCAAGCTCAACTACGGCAGCGCCGGCAACGCCAGCGCGGGCCACCTGGCGATGGAATACCTGAAGCTCGTCACCGGCATGTTCATCACCCACATCCCTTACCGCGGCACCGGCCCGCAGCTGACGGATTTGCTGGCCGGCCGCACGCAGGCCAGCAGCGCCGGGCTGCCGGCGCTGCTGGCGCACATCAAGAGCGGCAAGCTGCGCGCCATTGCCGTCGGCACGCCACAGCGCCTGCCTGCCCTGCCCGATGTGCCCACCGTGGCCGAGATGGGCTTCAAGGACTTCGAGACTTCACAGTGGTACGGCATCCTGGCGCCCGCCGGCACACCGCGCGAGGTGGTCAAGCGGCTGCAGGAAGAGTCGCTGAAAGCGCTGAAGAGCAACGCCGTCACCGAACGTTTTGCCAGCGACAGCGCCATCGGCGGCGGTGGCCCGCCAGAGGAATTTGCAGCCTTCATTGCCAAGCAGCAGAAGATCTGGGCCGACATCGTCAAGCGCGCCGGCATCAAGCCGGATTGAGCCCAACGGGGCCTGACTGAACGGGCGAAGGGCCATGGAACTGGCGCGGATCGATCTC
>JANMKK010000410.1:0-10022 GCA_031372005.1 Rubrivivax sp.
CATCAAGAACGGCAGCAGCAGCCGCGCCGTGGGCCTGCGCGCCGACATCGACGCACTGCCGATGACCGAGCACAACACCTTCAGCCACGCCAGCCAGCACGCGGGCAAGATGCACGCCTGCGGCCACGACGGCCACACCGCCATGCTGCTGGCAGCCGCCAAGCACTTCAGCAAACATCGCAACTTCGACGGCACGGTGTACCTGGTGTTTCAGCCCGCCGAAGAAGGCGGCGGCGGCGCGCGCGAGATGATCAAGGACGGCCTCTTCGACAAGTTCCCGATGGAGGCCATCTTCGGTGCCCACAACTGGCCCGGCATGCCAGTGGGCATGATCGGCGTCAACCCCGGCGCGATGATGGCCAGCAGCAACGACTTCCGCATCACCATCACCGGCAAGGGCAGCCACGCCGCGCTGCCGCACCTGGGCGTGGACCCGGTGCCGGTGGCCTGCCAGATGGTGATGGCCTTTCAAACCATCATCACGCGCAACAGGAAACCCATCGACCCGGGCGTGATCTCGGTGACCATGATCCACACCGGCGAAGCCACCAACGTCGTGCCCGATTCGGCCGAGATCCGCGGCACCGTGCGCACCTTCTCCATCGAGACGCTGGACATGATCGAGTCACGCATGAAGACGGTGGCAGAACATACCTGCGCCGCCTTCGGCGCCACCTGCGACTTCACCTTCCGCCGCAACTACCCGCCCACCGTGAACCACGCGCGCGAAACCGACTTCGTCAAGCGCGTGATGTCCGGCGTGGTCGGCGCCGACCAGGTGGTTGCCTTCGAGCCCACCAAGGGCGCTGAGGACTTCAGCTTCATCCTGCAATCCAAACACGGCTGCTACTTCACGATGGGCAACGGCGACGGCACCCACCGCGAAGGCGGCCACGGTCTGGGCCCGTGCATGCTGCACAACCCCAGCTACGACTTCAACGACGAACTGATCCCGCTGGGCGCCACGGCCTGGGTGCGGATTGCCGAAGAGTGGCTGGCTGCACCTCAGCCCACCTGATCGACAAGACATGAACGCCACTGAAGGCTTCTTCGCCCAAAGCTACGCCGAAGCCCGCGGCAAATTTCTGGCTGCGGCCGAAGCAGCGGGCCTGGATGTGGTGTCGCACCCGCACCCGCTGCTGGGCCGCGATGGAGAGCCGCTGGCGATGGATGTGGCGCGCTTCGGCGCCGCCGGCGCGCGCTCGCTGCTGATCATCAGCAGCGCTTGCCACGGGGTGGAGGGCTACTGCGGGTCTGGCGTGCAGAACGCGCTGCTGGCCGATCCCGGCTTTCACGCGGCTGCGCACCAGGCAGGCGTGGCCGTGTTGTATGTGCACGGCTTGAACCCCTACGGCTTTTCATGGTGGCGCAGGGTCACGCAAGAAAACGTGGACCTCAACCGCAACTGGCACGACTTCAGCCAGCCGCTGCCGCACAACGCCGCCTACGACGCCATCGCGCCCCACGTGGTACCCAGCGCCTGGCCGCCCAGCGCCGACAACGAAGCCGCACTCGCCGCCTATGCGGCGCAGCATGGCCCGAGGGGGCTGCAAGCCGCCGTCACCGGCGGCCAGTACAGCCATCCACAAGGCCTGTTCTTCGGCGGCCATACGCCCACATGGAGCCAGCAGACGCTGCGCCATGTGCTGCAGGAACACGGCCGCCGCTGCGCGCGGCTGGCCTGGATCGACCTGCACACGGGGCTCGGGCCTAACGGGCATGGTGAGCGTATCTTCGCTTGCAGGAACGAAGCCTCTGCGCTGGCCCGTGCCCGGGCCTGGTGGGGGCTTGGCATCACGTCGATGTACGACGGCTCTTCGGCCAGCGCACAGCTCACGGGCCTGATGTCCTTCAGCGTGTATGAAGAGTGTCCGCAGGCCGAGTACACCGCCATGGCACTGGAGTACGGCACCGTGCCGATGGCCGAAGTGATTGACGCCCTGCGCGCCGAGCAGTGGATGGAGAACCACCCCGAAGCCCCGGCCGACGCCCGCGCGGCGGTGAAGCAGCGCTTTCGCGACGCCTTCTACACCGACACACCGGCCTGGAAGGATCGCATCGTGGTGCAGGCACAAGAAGCGGCGATTCAAGCCGTGGCCGGTTTGGCGGCTGGGTCAGACGCTCCGCCACAAATATCCTGATCTGTCTGCATCGTGTCCCGCCACGGTGCGGGCAGCAGACTGGCCAGCCGCGCACGATCAGGGCTCCTTCAATCCGGAGCCCCACCCTGCAATCCGCCCTGCTGCTGATTGGCGCCCGGCTGTTCACCGGCCCCGTGGGGTTTCGCCGCGCAGTGAAGTGGCGGCGGTTGGGGGCCAGGGCCGCACCGGCACTTCCGCACGTCGAAGAAATTGACACCCTCCCTCAGCGTTGAAATCACCGCCGCGCGGACGCCACGGCAACACCAAAGGGCGGTGATTTAGTGGACACCCGTAAGCACTTGTTTCGTGCTGTCGTGCTCAAGGGGCGTTGGGGAAGTCCCAATTCCTGCCAGCCTGGCTCAGCGCTTGCTCAGTAGAGTTGGTACCGCCTACCCCGCAACCTCAGAACAGTCAATCCCACATGAACACCTCCATGACCCTCATCCGCGCCGCCTTCCGCCCCGCCCTGATCGCCGCCGCTGCGGCCCTGTCCATGGCCGGTGCGCAGGCCACGGCCGTGTCCGGCACCTTCGGCGCCAACGGCTACGACACCTTCACCTTCACGGTCGGCGCCCCCGCTACCGTGGACATGGTCTACACCAGCGGCTACGGCGACCCGACCTTCTCGCTCTTTGACATCGCTGGCGCCCACATCATCACCAACGACGACTCCATCGGCCTGTATTCGCACCTGACGCAGAACCTGAACACCGGCGTCTACACGCTGCTCGTCAGCTTTTGCTGCAGCAGCGCCGGCTACGCCAGCACCACCGGCGCGCCTTTCAGCGGTACCGACGGCTTCAACAGCGGCAGCTACTGGGTAGGCGGCACCGGCACGCTGACCGGCATGGAGAACTACATCACCACCAACAGCGGCACGCAAGTCGGCCGCCAGCCCTACGCGTTGACCATCAGCAACGTCACGCTGGGCAACAACGTGCCGGAGCCGACGTCGCTGGCGCTGGCCGGGCTGGCGCTGGTGGGGCTGACGCTGGCCCGCAAGCGGGCCTGAAAGCGCAATCCAAAGTCACGGGCGCTGCCTCGTTCGCTGTCTCGTTCGCTGTCTCGTTCGCTGTCTCGTTCGCTGTCTCTGGCACTGCCCCTTGCACTGGCGCTGCCCGGCTGCGGGTTTACCGACCTGGCGGTCAAGCAGACCATCCAGAACGTGTCCAATCGCCTTCTGCCCGAGCACGACGCCGGGCGGGCTGACCACGCCGCTGTTCTTGATGCCGGTTTCGCTGCCGGGCAGGAAACCCTGCGCCAGCCGTACGCTGCGGAAGTTGAGGTCGGCAAAGTCGGCGCTGTCCCGGAACAGCTCGTCCCAGTCGGCCTTGGCCATTTCCTTGCGCAACTGCGCCGGGAAATGGCCCGCAGCCCACGCGCCCGCCCCCAGCGCGCCATGCTGGTGCCGGCCACGCAGTCCACCAGAATGCGCAGGCTTCCAGCACCGAATGCAGCGGACGCTACTGCGTGAAGCCGATCGGCGACCTTCGTGCCGCGCCATCGGGCAGGTCCGCCAGTTCAACCGCGCCGTGCCCAGCCAGACGCGCGTTGCCAAAGCCGGTCATCCAGGCGCGGCGCATTTCACGCGGGGCCATGCTGGACAGCCGTTCCAGCACCGCGTCGGGCGGCACTTCATCAAAGCGCTGGCCCCAGCCGTGCTGGGCGCGCAACTGCTGATAGAGGCGCAGCGCAATGGCGCGCGCGGCATCTGCATCGGGCGCTTCGATCTCGAAGACGTTCATGCGGTTGAGGATGGGGTCAGGGATGGCACGTTCGTCATTGGCAGTGGCCAACCAGATGACCTGGCTGGCGTCGATGGCGACTTCGGCAAACTCATCCGTGAAGGCGCCGGCGGTGTCGATTTCCAGCAGGCTGTACAGCGCACCCAGCGGGTCGTACGCGTGCTCAGACCGCGCCTTGTCGATCTCATCCACCACCATCACCGGGTTGGCGTAGGCACCGTCCACCAGCGTCTCGAAGACCTTGCCGGGGCGCGCGCCCTTCCACTGTGAAGACGCGCCGCTGAGCACCCAGCCTGCGGTCAGGCTGCTCATGCTGATGAAGCCCAGGCCCGTGCCCAGCAGCTGCGAGACTTCCCGCGCAAAGTGGGTCTTGCCGATGCCGGGCGGCCCCAGCAGCAGCATCGGCGTTATCTCCAGCGCGTCGCGGCTGTCCTGGCACAGCGCAAGCTGCCGTTTGACGTCGTCGAGAACGGCCGTGAAGTTGGGCAGTTCGTCGTACAAGTGTTCCATGGCGGGCAGGCCGCCAGGTTTGACCTGGAAGCGGTCGGCGCCCTTGTCCAGCATGCGTTGGTAGGTGGCGCGCAGTTGGTCGTGGTCGTGCGACGGCAACTTGTCCAGGCGATTTTCCACATCAATCAGCTTGTACAGGGCCCGCATGCGCGCAATCGGCAAGCTGCCTCCACAAATGGCCGGGACCGTGGCGGAGACCTTGGCAGAAACCAAGCTGCTGTCGTTGCTCATCCAGGGCTCCTTCTTCCAAGGGGGGACTGCGCTTCCAGTAGGTCACAAGACTGCCACAGTCGTGGCCCTGAACAAAGCCTGCATGGCACCGCATTTCGGGGGCCGCGCAACAGCGGATGCAACGGCTGAGCAGCGGGTGCGTGGGCCTGCGACAAGCGCGGCGCGCCATCCATCGCAGCTGGCGGCGTTTTGTCGGCTTTGGCCTGCAAGTCGTCGCAACGGGGCTGCGCGGCAGCGGCGCGGTGCCTACATTCACACCATCGCATCTCACCCACACAGCCCGGAGCCCACCATGAACACCACCGCACAAGCTGCCTTCAACACCTCGGCACAAAGCCGCATCGCCGCAGCCGCCATGGCCGTGGTGCTGACCCTGGCGATGCTGCTGGGTGTGGACCATCTGGCCACGTCCGATGCGCCCGCTTCGCTGATCGCGCAAGTGACCAGTCCGCGCGCCTGACGACACCGCGACACCACGACACCACGACACCGATCCTCCTGTGTCTCGCACTGCGAGAGCACTTCTCCCCGGCAGGCCTTGCGGTGTGCCGGGGTTTTTTGTTTCAGGCCGTGCCGTTGCCGAAAAGCCGGGCCGCCAGAAACGCCAGCGCCCGGCCATGGGCCAGCGCCGCACTGGGCGCGTGGTAGCTGGCCCGCGCCCAGCAGTTGAAACCGTGGTGGGCACCGGGGTAGATGTGGACTTCGGCGCCCTTGCCGGCCATGGCAGCGCGTACGCGCTCCACGGCGTCCAGCGGAATGTTGTCGTCATGCTCGGCATAGTGGAATTGCACCGGGCAGGTGATGGCTGCGGCACGGTCCAATTGGGCGTGGATACCGCCGCCGTAAAACGCCACCGCTGCATCCACCCCCGCCGTGGCTGCGGCCAGGTAGGCCAGCCGGCCGCCCATGCAGTAGCCGAAGCTGCCCACGCGGCCAGTCACCTCTGAGCACGCGCGCAGGGCCGCAACGGCAACGCCGATATCGGCCAGCGCATCCGCTGCCGCGTAGCCCTTCATCAGCACCATCGCCTGGTCGCGGTCCGCACCTTCATAGCCCAGTTCGACCCGTGGCGCCTGGCGCCAGAAGGTGTCGGGCGCCAGCACCACAAAGCCGTCCAGCGCGTATTGCTCGGCCACCATGCGGATGTGTTCGTTGACGCCGAAGATCTCCTGCCACAGCACCAGACCCGGCCCTCTGCCGCTGGGCGGCAACGCCAGGTAGCCGGCAAAGCCGGGTGCGATGTCGATCCAAGTGGTGCGAATCAGTGGGCTAACGGGTGAATTCATGGACATGCTCCTGATGAAACTATCAATACGTGCGCCCTTTGCGGTATTGCGCATGCTGGCGGCGCTGCAAAGGTGAAGCCTGCGCCAATGCAGCCATCGACGCACCCGCATGGGCATGGGAAATCGCCAGCCCCAGCGCATCAGCTGCGTCCTTGCCCGGCAGCGCAGGCAGCTTCAGCAAGCGTTTGACCATCTCCTGCACCTGCGCCTTGGTGGCCAGGCCATGGCCGACGATGGCTTTCTTCATCTGCAGCGCGGTGTACTCGGCAACAGTCAGCCCGCCCGAGACCAGCGCCGCCAGCGCGGCACCGCGGGCCTGGCCCAAGAGCAGCGTGCTTTGCGGGTTGACGTTGACAAACACGATCTCCGCGCAGGCACAGTCCGGCTGGTAGCGCTGCACCACTTCCTGCACACCTTCGAAGATGATCTTCAGCCGCAACGGCAGGTCGCCACGCGGCGCTTCCAGCGTGCTGATGGTGCCGCTGGCCACGTAACTCAGGCGTTGGCCTTGTGCGTCGATGACGCCGAAGCCGGTGCGCTGCAGGCCGGGGTCGATGCCCAGGATCAGCATGGCTTGCAGCACCCCCTCGGGGGGCGCGGACGCAGTGAGCGGGGGGCTCGTTTCATACGAAATACCAGCGCACGGCGTGGAAGAACACGGGCGCGGCAAAACACAGCGGCGCCACGCGGTCCAGCAGCCCCACCGCGCCAGTGACCGAACTGCGGTTGCCCCAGTAACGCACGCCGGCGTCCTTCTTCAGCGCGCGCATCACCAGTTCACCCAGGTTGCCGCAGCCGCCGGCCAGTGCCGACAGCGCGGCAGCGCGCAGCGGGTCCACCGGCGTGATCCAGAAAAGGGCCGCCCCCATCAGCGCAGCAGCCAGCACACCCAATGCCCAGGCGCGGAAGGAAAAGCTGCGGTCGATCTGCCGCACCATCGGCCGACGGCGCAGTTTGCGGCTGGCCAGTTCCTGCACGATCTGCGCGGTGGCCGTCACCATCACCAGCAGGAAGAGCAGGAAGGCACCGCGGCCGTCATAGCCCGGCAGGTTCAGCAGCAAGAGCGCGGGCGCGTGGCTCAGGCCATAGACACACACCGTGATGCCCCACTGGATCTTGGCGTTTCGTTCCAGAAAACGTTCAGGGTCGCCGGCCAGCGCGCTGACCACAGGAATCGCCAGGAACACATACACCGGCACGAAGACCGTGAAGAGGTCAAAGGTGCGCAAACCCACCAGCAGGTACTGCAGCGGCAGCGCGACAAAGAAGGCCAGCAGCAGGCTGCGGTGGTCGCCGCGACGCGTGCGCACGAGGGTCATGAATTCACGCAAGGCGAGGAAGGAAAACACACCGAACGCGATGGTCGCACCCACCGGTCCCGACATCCACGCCAGCCAGAACACCACCGCGCCGATCCACACCGCGCGCAAGTCTCGCAGCATGCGCGCGTTGCGTTCGCGCCGCTCTTCACTGGTGTGGTTCAGCGTGTAGGCCAGGATCGCGGCCGACACCAGCAGCAACATGCCAAAGAGAATGACGAAGAGCAGCGCAACCTGCCCGTTGACGGACAGGTCGCGCAGCGCGTGCAGGTCGATGTTCATGCGCGGCCCGGCCGCACGGCAAGCACGGCAGCGCGGGCACGGCCCAGGAAGCTGCGCTTGTCCTCACCCTCCAGCAGCTGCAGCGGCGCGCCGAAAGTCACCGTGCACAGGATAGGCACCGGCACCACTTCGCCCTTGGGCATGACACGCTGCACGTTGTCGATCCAGGCCGGGATCAATTGCACTGCCGGAAACTGTTCGGCCAGGTGAAAAAGGCCGCTCTTGAAGGGTTGCGGTTCTTCCTTGTTGCTGCGTGTGCCTTCGGGAAAGATGACGAGCGAATCGCCCGCCTTCAGCGCATCGACCAGCGGCTCCAGCGGGTCCTGGTCGTCCACCCGCGTGCGACTGACATACACCGCGTTGAACACTGCCGAGGTCAGCCACTGCTTGAAAGGCGAGGACGTCCAGTAGTCGCGCGCCGCAATCGGCCGCGTGCGCGCGCGCAGTTCGCGCGGCAGCGCAGCCCAGATCAGCACCCAGTCGAGGTGGCTCTGGTGGTTGGCGAAGTAGATGCGCTGCTCGGCCTTGGGCGGGCAACCCTTCCAGTGGCCTTGCGCACCCGTGATCAGGCGGGCAATGAAGACCAGCAACAGGCCCATGAGATCGGCACGCGTCATGGCAGGGATGCTACTTGGGAGGCACGGCCAGCAATGCTCCGAGCGGCACGGCTTCCACACGCGCTGCCAGCGTGTAGCGGCGCGTGCCTGGATAGACGACGTACAGCGCGTCCAGCGCCAGGTCCTGCATGGCGATGCGCATCGACGGCGTCTGCGTCGGCGCATCGGCACGCTTGAATTCCACGCCCACACGGCGACCGTCCTTGAACATCAGCAGATCAAGTTCAGCGCCGGCATGGGTGGCCCAGAAGTACGCCTCGTCGGGCCGCGCGATGCGCAGCACCTGGTCGAGCGCAAAGCCTTCCCAAGAAGCGCCGCTTTTCGGATGCAGGTGCAGCGCATGGGGGTTGGCGATGCCCAGCAGTTCATGCAGCAGACCGGTGTCGCGCAGGTAAATCTTCGGCGCCTTGACCTGGCGCTTGCCGAGGTTGGCAAACCAGGGCTGCAATTGCCGCACAAGAAGAGCCTGTGTCAGCCAGTCCAGGTAGCGCCGCACGGTGCTCTCATTGACACCCAGCGAACGCGCGGGGTCAGCCGCGTTCCACACCTGGCCATGAAAGTGCGCCAGCATCGACCAGAAGCGATGAATGGCCGGCGCGGGCACATTCATACCCAGTTGCGGCAGGTCGCGTTCAACCGTGGTGCGGATGAATTCGCGCCGCCAGGCACGGCTGTCAGCATCAGCCGGTGCGGTGAAGGACTGCGGGAAGCCGCCGCGCCACCACAGCATTGCCGCCTGTTCGGGGCCGGTTTCATCGATCGTGAAACCACCGGCTTCGATAATCTCGATGCGCCCTGCCAACGATTCGCTGGACTGCCGCAGCAGCGCGGGTGATGCACTGCCCAGCAGCAGGAAGCGCGTCGGGTTGGCGGGGTTCGTGTCTTCGCGGTCGATCAGCACACGCAGCACCTTGAAGAGGTCGGGTGCATGCTGGACTTCGTCGATGACGATCAGGCCGCGCAGGTCCTTCAGGGCGGTCAGTGGTTCAGACAACTGGGCTTCAACCTGCGGGTCTTCAAGGTCGAACCACTGGGCTGAATTTGCGCCCAGCAGATGGCGCGCCAGCGTTGTCTTCCCGACTTGGCGCGGGCCGACGAGCGCAACGGCCGGGCTGCGGGTGAGTGCGGTGCGGACAGCCGATTCGAAGGCGGGGCGGTCGATCATGGCTTGATTTTGCCTTGATATTCCCGTATTTGATGCAGGATTTTCAATATGTCTGATCTTCAGTGGCGTCGCGGCGGGCGGTGCCCGGCAGCGGCCCACGCTATGGCGGTCTTCGCTGCGCTACGACTTCGCTGTGCTGCTCAGCCTTGAGTCGTACCGCCCAACTCACTTCGCTCGCTGCGCTCTCTTCGTTCAAACAGTCGGCGGTAAATCAGAGATTGAAGCGCGCGTTGCGCGCCGACTCAAGACTTCCGCTGCTCGCCGCCACCGAGTGGGCCGCTGCCGGGCACCGCCCGCCGCTCACGCACCAGAGCGGGCCTTTCCCAAAACCGCCACCGCTGTTTCAGCAAAGGCGGGCTGGGGCAGGATTGAGCGCGCCTCTGTGGCGCTGAGGAGCGGAAGTCTTATGGCCGCGCGAAGCGCATCAAACATCTGACTTGTCGCGGCTGTTTGAGCGCAGTGAGCAAAGCGAACGCAGCGAGTTCCGCGACTGGGCCATAAGACTGAGCACCGCAAGGCAGCCGTAGCGCAGCGAAGGCCGTCACAGCGAAGCGCTCAAGCCTGCCCGGGCCCGCCTTTGCCGCCACCGGCCCATGACCGCACCAGCAAAACCATCAATGCCGAAAGTGCCGAGCCCCCGTGAACACCATCGCAAACCCCCGCTCAACCGCCGCAGCAATCACCTCGACATCCCGCATGCTGCCCCCCGGCTGAATCACGCACGCA
>JANMKK010000444.1:0-2999 GCA_031372005.1 Rubrivivax sp.
TGCAGGGGTTGAACCCTCGCGGCGGGTTATCCCCGTTGCCCCGGGCATGCCTTCCATGACAGAAACCCGTCTGTCACAAAAGCCGGCCACACTTGCTGGCTGAACTTGAAGAACATCTTGCCGGAGTCCCCATGAAATTGCGCGTCCTTGCCCCCACCCTCTTTGCCGCCGCCATGGCGGTCGCCCTGCCCGCGCAGGCCCAGACCGAGATCACCTGGTGGCACGCCATGGGCGGTGCGCTTGGCGAATGGGTGAACGACCTGGCCAAGGGCTTCAACGCCAGCCAGACTGAGTACAAGGTGGTGCCCACCTTCAAGGGCAGTTACCCAGAAACGCTGACCGCCGGCATCGCCGCTTTCCGCGCTGGCAATTCGCCCGCCATCCTGCAAGTCTTTGAGGTCGGCACCGCCACCATGATGGCCAGCAAGGGCGCCATCAAGCCGGTGGGTGAAGTGATGAAAGAGTCGGGCCTGAAGTTCGACCCCACGGCTTATGTCAGCGCAGTGGCCGGCTACTACACGGCCCCTAACGGGCAAATGCTGAGCATGCCCTTCAACAGTTCGACGACGATCTTCTATTTCAACAAGGACGCCTTCAAGGCCGCCGGTCTGGACCCTGAAAAGGCCCCCGGCACCTGGCCCGAAGTGGCGCTGGCCGCCGCCAAGCTCAAGGCCAGCGGCCACAAGTGCCCCTTCACCACCGGCTGGCAAAGCTGGACGCAGCTTGAGAGCTTCTCGGCCTGGCACAACGTGGAATTCGCGACCAAGAAAAACGGCTTCGGCGGGCTGGACACGCGGCTGACCTTCAACACGCCGCTGCACGTGCGCCACATCGAAAATCTGGCCAACATGGCGAAGAACGGGCTCTTCGTCTACAAGGGCCGCAACAACACCCCGGACGCTACCTTTCCGTCGGGCGAATGCGCGATGTACACCGGGTCGGCCGGCCTGTACGGCAGCGTCAAGGCCAATGCCAAGTTCGCCTACGGCCTGGCGCCCCTGCCCTACTACCCTGACGTGCCAGGGGCGCCGCAGAACACCGTCATCGGTGGCGCCAGCCTGTGGGTCATGGCCGGCCACAAGCCTGCCGAATACAAGGGCGTGGCCGCTTTCTTCAACTACCTGTCCAGCCCCGAAGTGCAGGCCGCCAGCCACCAGCGCACCGGCTACCTGCCCATCACCACGGCGGCCTTCAAGCTCACCGAAGCCAGCGGCTTCTACAAGAAGTTTCCGGGCTCCGACGTGGCCACCAACCAGATGATCCGCAAGACCACCGACAAGTCGCGTGGCATCCGCCTCGGAAACTTCCTGCAGATCCGCACCATCGTCGACGAAGAACTCGAGCAAGTCTGGGGCGGCAAGAAGACGCCCAAGGAAGGGCTGGACGAAGCCGTCAAACGTGGCAACGAACAGCTGGAAAAATTCCAGAAGGCGAACAAGTCCTGAAGCCCGCCACCGGAGCCTTGCGTGGCGGCTGAAAAGCGCGTCGTCTTCCGATCGGCCTGGTTGCCCTGGGCGCTGTTGCTGCCCCAGGTGGCGGTCATTGGCGTGTTCTTCTTCTGGCCTGCGGTGCAGGCCATTTTCCAGTCGGTGCTGCAACAGGACGCCTTTGGCACCAGCACCGAATTTGTCGGCTTCGACAACTTCCGCAACCTGCTGGCCGACCCCAGCTACCTGGCATCGTTCAAGACCACGGCGGTTTTCTCGGTGTTGGTCGCCGTGCTGGGGCTGGCGATCTCATTGCTGCTGGCGGTGTTTGCAGACCGCGTCATCAAGGGAGCGCTGGCTTACAAGACGCTGCTGATCTGGCCTTATGCCGTGGCGCCTGCGGTGGCTGGCGTGCTGTGGCTCTTCATGTTTGCGCCCAGCATCGGCATCGTGTCGTACTGGCTGCGCACGGCCGGCTTCGACTGGAACCACCTGCTCAACGGCAACCACGCCATGACGCTCATCGTGATGGCCGCGGTATGGAAGCAGATCTCCTACAACTTCCTCTTCTTCCTGGCCGGTTTGCAGTCGATCCCCAAGTCGCTGATAGAAGCCGCAGCCATCGATGGCGCCCAGCCCTGGCGCCGCTTCTGGACCATCGTCTTCCCGCTGCTGAGCCCCACGACCTTTTTCCTGCTGGTGATCAACATCGTCTACGCCTTCTTCGACACCTTCGGCATCATCGACGCCGCCACCGAAGGCGGGCCTGGCAAGGACACCGCCATCCTTGTCTACAAGGTCTACTACGACGGCTTCAAGGCGCTGGACCTGGGTGGCTCTGCCGCGCAAAGCGTGGTGCTGATGTGCATCGTCGTGCTGCTGACGGTGGTGCAGTTTCGCTTCATCGAAAACAAGGTGAACTACTGATGCGCCAGATCATTCGCCAGAACATGCGCCAGACCCGCCCCCACCATGGTTGAACGCCGCCCCTGGCTGGCCTTTGTCTCGCACGCCGTGCTGCTGCTGGGTGTGGCGGTGGTGGCCTTTCCGGTTTACGTGACCTTCGTGGCGTCCACCCACACGGCGCAAGAAATCGTGCAGACACCCATGCCCATGCTGCCCGGCGGCAGGATGTGGCAGAACTACATGGCCGTGCTGACCGGCAGTGAACACGGCCCCGGCGCCGGCGCGCCGGTGGCGAAGATGATGTGGGTCAGCCTGGTGTCGGCGCTGGTGATCTCGATTGGCAAGATCGCGATTTCGCTGTTGTCGGCCTTTGCGCTGGTGTACTTCCGCTTCCCGTTTCGGATGGTGTTCTTCTGGGCCATCTTCGTCACGCTGATGCTGCCGGTGGAGGTGCGCATCTTCCCCACTTACAAGGTCGTGTCCGACCTCGGCATGCTCAACAGTTATGCCGGCCTGACGATCCCGCTGATCGCGTCGGCCACCGCCACCTTCCTCTTCCGCCAGTTCTTCATGACGGTGCCCGACGAACTGGTGGAAGCCGCGCGCGTGGACGGGGCCGGGCCGATGCGCTTCTTCAAGGACGTGCTGCTGCCGCTGTCCACCACC
>JANMKK010000009.1:0-4280 GCA_031372005.1 Rubrivivax sp.
CAGCCGCTGCTGTACCAGGTGGCAACGGCAGGGCTGTCGGCGCCGGACATTGCGGCGCCGCTGCGCCACATCCTGCGCGACCAGGCCAATGTCCGCGTGCTGCTGGCCGAAGTGAGTGGCATCAACCTGCAACAGAAAACCGTCACGCTCGACGGCAGCCAGCAGCTGCACTATGACCATCTGCTGGTGGCCAGCGGCGCCACGCACGCCTATTTCGGCCACGACGAATGGGCGCAGCACGCGCCGGGCCTGAAGACGCTGGACGACGCGCTGCTGATTCGCCGCCGCGTGTTGCTTGCTTTTGAACGCGCAGAGGCCGCGACGACGCCCGCAGAGCAAGAGGCCTGGCTGCACTTCGCGGTGGTGGGCGGTGGCCCCACGGGCGTGGAAATGGCCGGCACGCTGGCCGAGATTGCGCGTCACACGCTGCGCCAGGAGTTTCGCCACATCGACCCGCGGCATGCGCAGGTGCGGCTGATCGAGGCCGGCCCGGCACTCTTGGCCAGCTTCCCGCCCAAGCTGCAGCAGCGCACCCGCACGCAGCTGGAAGGCCTGGGCGTGGAGGTGCGGTGCGGCACGCCCGTGGCCGACATAACGGCCACCGGTTACCGGCTGGGCGACATCGTGGTGCCCTGTCGCACCGTGCTGTGGGCGGCGGGTGTGGCAGCCTCAAAGCTGGGCCAACTGTTGGGTGCCGAGCTCGACCGCGCGGGCCGTGTCAAGGTCAATCCCGACCTGACCCTGCCGGGCCACCCGGACGTTTTTGTCGCCGGCGATCTGGCTGCACTCCTGCAGGCCAACGGCCAGCCGGTCCCCGGTGTGGCGCCGGCGGCCAAGCAGATGGGCGCGCACGTGGCGGCCACGCTGAAGGCGCGGCTGAAGGCTCCGCTGGAAGGTCAACCGTCCAAGCCCTTCACGTATGCCGACTACGGCAACCTGGCCACCATCGGCCGCATGGCGGCGGTGGTGGACCTGCGCGGCCTTCATTTTTCCGGCGCGCTGGCCTGGTGGTTCTGGCTGGCCGCGCACGTCTTCTTCCTGATCGGGTTTCGCAACCGGCTCAGCGTGCTCATCAACTGGGGTTGGGCCTACTGCACCTACCAGCGCAGCGCGCGGATCGTGCTGGGGCGGGAGCCACCCCCGAAAGACGATGAGCTACAGGGCTCGCAAGCAAAACGGCAAAGTTAGGGCACCGTTTGTTTGATCGGGGTGTCCGTATTTTTCGTCGAGCTCGTGCGCGACAACATCGAATTCCTGCCTGAGTGGTTGAATCGCCGGACACTGAGCGCCAGTGCGACTGGAGACCTGCAGATGGCGAAGGCCAACCTTCTAAATACCGGAACCTCCACTTTCCTGGAGCTGATTGGCAATGGGCGGCTTTACACAGTACCCCCTTACCAGCGTGACTACTCCTGGACTGAGGAGCAATGGGAGGACCTCTGGACGGATATCGAAGACCTCTCAGGTCGTATGGACGAGACCCACTACATGGGGGCGCTGGTGGTCGAGGGCCGTTCAGACAGGGAATTTGCGGTCATTGATGGGCAGCAGCGCTTGGCGACGCTGAGCCTGCTGGTCCTGGCTGTCGTCGGCAGGCTGCATGACCTTGCATCGCAAGGAATTGAATCAGCAAACAACTTGCAGAGAGCTGAGGCACTCCGCGCCCGATTCGTCGGAGAGAAGGATCCGGCGTCGCTGGTGGAGTCCAGCAAGCTCACACTTAATGACAATGACAATGCTTTTTATCAGGACTATCTCGTCCAACTCAGGCTGCCATTGAATCCGCGTGGCCTGTCAAAGTCGAACACTCTTTTGTGGAAGTGCTTTACTTATTTCAAACGGCAGGTGGAGGCATGGGCACGAGGCACGGCTGACGGGGCGCAACTGGCTCGACTGGTTTCCGAGACTGCTGGCAGGCAGCTGATGTTCATTCGCATTGCGGTTGACAACGAATTGAATGCCTACACCGTCTTCGAGACGCTGAATGCGCGCGGGCTCGAACTCCCTGCCACGGACCTCCTTAAAAACTATCTGTTCTCTCGCTTGCGGACGCCTGCCGACTTGCAGGCATTGCAACGTCGCTGGAAGGCGTTGATGGCGACTGTTTTGCAAGAGCGGTTTCCGGAGTTTTTGCGCTACCACCTCCAATGCGAGCTGCCTCGAGTACGAACACAGCGCCTTTTCAAGCTGGTGCGTGATCGGGTGCGCACGGGTGAAGATACCTTTGCGCTTCTCGATGCACTGGAACGTCGGGCCGAAGTTTTTGCGGCTCTGTTTTGTATGTTGACGATGAACGGTTCAAGCAGGACTTTGCGGTACTTGCGCCCGACAGTGCGGGGCAGGGAAGCAAACTTGTTCGCTACATCCTGGCCCGATTGGAAAGCGATGCCTCAGGGCGCGCATGCGACCCGGACACTGACCCAGGCACCGTCGAACACATCCTGCCAGTGAACCCGTCCGCAATCTGGGAGCGGTCTTTCCCTCGTGACGTATGGGAGCGCTGCATTGATCGGTTGGGGAATCTGACCTGGCTTGAGCCCACGTTGAACCGCAGCATTGGGAACGCAGAGTTCGAAGCCAAGATCGGTGCGTACAAGCAGAGCCGCTATTCGTTGAGCAACGTCCTGCCTGATGAACTCGGTGCGGACTGGACGCCTGCCAAACTTGATGCGCGCCAATCCCAGATGGCGCGCCGCGCGGTCCATCTCTGGCGCGCCGATTTTGGTTGAGTCAAGATTTCGTTCCGCATATAGGCCGGATTGCCGTTTTGACTTCAGTACGCCCGAGTCTCGTTATGCAACAAGCAGCCGCTGCGGCGCCAGGTACGCCAGCCTGAAGCTCTCGAAATCCCCGGTGTCGGCCGCTTCGATGCTGCAGCGCTTGTCGATGGAGTCGCGTGCCACCGCCTCGGAAGCGGCCTGCTGCTCAGCCGACCACGGCAGCGTCAGCAGCTGCTGTTGAATCTGCGCCGACTGCGCGCGGATGAAGCCGGTGTAGGACGCACAGAAGTCGCTCTTCATGGTGGCCAGCACGCGGGCCGATGGCAGCGTGTCCATGGCCGCCAAACCGGCGCGTGCAGCGGCCAGCGCAGCGCCGTAGTCCGCACTGCAATCTGCGGTGGTGCTGGCGCCATCCAGCGCTTTGGCGATGGGCTCGCATTCGTCCAGCAGTTGCAGGGCCCAGTCCACCAGCGTCACCTCGCGCGCGCCGCGTTCCAGCTTCAAGCCGGGCTCGCGGCCGAAGGCGGCGGTGCGGTGCTGGTTGCGGCCCAGAGCGGCAATTTCTTCGGGCGTGTCGGGCGGGCTGTCCTGCAGCAGGCAGTGCAGCAAAAACACATCCAGAAAACGCAGCGTGGGCGCGGCAATGCCAACCGGCACGAAGGGGTCCAGGTCCATGCAGCGCACTTCGATGTATTCCACGCCGCGCTGGCGCAGCGCATGCAGCGGGCGTTCGCCGGGCTGGATCACGCGCTTGGGGCGGATGGTGCCGTAGAACTCGTTCTCGATCTGCAGCAGCGTGGTTGCCAGCTGGTTGTATTCACCGCCCAGGTTCTTGATGCCGATGGCTTCATAGGGCGCGTAGGGCTGCGTCAGTGCTTGGTGCAGCGACGCGGCATAACTTTCCAGGCTGTTGTAGCTGACGGCCAGCGTGGCTTGGGCGTCGCTCTGGTACCCGAGCCGCCCCATGCGCAGGCTGGTGGCGTGCGGCTGGTACAGCGTGTGGTCGCTCAAGGTCTGCAGGCCGTGTTCGCGCCCGGCCACAAAGCTCGTGCACACCGCCGGGCTGGCGCCGAAGAGCAGCAGCAGCAGAAAAGCGTGGCGGCGAAAATTGCGGATCAGCGCGAAGTGTTCTTCGTTGCTCAAGCCCGGCATCGACCAGTTGTAGTGGATGCCGGAAATCGTCTGCATGCGCCGCCCGTAGCGGTGCCCCAGGCCCATGCGGTAGACGCTCTTGGCGCGGGCGATGTGGCTGCTGCCGTAGCTGCCGATGGGGATGTTCTCGTCGGGCGGCAGGCCGCAGGGCATGCTGCCCACCCACAGCTGTTCGTCACTGTGGCCCTGACCCACGGCCGCCATCGTGCGGTAGACAAACTGGTGCACCTGCGTCAACTCGTCCAGGCAGTCATCGACGCCCGCATGCACGCCCGTGATCAGCTCGAGCTGGCTTTCGCTGTAGTCGGTGGTGATGTGCGGGTGCGTCAGCGGCGAGCCCAGGGCTGCCGGGTGCGGCGTGCGCGCCAGGGCACCACTGGGCAGCGCGCGCAGGCTTTCTTTTTCGAT
>JANMKK010000010.1:0-3163 GCA_031372005.1 Rubrivivax sp.
CGAGGACAGGCGCTGCATCGATGTGGACAGCTGGGACTGGCTCGTGCTCAGGTTGCGCTGGGCGTTGAGCGACACGAGATTGGTGTTGATCGTTTGGGGCACGGCGGCTCTCCTGAAAATGCGGCGTTCGGTTCGGTGGGCGATTCGCTCTGCCGGGGTGTCGAAACGCTGAATGGGAGATTAGTGCCGGGCTTGAGTTTTGGTTCGGTGGATAAGCGGCGGTAACGGCCGCCAATTCGTGGCCCCAAAGAAATAGCCCACCGCGTGCGGTGGGCTCTGGGGTGCCAGCCCGTGTGGGGCTGGACATTGCGGTGGCCGAGGGTCAGCGCAGCAGCGCCAGCACCTGCTGGGGCAGCTGGTTGGCCTGCGCCACCATCGCGTTGCCGGCCTGCTGCAGGATGCTGGCCCGCGACAGGTTGGAGGTTTCCGTGGCGTAGTCCGCGTCCATGATGCGGCTGCGGGCGGCGCTCTGGTTTTCCGTTGCCACCATCAGCGTCGACACCACGTTCTCAAAGCGGTTCTGCGTGGCGCCATAGTTGGCGCGCTGGCTGTTGACGGCATCGATCGCGGTGTCGATGGTGGCAATCGCGGCCTGCGCCGTGGTGATGTCGGTGACCTGCGTGGTCGGCACGTCGGTGCCGGTGATGATGGCCGTGCCCAGCGCTGCGGTGATGCCGGTGTTGGCCGCCCAGTTGAAGGCGGTGACCTTGATCTGGTCGATGTCGGTGCTGTTGTTGGCGCCGATCTGGAAGACCGAGTCGGTGGTGGTGGACAGGATCGACGCGCCGTTGAATTTGGTGCCGCCCAGCGTGCGCGTCGCTTCCTGCGCCAGCTGCACGAATTCCTGGTTCAAGCTGGTGCGGTCGGCTGCCGTGTTGGTGCCGTTGGCTGATTGCACCGCCAGTTCCCGCATGCGCTGAAACAGGTCGCCCACCTTGCCGAGCGCGCCTTCAGCCGTCTGCGACATCGAGATGGCGTCGTTGGCGTTGCGCACCGCCACGTTCATGCCGCGCACTTGCGAGCCCATGCGTTCGGCGATCGCCAGGCCGGCGGCATCGTCCTTGGCGCTGTTGACCCGCAGGCCAGACGACAGCCGTTGCATCGACGTGGCAAGGGAAGACTGGCTTGAGCTCAAATTGCGCTGGGCATTGAGTGACACCAGGTTGGTATTGATAGTCTGGGGCATGGAAATTCTCCAATCAGATTAAGTGACCGCAGGCAAATGCCTGGCAAGCGCCGCCCGCCTTGTGTAAACGACACGCGGCGACTGCCTTGCAACTCTTTGGCCGCGACCCGTGAAGGCAACAACCTCGGAACTCGCCCGGGCACCTCAAAGCTTGCAAGGCAGCCACTTCAGGTAGATGGCAAAGCCTTGCAGCCCGTTGTGGTCCGGACCCCGCGCCCACCAGGTGGCAAGCACGTTGAAGCCGTTTTCGTCGCGCCCCGGGAAAGCTTTAGCCCTTTGCGCCAAACGCTTGCAACTGCGCGGCAAAAGTAAGGGGGACAAAGGCCTTACTTCGTGGCCTGCCCGGCCGGCGCTACCGGGATCATGTCCAGCATCTGCCGGCGTCTACGCTGGCACGTTCACTCACCCTCAACACATTCACAGACAGAGTCACCATGACGGAACGCAGACTGCACATTGGCGGCAAACAGAAGCGCGCGGGCTGGGAAATCCTGGACGTCAACCCCGGGCCCCTGGTGGACCACGTGGGCAACGCCATCGACCTGTCGCAGTTTGCCGACGGCACCTTTGCCGAGGTCTATGCCTCGCACGTGCTGGAGCACTTCGACTACAAGGACGCACTCGTCGCCGCGCTGCGCGATTGGCACCGCGTGCTGGCCCCCGGCGGCGTGCTGCGCTTGAGCGTGCCCGACATCGACGTGCTGGCGCACCTGCTGCTGCAGCGCCACAAGCTCGACGTCAACCAGCGCTTCCAGGTCATGCGCATGATGTTTGGCGGCCATGTCGACGCGCACGATTACCACCTTGTCGGCCTGAACCAGGAATTCCTGGCCGGCTTCTTGAATGCCGCCGGCTTCCACACGGTGCAGCGCGTGCCGCGCCACGGCCTCTTCACCGACACCAGCGACATGGTGGTGGCAGGCACGCCGATCAGCCTGAATCTGAATGCCTTGAAGCCAGTCGCCGTGTTGATGAGCCACGCCGAGCCGATGCCAGCCACTGCGCTGGCCTGAAGGGAACGGACCGCACCATGCACAACGCCGCTTCACACCAAACCGCCGCTCGCAACGTCCAGCCGAACAGAGCCGCCCAGATGACCACGCACCCGATGGGCAAACCCGGCCACCGCCACTGGCAGGCCGGCCGCAACCTGGTTGCCAAGAAGAACTGGGCCGGCGCCGCGCAGGCTTTTGCGCGCGCCACGCTGGCCGCGCCGGCCGACGCGCTGTACTGGGTCAACCTGGCGAATGCAGAACGCCATGCAGGTGCGCTGGACCGTGCCGAAGCCGCTGCCCGTCGCGCGCTGGACTTGCAGAGCGACGACGCACTGGCGCTGCAGGTGCTGGGCGAAAGCCTGGCGCAGTTGCACCGCTACGAAGAAAGCGTGGCGGTCTTTGCGCAACTGGTAGCCACCGGCACGCTGGAGCCGACGGCGCTGTTGCAACAGGCTTCGATGCTGCAGGCCCTGCATCGCCCGCGTGAAGCGATGGCGGTGCTGCTGCGCGCGCTGTCCGAGCAGCCGCACCTGGTGCGCGGACACGCGCTGCTGGCCGACGCCTGCCGCGACCAGGGCCTGAAGCGCGAGGCCGTGGAATGCATGAAGACGGTGCTGGCGCTGGAGCCCGGCAACCTGGAAGCGCTGAGCCACCTGTCCTTTGAAAAGCGCCATCTCTGTGACTGGAGCGACTTGGCGCAAGACCTGCAACAGATCGAAGCGCAGCTGCTGAATGCACCGCCGGGCATGGCGCGTGTGTCGGCCGCCTTCGGCATGCTGTCGCT
Source organism: Rubrivivax sp. (assembly GCA_031372005.1). GTDB lineage: Bacteria > Pseudomonadota > Gammaproteobacteria > Burkholderiales > Burkholderiaceae_C > Rubrivivax. The sequence goes on from JANMKK010000010.1 coordinate 2,966, forward strand.
GCCGCTGGACCCGGCGCTGCAGCTCATCGCGGCGCAAGGGGAGTCGGCCGCAGTGGCCTGGAACGCCGCCGTGCTGCCGCCGCTGAGTGCGGCAGAGCGCGCTGAACGTGTTGAAAGCCTGCGCGCCGGCCGCTGCGCGCGCATCGGCTGGGTGTCGTATGACTTCCGCGAACACCCGGTGTCGCAGCTGCTGGTGGA
>JANMKK010000062.1:0-6213 GCA_031372005.1 Rubrivivax sp.
CCGCCCTGGTACCACCGCAACGTGATGGCCGAATTCATGGGCCTGGTGCACGGCCAGTACGACGCCAAGCCCGAAGGCTTCAAGCCCGGCGGCGCCAGCCTGCACAACACCTTTGTGCCGCACGGGCCCGATACAGAGGCCTTCGCCAAGGCCAGCAGTGCCGCGCTCAGCCCCCACAAACTGGAGGACACGCTGGCGTTCATGTTTGAAAGCCGCTACCGTTTTGTGCCCACCGCCTGGGCCATGAACGGCGGATGTCTGGACACCGGATACACCGGTTGCTGGGCCGGCTTGAAGGACACGTTCTTGCCATGAACAAACTCGACGCCACCCATGCCCCTGAACTGAACAGTTGGGCCGCATGGGCCAACGTGGCCGACACCGACTTCTGCACGAGCATCCACCACGCCAGGGCCGTGGGCAAGAGTTCAGGCCCGACAACCCGCTGCTGCCCAACCACGAATGGGAGCAGCGCAGCGTCCTGGAAGACGGCGACACCGTGATCCTGTGCGGCGCCTGCGTGGCACCCGGTGCGTGGCGCATCGGGTTTGGTGAGTGCCGGGGCACGGTGCTGCCGGCGCAGTAGCCGTCACCGACCGCCACCACCTTCCAGTGCCAGCAACGCGGGCAACACGCCCGCCGCAGTGCCGCGCAGCACGGCATGCGCTTCAGCGTCGATCTCGCTCTCGGCCGGGTTGACGATGATCACTTGTGCACCGTGGCGCCGCGCGCGCCCGGCCAGGCCGGCTGCTGGCCAGACCGCGCCCGAGGTGCCGACGACGAGCAGTACCGCGCAATTCGACGCCGCCTGTTCAGCCGCGTTCAACGCGCGCAGCGGCAGGTTCTCGCCAAACCACACCACGCCCGGCCGCAGCAGGTTGCCACACTCACCACAACTCGGCGGTTCGCCACCCAACGCCCACTCAGGGTCGCAGACGTTGCCACTGCGGGTGTGGCGCGGGCACGGGCCCAGCCACTGGTCGTGCAGGATGTCGCCATGCAGCTGGACGGTGTCGGTGTTGCCGGCGCGCTGGTGCAGGTCATCGACGTTCTGCGTCACGAGCGTCATCACACCGGGCAGGCTGCGCGCCAGGTCGGCCAGCGCGATGTGGCCAGCGTTGGGCGCGGCGGCGCGCACACCGGCGCGCCGTTCCGCGTACCAACGCCACACGCGTTCGGGGTTGGCGCGGAAGCCGTCCTCGCTGGCCAACGCCATCGGGTCAAAGCGCGACCAGTAGCCAGTGAGCGCGTCGCGGAAGGTGGCGATGCCGCTCTCGGCGCTCATGCCGGCGCCGGTCAGCACGCACAGGCCGCCGCGCTGCGCCAGCGCTGGGGCCAGCAGCGCGCGGGCGGCGTCGATGTCAGGCGTCGCTGAAGTGTCCACCGCGCTCTGCCTGCTGCACCACCACCGCCGCCGGCTCGAAGCGCGCACCGAAGCGCGCCGCCAGTTCGCGTGAACGTTGCACAAAAGCTTCGGCGCCCATCGCGTTGATGAACTGCAGCGCACCGCCGTGGAAGGGTGCGAAGCCCCAGCCGAAGATGCTGCCGATGTTGGCGTCGGCGACTGAGCGCAGCACTTTCTCTTCATGACAGCGTGCCGCTTCGTTGGCCTGCGCAAACAGCAGGCGGTCGATCAGTTCTTGCTGCGGCGGTTGCTGAACCGCCACCGGGAAGTGTGAAGTTAGCTCGGGCCACAACAGCTTGCCGTCTTCATTCCAGTCGTAGAAGCCCTTGCCGGCCTTCTTGCCGATGCGGCCGATCTCGCAGAGCTGGCGCACGACGGCCATGCCGGGGTGTTCGGTGTAGGCCTTGCCCGAAGTTGAAACATCAGTTGCGAGGTCTCTCTTCGTCTGGTCGGCCACGTGCAGGCCCAGCGACAGCGACACCTCGTCCTGCAATGCCAGCGGCGGCATCGGCATGCCGGCCTGCAAGCCGGCGGCTTCGATGCTGAGTGGGTGCACGCCCTCCAGCAGCATCGAGATGCCTTCCATCACGTAGGTGCCGAAGACCCGGCTGGTGTAGAAGCCGCGGCTGTCGTTGACCACGATCGGCGTCTTGCCAATCTGCAGCACAAAGTCGAAGCCGCGCGCCAGCGTCGCGTCGCGGGTCTGCGCGCCGACGATGATCTCCACCAGCGGCATCTTGTCCACGGGGCTGAAAAAGTGCAGACCGATGAAGTTGTGAGGCCGCAGGCTGGCGGTGGCCAGGCCGCTGATGGGCAGCGTGGAGGTGTTGGACGCGAACACCGCATCCGCGCCGATTTGCGCTTCGGCCCGCCGCGTGACATCGGCCTTGATGGCGCGGTCTTCAAACACCGCTTCAATCACCAGGTCGCAGCCTTGCAGCGTGGCGTAGTCGGTGGTGGGTGTGATGCGTGCCAACAGCGCGTCGCGTTTCTCGGCTGTGCTGCGGCCCCGCTTTACCGCCTTGTCGAGCAGGCCTTGGGAATAGGCCTTGCCACGCGCGGCGGCTTCGACCGTCGTGTCCAGCAGCACCACGTCGATGCCGACCTTGGCCGAGACGTAGGCGATGCCCGCGCCCATCATGCCGGCGCCCAGGATGCCGAGTTTCTTGACCTTTGACGGCGCAACGCCGACGGGCCGCGATGCGCCCTTCTTGATGGCATTGAGTTGGAACCACAGCGTGTTGATGAGGTTCTTCGATTCCTGGCTCATCGCGCAGGCCGCGAAGTAGCGGCTCTCCACCATGCTCGCGGCGTCAAAGCCGAGCAGCCCGCCTTCGAACACCGAGCTCATGATGTGGCCGATGGCCGGGTAGTTGCCGCAGCTCTTGGCACTGGCCACGCTGGGCACCACTGCAAACATCTGCGCCAAAGCCGGCGCACGCGAATCGCCACCGGGGAAGCGGAATTTCGGCGCGTCCCAGGGCTGCTTGAACTTCGGGTTGGCGGTGATCCAGGCGCGGGCTTGGGCCATCAAGCCGTCACGGTCTTTGGCCAGGCCGGCGAGCAGGCCCATGCCGAGTGCTTTCTGTGGGTTCAGGTCCGCGCCTTCGGCCATGATTTGCAGCGCCTGCTGAATGCCGACAAGCCGCGGCAGCCGCACCGTGCCACCGCCACCGGGCAACAGGCCGAGCTTGACTTCGGGCTGGCCGATCTTCAGCTGCGCGTTGTCGATGGCAAAACGTGCGTGGCAGGCCAGCGCCAGTTCCAGCCCGCCACCCAGTGCGTGGCCGTTGATCGCGGCCACCACCGGCTTGCCTTGCAGTTCGAGTTTGCGCAGCACCGCCTTCATGGCGTTGGCGGCTTCGAAGGGCTCCTCAGAACGTGTCCACTTCGACATGCGGTCCAGGTCGCCGCCGGCGCAGAAGTCGGCTTTGGCCGACGTCAGGATCAAGCCCTTGACGGCGGGGTCGGCGAGCCGCTCGACGGCTGCCGCGATGCCCTCCATCAGCGTGTCGCCGACGACGTTCATCGGCCTGTGGGCCAAGTCCATCGTGGCGACAAGGATGCCGTCGTCGCCAAGGCTCAAGGTCACAGCTGCATTCATGGTCACACCCGTTCGATGATGGTGGCAATGCCCATGCCGCCGCCGACACACAGCGTGGCGCAGCCGGTTTGCAGATCGCGCCGTTCCAGTTCGTCCAGCAGCGTGCCCAGGATGATGCAACCCGTGGCGCCCAGCGGATGGCCCATGGCAATGGCGCCGCCGTTGACGTTGACGCGCTCCATGTCCAGCTTGAGGTCGCGCGCCGTCTTCATCGGCACCACGGCAAAGGCTTCGTTGATTTCCCACAGGTCGATGTCGCTTGCCTGCATGCCCGCTTTCGCCAGCGCCTTGCGGCAGGCGGGGGTAGGTCCGGTGAGCATGATCGTCGGTTCGGACCCGATGACAGCAGCAGCGCGGATGCGCGCGCGCGCCGTCAAGCCCGCCTTGTCGCCGCCAGCTTTGGACCCCACCAGCATCAGCGCCGCGCCATCGACGATGCCGCTGCTGTTGCCCGCATGGTGCATGTGGTGAATGCGTTCGACGGTGGTGTACTTGCGCAGCGCGGTGGCGTCGAAGCCCATGCCGCCCATCATGGCGAAGCTGGCGTCGAGCTTGGCCATCGCTTCGCGCGACGCGCGTTCATCGACAACCGGGCGGATGGTCTCGTCGCGGTCCAGCATCAAGAGGCCGGCGATGTCATGCACGGGAATCAGGCTCTTCGCAACGTGCCCGGCCGCACGCGCGGCTGCGGCCTTGGCGTGTGAGTGCAGCGCGAAGGCGTCCACGTCCGCACGCGCCCAGCCTTCCAGCGTGGCGATGAGGTCGGCGCCCACACCCTGCGGCACGAAGCCCAGCTTCTGGTTGATGCGCGGGTCCATGAACCAGGCACCACCGTCGCTGCCCATCGCCCAGCGGCTCATGCTTTCGACACCGCCGGCCACGACCAGGTCTTCAAAGCCGCTGGCCACCTTGGCGGCTGCCAGGTTGATGCTTTCAAGACCGCTGGCACAGAAGCGGCTTTGCGTCACGCCGGCCACCGTCTGCGACCACTCGGCATCCAGCACGGCGGTGCGCGCGATGTCGGCGCCTTGTTCGCCCACGGGCGTGACGCAGCCCAGCACCACGTCATCCACCAGCGCGGTGTCGAGTTGGCTTCGTTGCTGCAGCGCCTGCAGCAAAGTGCGCAACAGCCACACGGGGCTGGCCTGGTGCAGGCTGCCGTCTCGTCTGCCCTTGCCACGCGGTGTGCGCACGTGGTCAAAGATGAAAGCGTCGCCCATGCGGTGCTCCTAACGGTCATTCAGGTGCTTGCGCACCGCGCCATTGATGACGCGCAGTTCCGCCAGTGAAGCGTCGATGTGCGCGCGTTTGGTTTCGAGCTCAATGATGGCCGCGTCGGTGCGGGCCAGCACAAACTTCATCTGCTGCACGCGGCCTTCGCCGTGCGCGCCGTAAAGGTCCAGGTAGTGCTTGATCTCGGCCAGGCTGGCGCCGATGGCCTTGCTGCGCAGGATCAACGCCAGCCGCGCGCGGTCGCGCTTGCTGTAGACGCGGGTGCCATTGATGCGCCGCGGCTGCAGCAGCGCCTTGTCTTCGTAGAAGCGGATGGTGCGCAGCGTGATGCCGAATTCGCGGCAGATCTCGGTGATGCCGAAGAGTTCGCTGCTGGCCTCGTCGCGGTGCGAATCCACCATCTCCTGCGCAGAGGCGGCGGCCGCGGCGACGGTGCCCGTGCCGCGCTTTCTGGCGACGGCCTGCAGCACGCTCACACCACGCGCTGCAGCTTCATGGCGACGCTCATGTCACCACTGACCTTGAACTTGCCCATCATGAAGCCGGTGGTGGGTTCCAGTTCACCCGTCATCAGCGCGGCCAGGTTTTCCAGGGTGATGGCCACGGTGCAGTCGGCGTCGGTGCTTGCGTTGCTGACGGTGTTGGGCGCGCTCTTGCCGTCGATGAACACCACGCCGTCGGCGCCGCAGTCAAACTTCAGCGTGGCGTTGAGGCCGCTGGAATCTCCCACCTTGGTGCGGATGGCTTCGGTGCAGGCTTGCAGGTCCATGGGTCGTTCCTTCAAAGAGCTGGAATGGAAGTGACAACCATCGTAGCGGCACGGCCTGCCGTGAACATGCGCGTAATCACTTATATGTCATTCAGTTGACGTTAACGTTACCCTGTCGCCTAATGCGGCTCCTTGCCTGCCTCCGTTTGCCTGCCTCCGTTTGCCTGCGACCTGTTGCATGAGCCACCCCACCGCATGACCGCTTCTGTCCACCCGCGCTACGCCAGCATCTTCCGCCAGGGTCTGTTTGCCGGCCAATTGCACTGGGTGACCGGGGGCGGCAGCGGCATCGGTCGCTGCGTGGCGCATGAACTGGCGTCACTGGGCGCCACCGTGCTGATCAGCGGGCGCACGCAGGCCAAGCTCGACGCGGTGGCGGCCGAGATCACCGAGGACGGTGGTCTCTGCCACACGGCGGCCTTCGACATCCGCGACGAAGAAGCCGTGAAGGCTGGCGTGGCCGCAGTGCTGGCCGCGCACGGCCCGGTGACGGGCCTGGTCAACAACGCCGGCGGGCAGTTTCCGGCGCCGCTGTTGGCCATCAGCAAGAAGGGTTTCGACGCGGTGGTGTCCAACAACCTGACCGGCGGCTTTCTGATGATGCGCGAACTGTTCACGCAGTGCATGCAGGCCAACGGTGGTGCGGTGGTGAACATGACGGCCGACTTCCGCAACGGCATGCCCGGCATGGGCCACAGCGGC
>JANMKK010000065.1:0-4077 GCA_031372005.1 Rubrivivax sp.
GGCATCGTCCAGGGCCGGGGCAGCGGCTGACTCAGGCGGCGTGCTGAAGTCCAGGTCCAGTGCCGCCGGATCGATCACCGGCGCGTCGGCTTCCGGGGCAGCTGCCATTGCCGGCGCGGGCGTGTCCAGCAGCAGGTCCACCGCTTCGAGGGGCAGCGGTGCAGGCGCGGCCGGCGCGGCAGGCGCCAGAGCTGACGGTTCGTTGAAGTCACCCAGGTCGAGCTCGAAACTCTCGTCCTCGGCCACGACCAGCGCCGGCAAGGGCTCGGGCAGCGTGAAGTCCAGGTCGGCCGCGCTGGGCAACTCGGGCACTCGCTGCACCAGCGACTGCCCGGGCGGCGGTGCGAAGGCATCGTCGAAATCAGGCAGCGACAGTTCGAAGTCCAGTTCGAACTCAGGGGCAGGTTCAGGGGTCGGTTCAGGCGCGGCCCGCAGCGGTGGCAGCGGCGAGAGATCCTGGTTGGCCGCAGGCTCGGTAAGCGCCAAGTCTGCGACGACGCTGGTTGAGGCAACGGCAACCGGCTCAGCGACCGGCGGCGGCTGCGCCGCCGCGATCTCCTCAACTGGCTCGCCAGGCGCCGACGGCGCAGCCGTGCGCGACCACGCGACGGTGGTATCGGCAGCAACATCGGTCGGTGCCGCGACGGGCCGAGTCATGATGACCGTGGTGTCGGACGCCACCGGTGCTGTGACGGATGCCGCCTCGGCCAAGGCTGGCACTGCTGCCTCTTCTGCTGCCTCTTCTGCTGCCTCTTCTGCTGCCTCTTCTGCGGTCGCAACAGCCGTCGGCAACCCGATCGACACCCGCGCGCCTTCCAGCCGCAGCGCGTCGGCCGCGCGCGCCACGGCGGCGCTCTGGTGGCCGCCGTCGCGGCCAACGGCTATGGCTTCGACCCAGCTGCCCATGTAGGCCAGCGCTTCGGTGGTCAGCAGGCGCAGCGGCGCATCCATGTGCGGCGCTTGCGCCAGGCGGGCGTTGAACAGCTGTTCGCACGACCAGGCCGCGTCGCCAAAGTCGCGCAAGCCCAGCATGCGTGAGCTGCCCTTCAGGGTGTGGAAGGCGCGGCGCACGGTGGTCATGTCTTGCGCGCTGTCGGCGGCGTTGTGCAGCCGTTCAATCGCAGCGCCGGCGTCACTGATGACTTCACGCGCTTCTTCAACAAAGATGTCGCGCATCTCCGGGTCGTCTTCCAGCCCCGTGCCACCTTGCGGCGCGGGCTTGGGTGGCGGCACCACGGCCAGCGGCGTGCCGGCTTCGGGCGCTGAACCCGACAAACTGGCCACGGCATCGGCGAGCTCAGCGCGCAATTCGCGGCGTGCTTGCGGGTCGGCGTTGTCGCGCAGGCCGGCGCTGGCACGGGCCAGCAGACGGCCCAGCTCGGGCTGGTCGGCAGCCAGGGCCTGCTGGGCCAGGCGTTCGGCGTCGTGCGCCAGCGTGGTGTCGCTGACCGAAGCCTGCGCGGCGGCCATGCCCAGCGCCCGCATCTGATCGAGCAAGGGCGCCTGCTGCGGCGCCGAGGGCAGCCCGCCAGCCGGCTCTTCATCCAGCTGGGCAAAGGCCGAGACCCGGTCGGACTGGCCCATCACGGCGCTCAAGCTGCCGGTTTCGGGGTCAAAGCGGAACAGCGACTTGGCCAGCTGCGGCTGCACGCTGAGCATGTCGATCAGAAAGCTCAAAGCGCCCAGGTTGTTGGCCAGGCGGTCAAAGGTGCCGGCCTGGATGGCGCGCTGGGGATCGACTTCGGTCTGCGCCAGCGCATCCACATCGTCGCGCATGTGCAGCGCCGCTTGCGAAGCCTGGTCCATGCCCAGCACCGACAACACGCCGCGCATCGACGACAGTTGGGCCGGCACCGGGATCAGCACCTGGCGGTCGGCAGGGTTGCGGAAGTAGTGATCGATCTGTTTTTCGATCTCGGACAGCGAACTGCGCAGTTCCTGCACCACGCTGCCCATGGTCTGGCGGTCGGAGACGCGGCGGTACAGCTCCTCCATCCACATGTCCAGCGGCTGCGGGTCGGCGCCGCCGCGCACATCGTCGATGCGGCGCGCCAGGCGCTGCACGCGGCCTGCAAGCTCGGGCTGGTCGAGTTCGCCATCTTCCAGCGACGCGTCCAGGTACAGGATGCCGGTGGCCACTTCCATCGCCAGCGCGGCGGGGGGCGACTGGCCCGAAGCCACCGTCTGCGTGACCGTGGTTTGCAGCGCCTGCGCCAGCACATCGCCCGCCGGAAAGAGACGTTGCAGCGAATCGCCCACCAGCGAAAACTGCTCAGCCAGGCCGCTGATGCGGTGCTGTTCGCCACCGGCCACGGCCGACCAGGAGTCCTTGGCCGCCGCCACGCGCTTGCGCGCCAGCGCCAAGTGCGCAGGGTCGAAGCGGCCCAGGCGCGCGGTGTCGTAGTCGATGACCGGGTGTTCTTGCAGCCGCCAGACACGGCGCACCGCGTCCAGCCGCGGCGCGTCGTCCGGCGACGCCGGTGCGCCGGCCCGGCCGCAAAAGAACAGCAGGTCTTGCGCCAACCGGTCGGACAGTTCGGGCTGGCCGCGCACGCTGGTGCGCAATTGCGCCAGCAAGCGCGATGCGATGCGTTTGGTGTACAGGTCGGAACCCAACAAACCTGCCGCTTGGGCTTCGAACATCGCCGCCGCCAGCTGCCACAGCGTGCCCAGGTGTGAAGAGCCCAGCGCGCGGGCGCCGGCACCCAAGTCGGCGCAGAGGTCGCTCATGCGGCGCAGCGACGCGCGGCCCGGGTCGCGCATCAGCGCCAGGACTTCGGTTTCCATCGCGCCGCGGGCATCGTCGTCGGCGTTGCAGGGCGCTGCGGCCGGGTCTTCCGGCAATTCAAGCCATTGCCAGTCCAGTTTCCACAGGTCCGCCGGATGGACGCGGTCAGCGCCGGCCAGCGCCAGCGCGGCGCGGTACTGCGGGAACAGCATCACCGGCGACACGGGCTTGCGCGCCAATTGCCGCGACAGGAAATCGAGCAAGGCGAAGGACACGCGCTCAATCACTTCCACCGCCGCCGTGTTGACGATGGCGGGCTTGCTGATCATGCGCTGCACGGCGCTTTCGCTGGCGCGCAGCACATCGGCCACGGCGGCCAAGCCCACCAGTTCAAGCGCACCCACGCCCTGGTGCAATTGCGTGCGCGCGCTGCGCAGCACCGACGGGTCCACCGAATCCAGGTCACTGCCGCTGACGGTTTCGGCGTCCTTCAGGTAGCGGCGCAGCGCCTTGTGCGCCGTTTCCAGTGAACGGCGCAGTTCGCCATGCACCCAGGCCAGCGCGCTGAGGTCGTCGCCGGGCAGGACATTGAAGCCAGCGGTCTCGGAGTCCATGGTGTCTTGCATCACGCTGTGCGGGTGGGCGGTGCGGGCTTTAAGTTGAACTTGATGGACCTAGCTGATCTTGAACCGCGACACCGAGGTCTTCAGTTCTTCAGCCGTGCGCGACAGTTCGCGCACCATCTGCGCCGTCGACCGGGTGCCTTCGGAGGTCTGCTCCGTCACTGCAAAGATGTGCTGGATGTTGGCCGCGACGACGTTGGCAGAACGCGCTTCTTTCAGCGCTTCGGCCGAGATGCGGCTGATGAGGTCGGCCAGTTCGCGCGTCACGCGGTCGATGTCACCCAGCGCAGTGCCTGCCGCGTCCGACAGCCGCGCGCCTTCGACCACGCCCTGGGTGCTGCGTTCCATGGCGCCGACGGCATCTTGGGTGTCGGTTTGAATGGTGCGCACGATGGCCGCGATCTGCCGCGTGGCGTCGCCAGACCGTTCAGCCAGCCGCTGCACTTCTTCGGCCACCACGCTGAAGCCGCGGCCGGCTTCACCAGCGCTGGCAGCCTGAATCGCAGCGTTCAGCGCCAGCACGTTGGTCTGCTCGGTGATGTCCGAAATCAGCTCGGTGATTTCACCAATTTCTTGCGACGATTCACCCAGCCGCTTGATGCGCTTGGACGTTTCCTGGATCTGGTCGCGGATGGAGTTCATGCCGCCGATGGCGTTTTGCACCGCCGCCAAACCGGTCTCGGAAGCCTGCAGCGACTGGCGCGCCACGCTGGCGGTTTCTTGCGC
>JANMKK010000077.1:0-4511 GCA_031372005.1 Rubrivivax sp.
CTCGCCCAGCCGTCTTCGATCCGCAGCACGCGGTTCAGCGCCGTCATGTCCAGCGACACACCGCCGAACAGCGGCACGCACTGGCCGTAGTTGCCGGTGCCACCACCGCGCACGGTCAGCGGCACGCGGTGGCGGGCGCAGGCAGCAGCGACCCGTTGCACGTCGCCGCTGTCACGCGGGCGAATCACCACATCAGGCCGTTTGCCGCGCAGCCGCTCCAGCAGCACGGGGCTATACCAGTGGTAGTCGGCGGCGGCACGGTCGCGCTCTGCGGCGCTGCTGCGGATGTCCATGCCGGCCAGGCTGTGCACCAGGGCCTGGACGTCGAAGGGGTCGTGGGGGCGGAAGACTGCGGCGCTCATGAACACACCATTGTGCAAGGCCCATGCCACGCGGCTGCATGCGAACATTCACCCATTCATTCACCACCCGGGAACAGGCATGCCGTCGATCCACGTTGAACTTTTTGCCGGCCGCACGCTGGAGCAGAAACGCGCGCTGGCGCTGGCACTGACCGAAGCCACGGTGCGCACGCTGGGCGGCTCGGCCGACAGCGTGGACGTGATCTTCCGCGACGTGCAACGCCACGACTGGGCAACGGGCGGCGAACTGTGGAGCGACAAGGCCGCGGCCGCACCCAAGCCCTGAACGCCCGCCAGACAAGCCCACCCGATGAAGACCCTGCTGGTGCGCCACACGCGCCTGATGGTGACGATGGACGCAGAGCGCCGCGAGATTGAAGACGGTGCTGTCTTCATCTGCGGTGGGGCCGTCAAGGCTGATCACCAGGCGCCTGGCCCCCCGCTCGAAGCGTACCGCCTGCACACTTTGAAGGATTCGCTGACGCCGCATCGGGTGTGAACTGGGGCCTTCAAGAAGGGGGCGCCATGAACCTGTCGAATCGGTCAACCACCACCCTGCCACCGACACTGGCCGCGACCCTGATCGTTGCCGCAGCGGCGATGGCGGCCGCACTGGCGCCACCCATCTGGCATGCGCGGCAAGACGCGCAGGCGCCGCCGCTGCTGACCTGTGAACTGGCACCCGCTGCGGCGCCCACTGGCATGAAGCTCGTCATCACCAACCGCAGCGACGTGCCGCTGCCGGCCGGGTCTGCCCTCAGTTGGGCCAGCCTGGGCACACCCAAGCCCGTGGGCGGCATGCAGATGCTCGCGCAAGAGCTGGCACCCGGCGACAGCATGGCGCTGGCCACGGTCGCGGTGCTGGATGCCTCGGGGTGCCTGGTGTCGCTGGCGCCGTCGCGTTGAACCCAGGCTGATGGGCCGGGCGGCCGGCCCGCAGACTGGCCACCAGGACAGCGGCACCCGGCGCGTCAACCCCGCGTGTCCCCCAAGGCGGGCCGGGGGTGCATCGGCCAGAATGGCGCATCAACTTCAGTGCCCTCAAGGAGACGCCATGTTCGGCCAAATGATGCAGCAACCGCTGCTGATCTCTACGCTCATCACGCACGCAGAACGCCACCACGCCGAGCAGGTTGTGGTGTCACGCCGGGTCGAAGGCGACATCCACCGCTGCACCTACAAGGACATCGCCATGCGCTCGCGGCGTGTCGCCAACGCGCTGTCGGCGCTGGGCTTGCAACGCGGCGACCGTGTGGCCTCACTGGCCTGGAACGGCTACCGCCACATGGAGCTGTACTTTGGCGTCAGCGGCTCGGGCGCCGTGCTGCACACCGTCAACCCGCGGCTGCACCCGGACCAGATCGTCTACATCGCCGACCATGCCGAAGACCAGGTGATGTTCTTCGACATGACCTTCCTGCCGCTGATCCTGGCCGTGGCCGGGCGCACCAAGACCATCAAGCACTGGGTGGCGCTGACCGACCGCGCGCACATGCCGGCGGCCGACGTGGCGGCCCAGATTCCGGGCTTGCTGTGCTATGAAGAATTGCTGGCCGCGCACAGCGACCAGTACGACTGGCCCACCTTCGACGAAAACACCGCCAGCTCACTCTGCTACACCAGCGGCACCACCGGCAACCCGAAGGGCGTGCTCTACAGCCACCGCTCCACCGTGCTGCACACGATGGCCGCTGCCCTGCCAGACAGCCTGGGTGCCAGCGCGGCCGACGCGGTGCTGCCGGTGGTGCCGATGTTCCACGTCAACAGTTGGGGCATCGTCTACCTGGCGCCGATGGTGGGCGCCAAGCTCGTGCTGCCGGGGCCGGGCCTGGACGGCAAGAGCCTGTATGAACTGTTCGAATCCGAAGGCGTCACGCTGTCGGCCGGCGTGCCCACGGTGTGGCAAGGCCTGCTGGCGTACGTGGACGCCAACAACCTCACGTTCAGCACCATGCGGCGCAGCGCCATTGGCGGGTCGGCGTGCCCGCCGGCCATGATCAAGAAGTTTCTGGACGTCTACGGCGTGCGCGTCATCCACGCTTGGGGCATGACCGAGATGAGCCCCATCGGCACCGCAGCCGGCTTCAAGCGCCAGCACCTGACGCAGACGGCCGAGCAGAAGCTGGCCGTCATGTCCACACAAGGTCGCGCGGTCTATGGCGTGGACATGAAGATCGTCGGCGAAGACGGCGCCGAGCTGCCCTGGGACGGCAAGGAATCGGGCGACGTGCTGGTGCGCGGGCCCTGGATCATCAGCCGCTACTTCCGGGACGAAGGCGGCGACCCCTTGGTGATCGACAAGGACGGCAAGGGCTGGTTCCCCACCGGCGACGTCGCCAAGTTTGACGCCGACGGCTACATGATCATCACCGACCGCAGCAAGGACGTCATCAAGTCCGGCGGCGAATGGATCGGCAGCATCGACCTGGAAAACATCGCCATGGCGCACCCCGACGTGGCCATGGCGGCGTGCATCGCTGCCAAGCACCCGAAGTGGGACGAGCGGCCCCTGCTGGTGGTGGTGAAGAAGCCCGGCGCGACGGTGACGCGCGAAGAACTGATCGCCTTTTACGACACCAAGATCGCCAAGTGGTGGACACCGGACGACGTGGTCTTTGTCGATGCCATTCCGCTGGGCGCCACCGGCAAGATGCAGAAGATCAAACTGCGCGAACAGTTCAAGGACCACGTGCTGCCGACGGCATGAAGTTGCGGACGGGGGTGTTGACGAGGTTGCGGACGAGGGTGCTGCCGCGTGCCTCTGCATTGCAGAGGCCGACGTGACGGCGCGGAACTTGGTCGTCGCTTGGCGCCCTAGAATTCGCGTCCTCTCCTGCTGCTGATTCCCTGCACCCTGCCCCATGTTCAAGAACGCCCTCGTCTACCGCATCGAACACTGGGCACCGCCCACCTTGACTGAAATGGAAGAACGCCTGTCCGGCGCGCGTTTCATCGAATGTGGCGCCACCCAACCCGAGTCCGCCGGCTGGGTCGCACCGCGCGGCGACAAGCACGCCGCACTGGCTGAAAGCGTCGGCGGCCAGGTCGTCTTCAAGCTCTGCACCGAAACCAAGGCCGTGCCCGGCGGCGTGGTGAAGACGCAGGTGGAAGCACAGCTCGACGCCATCGAAAAAGAAACCGGCCGCCGGCCCAAGGGCAAGCGCGTGCGCGAGGTGAAAGAAGCCGTCGTCCACACGCTGCTGCCACGAGCATTCCCCAAACGCGCTGACACCCTGGTCTGGCTGGACCCGGCAGCGCAACTCGTGTGGGTGGGCGCGGGCAGCACGAAGAAAGCCGACGCGGTGGTGACGAGGCTGATCGAATTGCTGGGCGGTGGACTGAAACTCAGTCTGCTGCAGACGGCCCTGTCACCGGCCACGGCCATGGCAATGTGGCTGGCCGACAAGGAAGCGCCGGCCGGCTTCAGCATCGACCGCGAATGCGAACTCAAGCAGCCCGACAGCGAAAAAGCCAGCGTGCGCTATGCCCGCCACACCCTGGACATCGACGAGGTCGGCGAGCACATCAAGCAGGGCAAGCTGCCCACCCAACTGGCCATGACCTGGGCCGGGCGCGTTTCTTTCGTGCTGACCGAAGCGCTGACGCTGAAGAAGATCCAGCTTCTGGACGTGGTGCTGGAAGGCGCGCAGTCCGGCAAGGATGACAGCGGCTTCGACGCCGACGTGGCCATCAGCACGGGCGAGCTGCGGCTCTTGATGCCCGATCTGATGGCGGCTTTGGGTGGGCTGCATGAACGGCAGGCTGTTGCCGCGGTTGAAGCGCCTGCTGCAGCGGGCTCCACGGTCGCACCCTGGGACAGCGTGGCGGCCTGAATCTGAACCAGCGTCAGTCCAGGAGCAGCGTCTCCAGACACTGCTCCTTGACACCGAAGAACTGCTTCAGCTCCGCCACCTGCGCCAGCACGGCGTCGCGCGCAGGTGCAGGCAACGGCAGCGCACGCTTCACCGCCAGGATCATCTTGTTCTTGCGCGTGTGCTCCAGCGCCACAAACTCAAAAACCTGGGTGTCGTAGCCCTGCGCCTGCAGCAGCAGCGCGCGCAGGCTGTCGGTCACCATCTCGGCCTGCTGTTCGGCGTGGATACCGTGCTGGAACACGCTGCGCAGCGGGTGCGGGCTGAGCAGTTGCGG
>JANMKK010000098.1:0-9242 GCA_031372005.1 Rubrivivax sp.
CCAGCGATGGGCTTGGCCATGAAGGTGGCGTACATGTCGTGGCGCAGCGCGGCTTCACGCACGGTGCGCTTGAACATGAACACTTCGTCCGCCAGACCCAGCGGGTGAGCGTGGAAGAAGTTGATCTCCATCTGCCCGGCGCCCACTTCATGGATCAGCGTGTCGACGTTCAGCTCCATCTTTTCGCAGTAGTCATAGACGTCTTCGAACAGCGGGTCGAATTCGTTGACCGCGTCGATGCTGTAGGCCTGGCGCGATGTCTCGGCGCGGCCACTGCGGCCGATGGGTGGCTTCAGCGGCACGTCGGGGTCGGTGTTGCGGGCCACCAGGTAGAACTCGAGTTCGGGCGCCACCACCGGGTTCCAGCCCTGCGCATCGAAGAGGTCGCACACGTGCCGCAGCACCGAGCGCGGTGCAAAGGGCACGAGTGCGCCTTCGCGGTCATAGCAGTCGTGGATCACCTGCGCCGTGGGGTCGGTCGCCCAGGGCACGATGCGCACAGTGCTGGGGTCGGGCCGAAGGTGCATGTCGCGGTCGGTGGGCTTGATGACGTCGTAGTACGGGCCCTCTTCGGGGAATTCGCCCGTCACGCCCATGGCCACCACGGCTTCGGGCAGCCGCATGCCGCGGTCTTCGGTGAACTTCTGGCGCGGCAGGATCTTGCCGCGTGCCACGCCGGTGAGGTCGGGCACGAGGCATTCGATCTCGGTGACGCGGTTCTGGTCGAGCCACTGCTCGAGGTCGCTGAATGTGAACTGGTTTCTGGCGGTCATGCTGCACCTGGGGTCTGTGTGTTTCGGCAGTCTGTCTTCCGACTGCCATGTCCTCGTCTGCGCTTCAGGCAGGGACACAGGGCAGGGGGCCTCGCACACGGTCACGGTAGCTGCGCGCGGCGGCGCCGAAGGCTTGCAGGATCAGCATCGACACGGGGTTGCCGGCGGCCTGCCATTCGGGGTGCCATTGCAGGCAAAGGTTGAAGCCGGCGGCGTCGGGTTTTGAGTAGGCCTCGATCAGGCCATCGGGCGCGACAGCCTCCACGCGCAGGCCGGGCGCCAACGTCTTCACGCCCTGGCCGTGCACAGAATTCACCTTGAAGCCGGTGCTGCCGACGATGCCTTCCAGCACACCGCCGGGCACCACGTCCACGCGGTGCGCCAGGCCATATTGCACGGCCGCTGGCTGGTTCTTCGGTGAGCGGTGGTCGGCATAACCCGCTACTTCCTGCACTGCCTGGTGCAGCGTGCCACCAAGCGCGACGTTGGTTTCCTGCGTGCCGCGGCAAATGGCCAGCAGCGGAATGCCACGGGCCAGCGCCAGGCGGATCAGTGGCAGCGTCCAGGCGTCGCGTTCAGGGTCCAGCGGCAGCGAGGGGTCGTGCACCGCTTCGCCAAAGTGGACCGGGTGCACGTTGGACGGCGAGCCGGTCAGCAGCACACCGTGCGCAGCGTCCAGCAGGCCGCCGAGTTCAGACACCTCGAAGGGCGGTGCAATCAGCGGCAGCGCACCGGCCAGCCGCACCGCGTCGACGTATTTGCGGCCGGCGATGTGGAAGGCGTGCTCACCCAGCATGCGGTTGCAGCTGGTGACGAGAACCAGGGGTGGGCGTTGAGGGGCGGCTGTCATGTCGTGGGCTGGACGGCAGGCAGGTACTTGGAACTGGGCTGAACTGAGAGTGCAGAGCCTTCAGGCGGCGCGCCGAATCGCGCCGCGCAAGGTGTCGATGATCTGGTCGATGTGGCTGCGTTCGATGATCAGCGGCGGCGACAGCGCGAGGGTGTCGCCCGTGGTGCGGATCAAGAGGCCCTTGTCCCAACAGTCAAGGAAGACATTGAAGGCGCGCTTCGTGGGTTCGCCCGGCAGCGCCGACAGTTCGATGCCGCCGACGAGGCCGATGTTGCGCACGTCGATCACATTCGGCTCACCGCGCAGCGAATGCACGCCTTCCGCAAAGTACCCGGCCATCTCGCCCGCACGGGTCAACAGGCCTTCTTCGGCGTAAGTGTCCAGCGTGCCCAGGCCGGCGGCACAGGCCAGCGGATGGGCTGAATAGGTGTAGCCGTGGGCAAACTCGATCAGGTTTTCAGGCCCGGTCATGAAGGCGTCGTGCACGCTGTCCTGCACGATCACCGCGCCCATCGGCACGCAGCCGTTGGTAAGGCCCTTGGCGCAGACGATCATGTCGGGCACGACGCCAAAAGTCTGCGCCGCAAAAGGCTGCCCGGTGCGGCCGAAGCCGGTGATGACCTCGTCGAAGATCAGCAGGATGCCGTGCTTGGTGCACAGCTCGCGCAGGCGCTGCAGGTAGCCCTGCGGGGGCACCAGCACACCGGTGCTGCCAGCCACCGGTTCCACGATGACGGCGGCCAGCGTGCTGGCGTCGTGCAGCGCCACCAGGCGCTCCACGTCGTCGGCCAGGTCGGCACCGTGTGCGGGCTGGCCCACGCTGTAGGCATTGCGCACCAGGTCGTGCGTGTGGCGGATATGGTCCACGCCCGCCAGCATCGTGCCGAAGGTCTTGCGGTTGCCGACCATGCCGCCGACCGAGATGCCGCCGAAGTTGACGCCGTGGTATCCGCGTTCACGCCCGATCAGGCGCGTGCGTGACGCGTCACCGCGCACGCGGTGGTAGGCCAGCGCCATCTTCAGCGCGGTGTCCACGGCTTCGGAGCCTGAATTGGCGAAAAACACCTTGCCCATGCCGGCGGGCGCGATCTGCGCCACGCGCTCGGCCAGCTCGAAGGCTTTGGGGTGCGCCATCTGGAAGGGCGGGCAGAAGTCCATCTCTGCGGCTTGGCTCTGGATGGCCTGCACGATGCGCGGCCGGCCGTGGCCGGCGTTGACGCACCACAGGCCCGCCACGCCGTCCAGCACCTGCCGACCCGCGTCGTCCCAGTAGTGCATGCCGGCTGCGCGGGACAGCAGTCGCGGCGCTTTCTTGAACTGGCGGTTGGCGGTGAAGGGCATCCAGTAGGCAGCAAGGGCAGCGGGTGAAATCGCAGCGGCTGATGAGCCGGTGCTTTCAGCGGCGTGCATCAAGGCGGGGTCGATGGCTTTGTTCATGGCTTCTCCGGGTGGGGGTGGGCAGGCGTTGCAGCTGTCCGGGTTGGCAGTCTAGTCAAGACTGGTCGGCGTGGCGAAGCATGGCGAGGTCTGCGGCGGACGTCTATGCAGAACCAGGTGCCGGCGCAGCCTTTGCCAGTTGTCCGCACAAGTACGTCCACACGAAGTTGGCCGCCGCGTAACTTGTCAGTTCGGCGTGGTCATAGGGCGGCGAAACCTCGACGCAGTCCATGCCGACGAAAGGCAGGTCGGCCAGTTCCTCCATCACGCTCAGCACTTGATTGGTGCTCAAGCCGCCGGGCTCCGGCGTGCCAGTGCCGGGCGCGAAGGCGGGGTCCAGGCAGTCGATGTCCAGGCTCAGATAGACGGGTGGGTTGCCGTGTGCGGCCAGGCGCGCGCGGATGGCGGCGCACACCGGCGCCAGTTGTGCGGGTGACTCCAGGCCGCGCAATTGGCGGGCGGTGAAGATCTGGCCGCCACGCGTCTGCACGTAGTCCCGCGCCGCGCGCTGCCCGGGTGAACGGATGCCCAATTGCGTGAAGCAGGCGTCGACGACAAGGCCTTCCTGCATCGCTTCATAGACCCAGGTGCCGTGGCCACTGGGTTCGCCGAAATGGTGGGTCCAGGTGTCGCAATGGGCGTCGAAGTGGATCACCGCCAAGGGGCGGCCGAGCCACTTGCGGTACTCGCGCAGCAAAGGCAGGGTGATCGAATGGTCGCCCCCGAGCCAGGCCATGTGGTGGGCCGCCATCAGCTTGGCGGCTTGCGGTTGCAGCGCCTCGCGCATGCCGGCAAGCGAGGTGTTGGGCAGCAACAGATCGCCCGCGTCACCCAGGTGCAGCTCAGGTGTGACGTTGAAGTGCGGGTGCACGCCGTCGCACAGCATGTGGCTGGCCTGGCGGATGGCGCGTGGGCCCATGCGCGCGCCGGGCCGGTTGGTGGTGGCGCCGTCCCAGGCCACGCCGGCCACGGCAAAGGGTGTGGCGGCGCCGGGCGCGCCGACTTTCATGAAACGGTGGTCCGACTGGAAGGCAAATGTCGACATGCGGGTCCCCGGGGAGAGGGCTGGATGATAGGGACGCGGGCTCGGACCTGTGGCTCAAGGCGCGCAGTCATGCGCCATCTCCGGGCTGCAGAGGCGCGCCCACGTTCGGCACGGAGCGGCGGCGCCTTGGGTTTCGCATGGCTGCGCTCTGATTTCACAATGCGACAAACTGGCACGCTGCAGCGCAGCAAAATTCACCATATGGGAAAACAGCGTTTCGCATTGCAGGATAGTGACGCAAGCTGTTGATTTGAAATAGACCAATCTCTTGTCTTATATAAGACATAAGTTGTTTTACTGAAGCATTCCCGGGTTACGCTTGGACTGTGGATTTGCAGTTCTGATCGCAACGCACATCACCCCATTCCATCCAACCCGGGAGCCTTTCAATGACACAACCCACGCGCCAACAGCAAGCCGCCATCCTTGAAAAAGACTGGTCCGAAAACCCGCGCTGGAAAGGCATCCAGCGCAACTACAGCGCTGAAGACGTGGTGCGCCTGCGCGGCAGCTTGCCTATCGAGCACACGCTCGCAAAGCGCGGCGCCGAAAAGCTGTGGAACCTGATCAACACCGAGCCTTTCGTCAACACGCTGGGCGCGCTGACCGGCAACCAGGCCATGCAGCAGGTCAAGGCTGGCCTGAAGGCGATCTACCTGTCGGGCTGGCAAGTGGCGGGTGACGCCAACAGCAACGGCGAGATGTACCCCGACCAGTCGCTGTACGCGGTGGACTCGGTGCCAAAGGTCGTCAAGCGCATCAACAGCACCTTCCAGCGCGCCGACCAGATCCAGTGGAGCGAAGGCAAGAACGACATCGACTTCTTCGCGCCCATCGTGGCCGATGCAGAAGCCGGCTTCGGCGGCGTGCTGAACGCCTTTGAACTGATGAAGTCGATGATCGACGCCGGTGCGGCCGGTGTGCACTTTGAAGACCAGCTGGCCAGCGTCAAGAAGTGCGGGCACATGGGTGGCAAGGTGCTGGTGCCCACGCGCGAAGCGGTGGCCAAGCTCACCGCCGCGCGCCTGGCCGCCGACGTGATGGGCACGCCGACCATCCTGCTGGCCCGCACCGACGCTGAAGCCGCCGACCTGGTGACGAGCGATGTCGACGCCAACGACAAGCCTTTCCTCACCGGCGAACGCACGGTGGAAGGCTTCTTCAAGTCAAGGAACGGCCTGGAGCAGTCGATCAGCCGCGGCCTGGCCTATTCGCCCTATGCAGACCTGATCTGGTGCGAAACCGGCAAGCCCGACCTGGCTTTTGCCAAAGCTTTCGCCGACGCCATCCACGCCAAGTTCCCGGGCAAGCTGCTGGCCTACAACTGCAGCCCCAGCTTCAACTGGAAGAAGAACCTGGACGATGCCACCATCGCCAAGTTCCAGCGTGAACTGGGCGCCATGGGCTACAAGTTCCAGTTCATCACGCTGGCCGGCTTCCACAGCCTGAACTACGGCATGTTCGACTTGGCGTATGGCTACGCCCGCAACAACATGACGGCGTTTGTGGAACTGCAGGAAAAGGAATTCGCCGCCGCCGAGCGTGGCTTCACCGCCGTCAAGCACCAGCGTGAAGTGGGCACCGGGTACTTCGACGCGGTGACGACGACGATCGAACGCGACGCTTCAACCGCTGCGCTGAAGGGCAGCACCGAAGACGAACAGTTCTTCGACGGCACAAACCACTGACCCCCCCGAAGCGCCTTCGGCGCATCCCCCCAGGGGGCGCCGCTGGCGGCCCGGCGGAGCCGGTTTCGCGGCGGCCGCTTGGTGGGGCGTGCGCACTGCCTGAGCTTGACCTTAGCGAGGTCGCTACCGGAAGTGGCGGCGACCTTTTTCGTTTTCAGACCTTGATGCCCAGCTTGTTCACGAGTGTCTTGAACAGCTCGTTGTCACGCCGCATGTTGGCGCGGAAGGTCTCGGCGTCGGCGTAGCTGTAGCCCATGCTCAGGCGGTCCAGCGCGTCTTTCAGCAGCGGCTCTTCGGCGGACTTGCGCGTGGCGTCGCTCAACACGGCCAGCACATCGGCCGGCGTGCCCTTGGGTGCGGCCAGCCCACGCCAGGTGCCAATCGACAGGTCGATGCCGCGCTCTTTCAGCGTCGGCACGGACTCGAAGCCCTTGAGCCGCCTATCGGCCATCACCACCAGCGTGCGCAGCTTGCCGCTTTGCACATGCGTGGCCACTTCGCCCGGGCTCACGGCCACCGCATCGACGTGGCCGCCCATCAGCGCCAGCACGGCCGGTGCCGCGCCGCCGAACGGGATGGGGTTGACCTTGACGCCCACCTTGTCTTCCAGCGCCGCATGCGCCAGGTGCCAGATGGACCCGTTGCCGGAATTGCCCATCTTCACGTCGCCAGGCTTGGCACGGCTGGCAGCCAGGAATTCCTCGATCGTCTTCCACGGCGCATCGGCTTTGACGGTGATGGCGGCCGGGTCGGCGTTCAACTGCGCGATGGGCACGAAGTCTTCATACGACAGCTTCGTCAAGCCCAGGTGCGGCACGATGACGATCTCGGCGAACACGATGGCCAGCTTGTAGCCGTCGGGTTTGGCGTTGATCATTTCGCCGTGGCCGATCATGCCCGACGCACCCGGCCGGTTGTTGACCGTGATGGACTGCGGCAGGTGCTTCTTGGCGGCTTCGGCAAAAGCACGCGCCAGCACGTCGGTGCCGCCGCCGGCGCCGGCAGGCACGATGAGTTCGATCGGGCGGCTGGGGTAGCCGCCGGTCTGCGCCCACGCGGCGCGCGGCAGCAGGCCCGTTGCAGCAGCGGCGGCAAGGAGGTGGCGGCGCGTGGGCCGAAGGTCGTTTTGCATGCTGTCTCCTGATTGTTATGCCGGCTAACATGAATGTTAGGGCGACAACTCGCCGGCGCGCCCCAGGTTTCCCCGGAGCCGGATCAACCAGAGGCGCCGGCACCGCGTTGGCGCCACAGCACCAGCACCATGAAGAGCCCTGCGGCAATTGCCACTGCAGCGATAAACAGCGGACTGGCGGTGGCCTGCAGCGCCGCCAGGAAATCGTGCCAGGCCCAACTGGCCATGCCTTCCAGCGCTTGCGCTGGAGGCATCTCGTCATTGATGGTGAGGCCCCGGCCACTGGCACCAGCCAACGCCAGGCCGGCGTTGCGTCCCAGCGCGCTGAGTGACTGCGCCAGCAGCGGCTGGCCAAACACCACCTTCAACAACACGCTGCTGAGGCTCAAGCCCACCACCACCACCGGGAAACCCAGGCGGCGGAACCAGGCGCTGCACAGCATGGCCAACAAAATCAGCGGCGACAGCCACAGCGTGGCCAAGGGCAGGCCTGCAATCACCCGTGCTGCGGCGGCCAGTGTGCCGGGCAAAACGGTGTTCCAGGGCAGGGCCAGCCACTCACCAAAGCCGACAAAGCGCGTCACCAGCAACAGCGAAATGGCATAGCCGCCCAGCAACCCCACCAACAGCGCGGCAGCCGGCACCAGGACCAGGTGCACGATCAGGGGTGCGGCGTAGCTCTCGGCGTGCCCTGTTGGTAGCGAGAGCCAGAACTCCACGGAACGGTCGGCGTGGTCGCGGCGCGGCAGGCCGGTGGTGATGAAGATCGACGTGACCCACACCAGCAGAAAGATCACCGCAGCCGACCCCAGGATGGAGATCGACCCCAGCATCAGTGCCAGTTCTGGCGCCGAGTGCTGCGCCATCGTGCCGTCAAATTCGATCTGACCAAACGACATTGGAACGATCGCCAGCGCCAGCGGCACCAACATCAGCAGCGTCCAGGAAAAACGGTGCTGCAGCCATTCGCGGCGCATCAGGGGAATCAGGTTGTTCATGGTGCTTTCCTTGGGAGGCTTCTTGCGGCGGTTTCAGAACTGCGTGCGGTCAAGTTCGGGCTTGCGCGTCAGCGCCACGAACAGGTCCACCAGGCTCGGGCGCATGCGCTTGCCCAGCGCCTGCACATGGGCTGGCGGCTCACCGTCAAACAGCGACGCGAAGGGCGATGCAGCGGCACCCTGCACGCGGTACTTCAAGAGCGGGTGCGCGGCGGCCATCTGATCGGCCACGCTGGCGTCGTGGCTCAGTGCGACGAAGCGGCGGTCCATGTCTTCCAGGCTGATGCTGAGCACGAGCTTGCCTTCATTCAGCATCAACACATCCGACAGCAGCGATTCAATCTCTTCCACCTGGTGCGTGCTGATGAGCACGCTGCGTTCGCCGTCGCACCATTCGTCCAGCAGCATCTCGTAGAAAGCCTTGCGCGACAGCACGTCCAGGCCGAGCGTGGGTTCGTCCAGGATCATCAGGCGGGCGTCGATGGCCGCGATGAGCGCCAGGTGCGCCTGCACCACCATGCCCTTGGACAAGGTCTTGACCTTGTCCCGCAGTCCGACGCTGGTGCGCCTGAGCAAGGTGCGCGCGCGGTCTGCCGAAAACTTCGGGTGCAGGCCGCTCATCATCGTGATCAGGTCTTCCACCCGCGCCCAGCGCGGCAGGATGGCCACGTCAGGGATGTAGCACGCCGACTGCAGCAACTGCACCCGGTGCTTGATGGGGTTCAGCCCCAGCACCGCCAGGTCACCCTGGGTTTGCGCCAGGCCGACCATGGCCTTCATCAGCGTCGTCTTGCCGGCGCCGTTGTGGCCCAGCAGGCCGACGACGCGGCCCCTGGGGATGGTGAAGCTCACGCCATCGACCGCGCGCTTGGCGCCGTAGCTGACCGTCAGGTTCTTGGCTTCGACGAGGCTCGTCGTGGTGTCCGTGTTCATGCCGGCTCCTCCCAGTTCAGTTGTTCGGCGCCGATGTCCAGGCGCCGGAGCCGTTCGCGCAGGCGCGGCCATTCGGTGTTCAGGAAACGCTCGCGTTCTGTCGCTTTCAGACGTTGCCGCGCGCCGCCGGTGACGTACAGGCCGAGGCCGCGCCGGTTTTCCAGCAGGCCTTCGTCGCCCAGCGCCTGCAGCGCGCGGTTGACGGTCAGCGGGTTCAGCAGGTACTGCCCGGCCAGCACGCGCACCGACGGCATGGCCGCGCCCTCGGGCGGTTCACCGTCCAGCAACTGGGCGGCCAGGATGTCCGCCAACTGCTGGTAGATGGGTTGTTTCTGATCCCAGGTCTGCATGGATGCTGCCCCTTCGCTGCGCGGCTGAAGCACACG
>JANMKK010000105.1:0-6485 GCA_031372005.1 Rubrivivax sp.
ACGACCTCGACAACGGCCGCATGATTTGACTCGTGGGCGTGGCCCCGGTGAAGCCGGCCGAGTTCGTCATCTTCCGCGTCGGCCAGTGGACAGCGGACGCGAAGAGCTGATTTCGCAACTACTCGCCGCAACACCACGCACCCCAAGGAGCAACCCACCATGGCCACCTTCAGAGACAACCCCTACGGCGCCTTCAACTACCTGGTTTCACTGGGGGTGGGCGACGAATCCACGGTCGTCGCCGGCTTCTCGGACGTCAGCGGCCTGGGCACCGAGATCAGCTATTCCGAATACCGCAGCGGCAACGAAAAGTTCAACACCGTGCGCAAGGTCGCCAACACCTTCAAGAACGACGACATCACGCTCAAGCGCGGGCTGATTGGCTCGACCGATCTCTTCCAGTGGATCAAGGGCGTGCGCGAAGGCGACCACGACCCGCGCACGGTCACCATCACGCTGCTGGACGAAGCGCGCCAGCCGGTGATGAGCTTCAGACTCAAGAACGCGCAGCCCAAAAAGTGGGTGGGGCCGACGCTGGCGGCCAAGGGCGGCGGCGAGGTGGCGATGGAAGAGTTGCACCTGGTGCATGAAGGCGTGGACGTTGAGTAACTTTCCATTTGTGCTGACATCAAGGCTGACGTCGCGCGCACCCCATGCCGGCTGTTGACCGCATCGCAATCGGTGCGCCAGGCGTTTACACGCTGCCGCCCGAGCCCATCCGCCGCTTGACGGGCGTGCGGCTGGACGCCTGCGCCTTTGTCGGCGTCGCGCCACGCGGGCCCTGCCGTGTGCCGCGGGTGGATGCGTCAGCTGAACGCAGCGCCGACTGGCGCATGTGCGACCCGGCCCGTGGCCGCCAGCGCAGCGTGGCGACGCGAGTCGAGAGTTTTGATGCCTACCGCCAGCTCTTTGGCGGCTTCGACGGGCCGGGCCTGCTGCCCTATGCCGTCGCCAGTTTTTTCGAACAGGGCGGGCGTGAAGCCTGGGTCGTGCGCATCGTGCATGAGCACGGCAATGCCTTGCTCAACGCCGGTGGCGTGGCGCAAGGCGCCGTCACGGGCGTGCTCGGCAGCGCGACGCTGCAAGCCCGCAATGAAGGGCTCTGGGGCAACGGCCTGAGGGCCCATCTTTCATGGCGCACCCGCGCGCTGCTGGCCACGCCACTGCCGCCGTCCAACGCCGCGCTGCAACTCGGCGGCGGCCAACGCCTGCCGCCGGGTACGCTGCTGCGGTTGCGCCTGGCCGACGGCAGCCACGTGCTGCGCTTCGTGGTGGAAGTGCAAACCATGGGCGACCCGCTGCAGCCCCGGCGCTGGCAGCGCGCGCTGCTGGAAACTTTGACACCCAGCCCCATCGTTGGCGCAGAAATCGTCGAGGCCGAGCTGGCGGTGAGCGACGGCGCCGGGGCCACCGAACAGCACACCGCCCTCGGCCTGCACCTGGACCACCCGCGCTGGCTGGCCAGTGTGCTGTGCCTGGAATCGCAATTGATCTGGCCCGACTTCAGCTGGGCCGGCAACCGCCTGCTGCCGGCCGACGTGCTGCGCCTGAACCTGCGCCACGCCAGCGCCCCGTTCACGGGCGGTGAAGACCGCTACGGACTGATCAACCACGAAGATTTTTTCGAGACCGACTGGGACCCGCTGGCCGACGAACCCGCGTCGGGCCTGCAGGCCGTGGTGGGCATCGACGCCATCACCCAGCTCGTGCTGCCCGACCTCTACCAGCCAAAGCCACTGCCACCGCAGGCCGACGTGCGCGACCCCTCCCTCGCCGGGCCGGAATTCTCGCCTTGCATCGTGTTGCCGGCCGCCCCACCCACGGCCCCCAACGCCACCGCCCTGCCCGGCCTGGCGCTGGACCCACTGGATGCCAGCGACCTGGCGCAGATCGTCACGCTGCTGCAGCGTGTTCAAGCCTTCGTCGAGACCACACGCGACCACATCGCCCTGCTGGACGTGCCGCCGGGCCTGAAGCCACAGCAGGTGCTGGCCTTCCGCAGCCATTTCGACAGCGCATGGTGCGCGCTGTACCACCCGTGGCTGGTGGTGGTGCGCGGCGACGCCGAATCTGATGCACGCGACGCGCTCATCCACCTGCCGCCCAGCGCCGCTGCGGCCGGCATCGTCGCGGCCACCGAACTCGCCTTCGGCGTGCCGCACGGCCCCGCCAACCGCGTGGTGCAAGGCGCCGTGAAGACGCTCGTGCAGGTCACCCCGGTCGAACACGCACAGTTGCATCCACAAGGCGTCAACGTCTATGTGCAAGAGCCCCAAGGCGTGCGCCTGACCGCCGCGCGCACGCTGTCGCTGGACCCGTCGTGGCGCCAGCTGTCGGTGCGCCGCCTGGTGCTGATGCTGCGCAGAACACTGCTGCAGCAGATGCAATGGGCCGTCTTCGAGCCCCACACGCCCGCGCTGCGGCGCGAGCTGGTGCACATGATTGGCGCGCTGCTGCGGCGCCTGCACCGCCTGGGCGCCTTCACCGGCGCCAGCGAAGCCGAAGCCTTTTTCGTCACCTGCGACGACAGCCTGAACCCGCCCTTTCGCGTCGACAACGGCGAGCTGGTCGCGCACATCGGCATCGCGCCGGCACACCCGCTGGAATTCATCGTCTTGCAGTTCAGCCGCAGCGGTGACGGCACCTTGACGCTGGAGGCCGCGTGAACGAAAACGACCGCTTCCTGCGCGCCTTCCGCTTCAAGCTGACGCTGCGCAAGAGCCCCGATGAAGCTGCAGGCCAGCAGCCCACCGGTGCGACAAACGTGGCGGACGAATCGGCCGGTGGCGCTGCACTCAGCGACGGTGCGTTCCAGGAAGTCAGCGGCCTGGAGGTCGAACTCGACATCAACGAGTATCTGGAAGGCGGCCGCAACGACGGCGTCATCCGCCGCGTCGGCCGCGCCAAGTACGTGCCGCTGGTGCTGAAGCGCGGCATGTTCCACACGCCGGGCGCTCAACTCAACCGCGACATCTGGGCCTGGTTGCAAAGCATCGCCGCAGGCACGCGGCCGATCCCGCGATACGACGGCGTCGTCGAAGTCTTTGGCCACAACCTGGAAGAAGTGGTCGCCACCTGGCAATTCGAACGCGGCGTGCCGGCCAAGGTGCGCGGGCCTGAACTGAACGCCAAGACCGGCGAGATCGCGATCGAAGAACTGCACATCGCACACGAAGGGTTGCGCCTCGTCTGAGCGCGCAGGAAGCTCGTCATGCCTGAACTGAGCAAAGCCACGCTGCAGGAGATCGACAACCAGAACCGGCCGCGCGCCGGCCGGGCTGCCGTGACCGTGCAGTTCAACCCGAGCTCACTGCGGCTGCAATACAGCAACCAAAGCGCGGGCGGCAACAGTGCCGGCCAGCAGGCGCGGCAGCACACCGGCAATGGGTCGGTCACGCTGAGCGTCGATCTGGTCTTCGACACCGCCGACGAAGGCACGACCGACGTGCCGCAGTCGGTGCTGGAACGCACGCGCCAGATCGAAGCCTTCATCACACCGCAAGCGCGGCCCAGCCGCAACCAGGCGCCACCGCGCTTGCGCTTCCACTGGGGCGACCTGATCGTCGATGGCGTGATGGACACGCTGTCGGTCGATATCGACCACTTTGCCCACACCGGCACGCCGCTGCGCGCCAAGGCGTCGCTCAGCATCAAGGGCCAAAACGCGGAACGCGATGCCAACCTCAGCGGCGCGGGCGCCAATACGGCCGTGGGCGCATTGGCCGGCGCAGCCGCTGGCGCCACGGCGGCGTTGCCCGGTGGCTTGAGCGCGGGGCTGGGCCTCGGCCCGGGTGGGGCTGTGGGCCTGGCCCTGGGCGATGTCGGCAGCGCCGTCACCGCAGCGATGCAGGCCAGCACCGTGACGCGTGCTCTCGACGGCGAAAGCCTCGGCGCCATGGCCGCGCGCAACGGCTTGCCGCCCGAGGCATGGCGGTTGCTGGCCGGCGGTGTCAAGGACCCCCTGCGCGTGCCGGCGGGCCAGGAAGTCGCGCTGCCCAGCGGCGCCACTGCAGGCCCTGGCGCCGGTGCGTTCCAGGGCGTGCAGGCCGGCTCGGGTGACGGCGGCGCAGCCCAGCGTGTCGGCCTCACACCGCCGCAAAGTTCGGCTAACTCGGCCAACTCGGCTAACTCCGCCAACTCAACAGCCGGCGCGCTGCAACGCGGCCATGCCCTGGCCGCTGCGGGCGGCCTGGGCGCGGCGCTGGAAACGGTGGCCGCCGACGCTGGCGCGGCGGGGGCCACCCAGGCCCGGCGCAGTTTTGCCGGCGCGGGCGGCAGCACGGCGGCCACCGTCGATGCATTCAGCGCTGCGGCCGGCACGCAGCCGCAGGCCGTCTTCTCCTTGCGCGCCGATGCCCGCGCCCAGTCCTTCGGCCGCGGCGTGTCGCTGCGCGACCAGGTGCAGACCGCGCAGGACAGCCGCGCCAATCTGCTGTCGGGCCAGGCCTTCCTGAAGCGCCAAAGCACCACGCTGCCACCCACCACCAGCGACCCGGGTGTGCCGGGTTGGGAGGCCTTGCCGCTGGCGGTGTCGGGCACGGCGTTCCAGAACCACGCGCGAGGCTGCGGCTGCGGCTGCCACCACTGAAGGCGTCTGACCATGGCCATCCACATCGACGAAATCCAGACCGACGTGCAGGTCGATCCCGCGCCTTCGCCTTCGGCCAATCCGCAGCCCGACCCGCCCGGGCAGGCCGTGCAACGCCACCGCGAATTGCAAGCTCAGATGCTGTGCGATGAAGACCGCACCAGCGCGAGTGGCAACGAAGACTGACCACGCAGCATGGCCACCGCCCCTGAACTCTATGGCTCCAGCGCACCGGTGCTGCGCCTGGACGGCGAACGCAGCGCCGCGCTGGCGCGCGACCTGCTAAGGCTTGAAGTGAGCGAAGACACGCAAGGCATGAAGCGCCTGGCCGCGCGCTTCGGCGCCACCGGCCCGCAGCCCTATGGCGACAACGAAGCCTGGCTGCACCTGGACGGCACGGCGCTCGACTTCGGCAAGCGCCTTGAAGTCTCGATCGGCCCCGCCGCTGCCGCACGCACGGTCTTTGCCGGCCGCATCAGCGCCGTTGAGACCGAACTGCGCGAAGGCGGCCAGCAGGAGGTGCTGGTCTATGCCGAAGACGCATTGATGGACTTGCGCTGGATGCACCGCTGCAAGACCTATGAAGACAGCAGCGACGCCGATATCGTGCGCAGCATCGCCGGTGAACACGGCCTGACGGCGCAGGTGGATGCCGACGGCCCCACGCACCGCGTGGTGCAGCAGTGGAACCAGAGCGACCTGGCCTTTCTGCGCGAACGCGCGCGCCTGCTGCAGGCCGAGATCTGGCTTGAAGACACCACGCTCAACTTCGCCACCCGCAGCCGCCGACCGGCGCCGGAGTTGACGCTCGTCAACGGCAACACCGAAGTCGGCGTGGCCGGCAACAAGCTGCTCACGCTGAATGCCCGTGCCGACCTGGCGCACCAGCGCAGCGAAGTGCACGTGGCCGGCTACGACGTGGCCAGCCGCGAGCGCATCGACGAAAGCGCGGATGCGTCCGACGTGCAGGCCGAAGCCGGCCCCGGCCGCCTGGGTGCAGACCTGCTGGGCCAGGCCTTCAGCCCCTTCAAGAGCCACCGCCTGCGTGAAGTGCCGCTCAGCAGCGACGTGGCCGGCGCCTGGGCGCGCGCCGAGATGCTGCGCCGCGCGCGCGGCTTCGTGCGCATCCGCGGGCTGACGGACGGGTCGCCCGAGATGGTCGTCGGCAGCAGCCTCACGCTGCAGGGCGTCGGGCCTCTGTTCAGTGGCGGGCGCTACCGCGTGACGCAGCTGACGCACCGCTACGACCTGCAGCACGGCCACCGCACGTCCTTCGAGGCCGAGCGGCCGAATCTGGAGCCAGCATGAGTCGTGACGCCGACTCTTTCGACGGCGGCACCGCGTCGCGGCGCCTCTTCGGCCTGTACCCGGCGCTGGTCAAGGACATCGTCGACCCGGATTCGACAGGCCGCATCCAGGTCGGCTTCCCGTGGCTGGGTGAATCAGGCAACGACGTCACCGCCTGGGCGCGCCTGGTGTCGCTGTACGCCGACGACGACCAGGGCTGGCAGATCCTGCCCGAGGTGGACAGCGAAGTCATCGTCGGCTTTGAAGCCGGCGCCATCGAGCGGCCTTACATCGTCGGCGCGGTGTGGAATGGGCGCGAAGCGCTGCCGCAAAGCGCAGAAGCCGCCAACAACAAGCGGCTGTTGAAAACCCGTTCGGGCACGCTGCTGGAATTTGACGACACCGAAGGCGCGGCCAAGGTCACGCTGAAGATGCAAAGCGGCCACAAGCTCGTGCTGGACGACGCAGTGCAGAGCGTCACGCTCAAGCACAGCAACGGCTGTGAACTGGTGATGAACGCCGGCGGCCAGGTCAAGGTCACCGCCAACAGCACGGTGGAGATCACCGCCAGCGCCGTCAACGTGCACGCGCCGGTCGTCACCTGCGACGG
>JANMKK010000124.1:0-3204 GCA_031372005.1 Rubrivivax sp.
CCACGAAACACCGCCTGCACGCGAACCAGCCCGACTTCAGCAACCTCTGGGTCACCGGCGACTGGACCTACAACGGCGTCAACGCCGGCTGTGTGGAAGCGGCCGTGATGTCGGGGCTGCTGACAGCCAACGCAATGTGCGGCGTGCCGGCACTGGCCGACATCATCGGCTTCAGCGACCCCTGACGACGCCCGGCAGCGGCGTGGCGGCGGCGTCCCAGCCCGGGCCGTTGAACCAGTCGCCGCCCAAGAGCGCGTCACGCACCATCGGCAGCGCGTCCAGGCCCCAGAAGGGGCGGCCGTCGAGGCTGACGGTCGGCACGCCGAAGACACCGTCGGCAAGGGCCTGGCTGGTGTTGCGGCGCAGGCGGTGTTTGGCGATATCGCCGTCGGGATCGATGTCCGGTTGAACTTGTTCGCGCAGGGCCTGCAGACGCTGTGCATCACCCGGGTCACCACCGCCCAGCCAGACGTGGCGGAAGGCAGCTTCCACCACCCGCCGGTTGGGTGCGGCGTTTTCAGTGCCGGCGGCGCTGGCCACCAGCAGGCGCAGCACCGGCAAGGGGTTGAAGGGGTGCACGGCGGGTGTCTGCATCGCCACGCCGTGCTGGTGCGCCAGCCAGTGGACGTGGCGAAAGGTCCACTGCCGCTTGGGTTCGATCTCGGCCGGGCCCTTGTGGGCGTGGGCCTGCAACATCGCGGCGAAGAGCACGGGGCGGTATTCCACTTCGTAGCTGCAGCCTGCCAGCACCTGCGGCAGTTGCTCGAAGGCCAGGTAGGCGAAGGGCGAAATCACGTCGAAGTGGAAGACCAGGCGCTTCATGCCGACTGCCCCTTGAGTCCTTCGCCTGCGCTGGGTTCGGCCTTGCGCAGCAGCCGCCAGGCGACGCGGCGGCGGCCCAGTTCACGGCAGACGCCATCTTTCTCGGTGTCGTCCAGCAAGGACCAGCAAGCGATCTCGTCCAGCGTACGCAAGCAGCCCGCACACCAGCCGGTCTCACTGTCCATCTGACAGATGCTGATGCACGGCGAAGCACTGGGGGATCGGTGGGGGGGAGTGGTGGGTTTCGTCATGGCACATTCAGTCTGCATTCACCGCCGCCCCGCGCTTGGACAGCAGCGCCCTGCCCACCCGCGACACCGGCGCGCGGCCCAGCACGCTGCTGATGAAGCCACCGGCGTCCACCAGCGCGTCCAGGTCGAGGCCGGTGTCGATGCCCATGCCGTGCAGCATGAACACCACGTCTTCAGTGGCCACGTTGCCGGTGGCGCCTTTGGCGTAGGGGCAGCCGCCCAGGCCGGCGATGCTGGTGTCGAAAGTGTGGATGCCCATCTCCAGGCAGGCGTAGATGTTGGCGAGTGCCTGGCCGTAGGTGTCGTGGAAATGGCCGCTCACTTCGACCGTTGGGTAGTGTCGCAAGGCCCGTTCGATCACCGCCTGCACCCGCCGCGGTGTGCCGACGCCGATGGTGTCGGCAATGCCGCAGTGATCGACACCGATGCCCTTCATCAGCAGCACCACACGCTCCACTTCGTCGGGCGATACATCGCCCTGGTAGGGGCAGCCCAGTGCACACGACACCGCCGCGCGCACCTTGCACCCGGCTGCGTGTGCAGCGGCCACCACGGGCGCAAAACGCTCGATGCTCTCGGCGATGGAACAGTTGAGGTTGCGCTGGCTGAAGGCTTCACTGGCTGCGCCGAAGACCACCACTTCATCGGGCTGGCTCGGCAACGCGGCTTCCAGCCCCTTCATGTTGGGCGTCAGCACCGAATAACGCACGCCGGCCAGGCGCGTGATGCCAGCCATGACCTGCGTGTTGTCGGCCATCTGCGGCACCCACTTGGGGCTGACGAAACTGGTGACTTCGATCTCTTTGCAGCCGGCGGCCTG
This sequence comes from Rubrivivax sp., assembly GCA_031372005.1. Lineage (GTDB taxonomy): Bacteria > Pseudomonadota > Gammaproteobacteria > Burkholderiales > Burkholderiaceae_C > Rubrivivax. The sequence continues at coordinate 1,894 of JANMKK010000124.1, forward strand.
CAGGCGCTGCACCAGTTCAATCTTGTGCGCGGCGCTGACCGGCTGCGCTTCGTTCTGCAGCCCGTCGCGTGGGCCGACTTCGACAAGGGTGACGTGGGTGGGCTTCATGGTTCGGGTCTCCAGGTGCGCAGGTTACACGGCTGCATCCCGCTCGTTCGATACAGGGCCCCAGTCAGCCTTCTTGGAAATGGCAAGCAGCAGGCCGCAGCAGCAGACTGCGGGCCGTGCACAAGCGCCATTGCCTCACCCTTGCCGACCGCATCCACGCGCTGCTGGCGCGTGAGATCGGCCAGGGCGTGGACCGCCAGCGCCTGCTGCGTGAACCGCTGTATGCGCGCGACGCGCTGCCGCTGTGCGACGCGCTGCGCCACAGTGGGCTGCCCGCCCTGGCGCAACAGTTTCGCGATGCCCTGATGATGGCCTTCGATGGGGCCGAGGCAACCGCCTTGCGCCAGGGCTTCAGGGTTCGCGGCACTTCAGCTCTTGGTCAGCCGCAGCAGTTCCCCACCCTCAGCCACCTGGTCACCGGGGCCGTAGAGCAGTTCTTCCACCACGCCGTCGTGCGGGGCGCTGATGGTGTGTTCCATCTTCATCGCCTCCATCACCGCCAGCGCCTGGCCGCGCTGCACGCGGTCACCGGCCTTGGCCAGGAAAGACACCACCTTGCCAGGCATCGGCGCGGTCAGACGGCCGCCAACAGCTGCAGCGTCCCCGGCGTGGGCCAGCGCGTCGTGTTCGCTGATCAGCGCACTGCCCTGCGGGGCAAAAATGGCATAACTTTCATCATGGGCGTACACGGCCAGCGTGACCCGCTGCGGGCCCAGTTGCACGTCATGCCAGGCGCCGCCCAGCGCGCGGGCGCTGAAGGGCCAGCGCTCGGCGCCCAGTTGCAAGACGGTGGCGCCGTCGTGCAGGCGTTCGAGCGTGGGCGCCAGGGTCGTGCCGGCCAGTTCCAGGCTCAACTGCCGCCGTGCACCGCCGTGCAGGCGCCAGCCGTCGCGGCGAGACCAGGGGTCGGCGTCTTCCAGCGTCGCTTCATGCGCCAGCCGAAACGCAGCCACACCGGCGGCGGCCAACTCTGGTGCCAAGGGCGGCGCTTCGAAGAGCGCCACACGTTCGCGTTCGATCAGCGCCGTGTCCAGGTCAGCCGTGGCAAAGGCATGGCTGGCAACCACGCGGCGCAGGAAGGCGACGTTGGTGTGCAGACCCATGATGTGCGTGGCCTGCAGCGCCACGGACAACCGCGCGAGCGCCTGCGGGCGGTCTTCGCCCCAGACGATGAGCTTGGCGATCATCGAGTCGTAGTGCGGG
>JANMKK010000137.1:0-1927 GCA_031372005.1 Rubrivivax sp.
GCGTCGATGCCGTCCAGCAGCCGCATCGTGCCGTAGCCGCCGCGCAGGCAGTGGATGGCGGCCACCGCGTCGTCGGCCAATGCAGCGTGCAAGTCAGCCAGGCGCAGGGTGTCGGGGCCGGCCAGGTAGCCCGTGTCGGCATGGCAGCCCGGGTACAAGCGCACGCGGTAGCCGTGGCGGGCATACAGGGCTTGCACGGCGGGCAAGGCATCCGGTGCCGCAGGGCCGGCGGGTGCGATGACGCCGATGAGGTCGCCGTCGCGAAGGGTGAAAAAACTCAAGGGGTTCGCTCCATGATCTGGTGCACCGCCGCGCCCAGCGCCGGCAGCTTCCAGGTGGTGGCACAAGCCTCGTGCGGGGCGTAGCGCCGGCCCAGGCTGGTGAGCACGGCGACCAGGCAGTGGCAGCCGCCCGTGCGCACGATGCCAGCGTCAGACGCGTAGTTCTGGGTGGTGCCGGTCTTGTGGGCAAAGGCGGGTGCGTCGGGCAAGCCCGGCACCCAGCCGGGCACACCGCGCAGCGCACCCGAAGACAGGATTTCGTCCAGCTGCTGGCGCGCCAGCACCGCGCGCAGGCGGTCGCGCGTGGCGGGCTGCAGCAGCGTGGTGTGGGGTGGCAACCAGGGCGCGGGCGGCGCGTCGGCGTCCAGCAGCCACAGCAGGCGCACGGTGTCCCAGGCCGTCATGTGGATCTGGCCGACGCCCGCACCATCGGCATTGCGCCAGCCGCCACCGGGCGTGGTGCGGTTGAGTTGCAGCGTGTGCAGGCCCAGCGCCTGAAAGCGCTGATTCAGATGAGCCATCATCCCGCAGCGGTGCAGCAGTGCCACGCAGGCGTCGGTGGCGTCGTTGTCGCTGACGACAAGCATGGCTTCCAGTTCGTCGGGCCACGCCGCCTTGCCGGCATCCACCGCCAGGCCCACGCCCACCGCCACCATCAGCTTCAGCAGCGACGCCGGGTAAGGCGCCACAAAACGATGCGGACCCGTGCCATGCAGATGCGTCCAGCGCAGGCGCTGCCAGTCGGCGCCGGGCAGCCAGGCGGGTGACTCCAGCGTTGCGTCGCGCTGGTCGGCGTCGAAGCGGATGTTCTGCACCGCGCCGGCTTGCACGCCCAGTTCGCCCATCAAGCCTTGTGGGTGTTCACGCGAGAACAGCACGTTGGCGAATCGGGGTGCGCGTGGCGGTGCCAGGGCGGACGCACCCGGCATCCCGAACGACACAACGGCCAGGTCGATGCTGGGAAATGCATCCACGGCCTGGTTGCTGCGCCAGGCGTCGGGCGTGTGGCCGAAGTCTTGCGCCTGCACGGCGCGCAACAGTGACTCAGCCAGTCCGTTCAACGCCCGGCCTTCACAGCGTGGCGCAGCTGCGCTCCCATGTCCTGGCCATTGACCAGCCGTTCGACCATCAGGTACAGGCCCTTGCCGGCACTCGCACGCGACCAGGCCCGACCCACCGCGTTCTTTTCGCGTGAATCGTCGTTGGTGGCGTAGGCGTCCCCCTTGTATTCGACGACGAAGAGGCGCCCGTCTTCCAGCTCGGCCACAAAGTCCGGGTAGAAGTAGTCGGTGGCGGTGGGCAGCCAGAAAGAAAAGCGCTGCTGCTGTTCGATGTTGCGCACCCAGTGCTTCACCTCAATCATGGCGTCCAGCACCTTGGCGCACTCGAACTCTTCGCCCCGGTCCTTGAGCGCGTGGAGGTGTTCGAAGTAGTGCTTGCCAAAGCGCCAGCGGCCTGCATAGACGTGGCGCGCCGGGTACTGGCCGGGTTGGTAGCGAAAGGTCCAGTCTGGTGACGCACCTGTCACCCACAGATCGCCACCACCATCGCCTAAGGGCGCGGGCGCTGCCAGCAGCGTCAACTGCTCGAAGCCCCGTTTGCGCGCCTGCGTTTGCAAGTCATCCAGCCGCTGCATGGCGCTTTGC
>JANMKK010000146.1:0-16135 GCA_031372005.1 Rubrivivax sp.
CGCGCGCGCCGTGGCCGCGCGCCTGCTGGGCCTGGACAAGGAGCAGGTGGACGTGCAGGTGCAGTACCTGGGCGGCGGCTTCGGGCGCCGGCTGGACGTGGACTTCGTGGCCCAGGCGGTGCTGATTGCACAGGCCACGCCGGGCCGGCCGGTGCAGACCATCTGGTCGCGTGAAGAGGACGTGCGGCACGACTTCTACCGCCCGGCGGCGGTGTCGCGCTTCAAGGCGGGCCTTGACGCTGCGGGCAAGCTCGTCGCCTGGCACAACCACTCTGCCGGCCAGGCCATCGTGCCGCAGATCATGGCGCGCTACGCAGCGGGCATGTCCGGCATGCCGCTGCTGGCCAAGAGCCAGGCGCTGGTGGGGCAACTGACGCGGCCGCTGGGCTATGTGCCGGGCATGGGCATTGACAAGACGGCGGCAGAGGGCTCCTTCGACCAGCCCTATGAATTTCCGGCGGTGCGGGTGGATCACTCGATCGTCGAGTCGCCGTTGCCGGTGGGTTTCTGGCGCTCGGTGGGCCATTCGCACCAGGCCTTCTTCAAGGAAAGTTTCATCGACGAGGTGGCGCATGCAGCGGGCGCCGACCCGGTGGCCTTCCGCGCCGCGCTGCTGAAGCAGCATCCACGGCATTTGAAGGTGCTGCGGCGTGCGGCTGAACTGGCGGGTTGGGGCATGGCACCCGCAGCGGCACCCGACGGCGCCAGGGTGGCGCGCGGCGTGGCGCTGCACCACAGCTTTGGCTCCATCGTCGCGCAGGTGGCCGAGGTGTCGCTGGCCGCCGACAAGACGATCCGCGTCCACCGCGTGGTGGCAGTCATCGACTGCGGCACGCCGGTCAACCCCAACCTCATCCGCCAGCAACTGGAAAGCGCGGTGGTCTTCGGCCTGTCGGCGGCGCTCTACGGCACGCTCACCGTCGAACAAGGCCAGGTGCAGCAGAGCAACTTCCACGATGTGCCGGCGCTGCGCATGGATGCCTGTCCGGCAATCGAGACCGACATCATCGCCAGCAACGCGCACCCCGAAGGTGTGGGCGAACCCGGCACGCCGCCTATCGCGCCAGCGGTGGCCAATGCGATCTTCGCGCTGACCGGCCAGCGGCTGCGCAGCCTGCCTCTCAAAGTGAGCTGATAGCTTGAAAAGAAACTGATGTTGACCTTGCAGATCAATGGCAAAGCCACACCCGTCAATGCCGAGCCGGACACGCCGCTCTTGTGGCTGCTGCGCGGTGAACTGCAATTGACCGGCACCAAGTTCGGCTGCGGCATGGCGCTGTGCGGCGCTTGCACAGTGCATATCGACGGTGAACCGGTGCGCGGCTGCGTCACGCCCATCGCCGCGGTGGGCGCGCGGGCCGTCACCACCATCGAAGGCCTGCAGGGCAAGGTCGCCGACGCGGTGCGCGCGGCCTGGCTGCAACTGGATGTGGTGCAGTGCGGCTACTGCCAGAGTGGCCAGGTCATGGCCGCAGCGGCGCTGTTGACGAAGAACCCAAAGCCCAGCGACGCCGACATCGACACCGCCATGGCCGGCAACCTCTGCCGCTGCGGCACCTACCCGCGCATCCGCGCTGCCATTCACGTCGCCGCCAAGGCGCTGCAAGCATGAAGTTGACACGCACGATTGCCGCCGCAGGGCTGATGGCGCTGGCCAGCGCCATGACCACCGCTGCGCCAGCTTTTGCCGAATGGAGCGAGTCTTTCGCTGCCGACTGGGTGCGCCAGTCGGCCGAATGGGCCACGTCCACGCAGTACTTCAGCGGGGAAGAACAAGCTGCGCTGGACCGCCAGCTGACGCCACTGACGCCCGCGCGGCGCGCAAGCTCGGTGGCGCTGGCGAAAAAGGGTCTGGAGCAGCTGGACGGCTACGCGCCCGCCACGCTCACGCCCGATGAGCGTGTTGGCGCGGCGCTGCTGCGCTGGTCACTGCAACGCACCGTGGCCGCAGCGCCTTATGAAGACCACGGCTTTGTCTTCAACCAGCTCGGCGGACCGCACCTGCGCTACGTCAACTTGCTGGCCGAGAACCAGCCGCTGCGCAAGCCCGCCGACCTGCCCGCCTTCCTGTCGCGCCTGGCGCAGGTGGACCAGCGCCTGGATGAGGCCATCGCCCGCGCCCGCGAAGCCGCCGCGCGCGGCCTGCTGCCGCCACGTTTCATCCTCGAGCGCGCCCGCGCGCAAGTGCAGGCCTTCCTGGCGCAAGCCGATGCCGACAACGACATCGTCGCCGGCCTGGCGCGGCGCAGCGCGCGCATGGGAGGTTTGCAGGCGGAAGGCCTGGCGGCGGACGAACGCCAGCGTGCCATCGACGACGCGACGGCGCTGCTGCAGACCCGCGTGCGGCCGGCCTACCAGCGTGTGCTGGCGCTGTTGAATGAACTGCACCCGCGCACGACCGCCGACGCGGGCCTGTGGCGGCTGGAGGGCGGCGACAAGGCCTACGCCCAGGCGCTGGCCACCGCCACCACCACCTCGCTCACGGCCGAGCAGATCCACGCTCTGGGCCTGCGCGAGGTGGCGCGCATCGAAGCGCAGATGGACCGTGTGCTGACCGCGCAAGGCCGGCGTGAAGGCAGCGTCGAGGCGCGCATGGTTGCGCTGCGCGCAGAACTGCAACCACCCGCAGAGCCCGACCCGAGGCCCGCGCTGATAGAGCGTTATGCAGACGCCGTGCGCGACGCTCAGCGCCGCGCCCTGCCGCTCTTCAATTTGATACCGGCCGCGCCGGTGGAAGTGCGGCGTGTGCCCGCGCTCACCGAAAGCACCGCCAGCGCCCACTACACCACACCGGCACCCGACGGCAGCCGCCCCGGCATTTTCTGGGCTCCGCTGCCGGGGCCCAGCTACGACGTGTTGCGCATCCGCAGCCTGGCCGTGCACGAAGCCGTCCCGGGCCACCACTTTCAACTGGCGCTGCAGCAGGAGCAAGCCGACCTGCCACGCTGGCGCCAACGGCGCATCTTCGGCGGCGGCAGCGCGCACAGCGAAGGCTGGGCCCTGTATGCCGAGCGGCTGGCGCTGGACAACGGCTGGTACGACGGTGACCCGCATGCGCTCCTGGGCGCGCTGGACGGCCAACTGTTTCGCGCCCGCCGTCTGGTGGTGGACACCGGCCTGCATGCCAAGCGCTGGACGCGTGAACAGGCTATTGCCTACGGCTTGCCCGCGCACGAGGTGGAACGTTATGTCGCCAACCCGGGCCAGGCCACGGCCTACATGGTGGGCATGCTGCACATGCTGGCCCTGCGGGACGAGGTGCAAGCCCAGCTGGGTGCGCGCTTCTCGCTGCCGGCCTTTCATGACGTGGTGCTGAAAACCGGCTCGGTGCCGCTGGACGTGCTGTCGGACGTGGTGCGGCGGTGGGCCCAAAGCGTGAAGCCATGAAATCGATGGGTGAACGCGCCAGCGGTGCACGCCTGGAACGCATGCGTGCCAGCGCCTTGTGGGCCGGTGGGGGCTTTCGCAACCTGGCACCCGTCCAGCCGGGCCTGCGCGACCCGGCCGCCAAGATGCCGTCGCTGGGTGACTTTCTTTGTGGGGGCAGCCGCCGCGTGCCGACGGCGCCCTTGCCTGCCCGGGACCCGCGCGGCGACTGGCTCAAGGCGCCGGCCACCGGCCTGCGCGCCACCTGGCTGGGCCACAGCACGGTGCTCGTCGAAATCGACGGTGTGCGCGTGCTCACCGACCCGGTGTGGGGCCAGCGTGCATCGCCGTCGCAACTGGCCGGGCCGAAGCGCTTCCAGCCGGTGCCGGTGACGCTGAAGCAGTTGCCGTCCATCGACGCGGTGCTGGTGTCGCACGACCACTACGACCACCTCTGCCACCCCACGATCAAGGCGCTGGCCAAGACTGACATGCCCTTCATCACAAGCCTGGGCGTTGGCGCGCACCTGCAGGCCTGGGGCATTGCGCCGGATCGAATCACCGAACTGGACTGGTGGCAGAGCCACCGCCTGCCCGGCAGCGATGTCGAAGTAACGGCCGCCCCTTCACAGCACTTTTCAGGGCGTGGCTTGAAGGACCGCAATGCCACGTTGTGGTCGTCGCTGGCCATCTGCGGCCCGCGCCACCGCGTGTTTTTCAGCGGCGACACGGGCCTGACCGACCAGTACACGCTGATCCGCGACCGCCTCGGCCCCTTTGACCTGGTGATGCTGGAAGTGGGCGCCTTCCACCCGGCCTGGGGCGACATCCACCTCGGGCCTGATAACGCGCTCAAAGCCTTGCAACTGCTGGGCGGCGGCGCCTTCCTGCCCGTGCATTGGGGCACGTTCAGTTTGGCGATGCATGCGTGGGACGAACCGGCAGAAACGCTGTTGCGCCTGGCGCCGCAGCAGGGCGTGCAACTGGTGATGCCGCAACTCGGCCAGGCCGTGGAGCCGGCTCATGTGGACAGCGTGACGCCCTGGTGGCGCGGTGTGGAGCGTGCCGGCGCACCCCCGCTTGAGGCCATGACCTGGCCGAAGTCGCTGGCCTGGCCGTCGGACTGAAGGGGCCCGCTTGGGCGTAAAGCGGTGTAAAGCCGGGCCAGGCAAGGGTGCGCGCCGTCATCGGTGCTGCGGCGGCAGCCGTTGCCAAAGGGAGACCACTTTCAGGATCAGGAACACCCCATGGCGCTGCCCACGAAACCCGATCGAACCCGACTGCGCCTGTTCGCAGCCCTGGCCACCAGCAGCTTGCTGGGCGCTTGCATCGTCGTCCCCCTGGGGCACCGCCAGGGCGGCCGCGTGGTCGAAACCGACGACGGCGACATTGTCACCGTGGCCCCGCCGCCGCCGCAATCCGAAGCCGTCATCATCGCGCCGGGCCCGGGCTACTTCTGGATCAGCGGCTACTGGGGCTGGATCGGTGGCCGCCACGTCTGGGTCGGCGGCCGCTGGGAAGGCCACCGCCCGGGCTGGCAGTGGGCGCCCTACGGCTGGTCGCGCCACCGCCACGGCTGGCGTGCGTCACCGGGGCACTGGGAACGGCGCTGACTTCAGAACCCGCACCGCGCTCAAGGGCGCCCTCAAGGCAACACCGGCAGCGCCAGACACAGGCGGGTGCCGCCACCCGGTGATGGCAGCGGCGTCAAGCTGCCGCCGTGCAGTTGCGCCACGCGCTGCGCAATCGCCAGTCCCAGGCCCCCCATGCCACCGTTGCCGCCGCTGCTTCCGTTCGGGCGGCGCAGTGGGGGTTCACGCAGCGACTGGCCCCGTTGCAGCCGTTCTTTCAGTTCATCGGGCAGGCCGGGGCCAGCGTCTTCCACCACCACGTGCACCTGCAGGCCCTGTCGGTGCACGCTGACGCGCACTGCGGCCGTGCCGAGGGGCGCGCCCGCACCCGCACCCGCACCCGGCGCCGTGCCCGCGTGGCGCAGCGCGTTGTCGATCAGGTTGCACAGCGCACGTTCGATCAGCTGCATGTCGCCGTCCAGTTCAAGCCGCCCTGGCGGCACGCCCGTCAGCAGCACCGGGCTCAAGCGGTCGCCAGAGTCGAATTTCTGCACCGCGTCGGTGACCAGTTCATCCATCCGCAGCCGCTCGCGGTGCAGCACCTGGCCGCTGGACTGCAGGGACGCCAGCTCAAAGAGCTGTTGCGACAGCCGCCGCACGCGGTCGCTCTGGGCCAACGCCGCCTGCAGCACCCGGCTCGCATCGACGTTGCCGCTGTTCAGCGCTTCCAGCTGCCCATGCAGGGCCGTCAGCGGGGTGCGCAAGTCGTGCGCCACACCGGCCATGGTTTCACGGTGTGCGGCAGCCTGTTCGTGTTCACGCTTGGCCTGGGCTTCAATGCGCCGCGTCAAGGCGTCGAAAGCGGACTCGATGGCCCGCACCTCGTTGCCGCGCACGGGCGCCCCGACAGCGGCAGCGGCAGCAGTAGCGATATCGGTATCGGTATCGGAAGCACCCGGGTCGGCGCCCCGGCTGTAGGCATGCATGCGGCGGGCCACCTGGCGCAGCGGCTGTGTCAGACGGCTGAAGGTGAAGGCCCCCAGCAGCCCCGTCACCAGCAGCGCCACCAGCGCGCTGGCGGCCAGGCCCAAGCCGGCGGGCCGCACGCTGGCTTGCGCAGCCACCGTTTCGCGGGCCGCGCCGTCAAGCACCACGTACAGATAGCCGGGCGGGCGGGTGTCGCCGGCGCGCGGCGGGAACATCGCGGCGCTGAAGACACGCTGTGGCGCGGCGCCTGGCGCGTGCATCGGGTCGGTCCCGCGCAGCGGCAGCGCGGCGCCCTGCAAGAAGCTGCGCACAGCGTGCAGGTCCACCTGGTGCTGCCGCACCATGCCGGGTTCACCGATGTAATGCGCCACACGGCCGTCGGCGTCCAGCAGGTAGGCGTGCACACCCGGGTTGACGACCATCAGCATGCGCAACAGGGCCGCGCGTTCGGCTTGCTCTGCCGCCGCGGATGCGGATGCTGCCGCCGCTGCGTCCGGTTCAGGCTGTGCCAGCAGCGGCCACTGCGACACGATGTGCCGCGCCAGCCCATGCGACAGCCGCTGCAAGGACTCCTGTTCCTGCTGGAGCGCCACTTGCCGGCCCAGCACGGCCACCACCGCGCCGTAGCCCAGCAGCAGCAACACCAGCGCGCAGCTCAGGCGGGCGGTGAAGGTCTGGCTCATCGCGTGCGCTGCTCAAGAGCTTCAAAGCGATAGCCCACACCCCACACCGTGACGATGCGTGAGGGCTCGCGCGGGTCGTCTTCGACTTTGCTGCGCAGGCGGTTGATGTGCGAGTTGACGGTGTGTTCGTAGCCGTCAAAGCCAGCACCCCACACCCGTTGCAGCAGTTCATTGCGGCCAAATGCCTGGCCCTTGTGGCGCAGCAGAAAGTGCAGCAGGTCGAACTCGCGCAGCGTCAGCGCCACCGCCGTGCCGCCACGCCGCAGTTCACGCCGCGCGGTGTCCAGCACAAAGGGGCCGAAGCACAGGTCGGCGGCGGGCGCAGGCGCGCTGCGCATCTGCTCGATGCGGCGCAGCAGCGCACGCACGCGCGCCACCAGTTCCAGCATCGAGAAGGGCTTGGCGACATAGTCGTCAGCGCCCAGCTCCAGGCCCAGCACGCGGTGCGCTTCGGCGCTGCGTGCACTGAGCATGATCACCGGCACGCCGGCGTGGCGCGCCCGCAAGTGGCGGCACACGTCCCAGCCGTCGGCGCCGGGCAGCATCAGGTCCAGCAGCACCAGGTCCCAGCGCTGGCGGTCGATGGCCGCCATGGCGTCAAGGCCGTCGGCTTCGCGGTGCAGGCGGTAGCCGGCTTCTTCCAGATGCAGGCGCAGCGCGCTGGCGATGGCGTCGTCGTCCTCCACCAGCAGCAGCTGTTCGTTCATCGGGCCGGCACCGAAGCCACCCACACCACCCGCTGCATCAGTCGGCCCGGCGGCGGCGCCGCACCACCCAACCCACCGCCAGCATGCCCACGCTGAGCAGGCCGTAAGTGCCGGGTTCGGGCACTGGCGCCACCGTGAAGTTGATGCGATAGACCTCCGACGCAGCGCTCAGCTGGCTGTTGAAGACATAGCCGGCGCCGGTGGTCAGACCGTTGTAGCCCGCGAATTCACCGAAGTTGAAAGCCACCACCGAATGCTGCGGCGCGCGCAAGCTGTTGGTGCCCACGAACGCCGACGCGGCGGGGTCGAACACTTCAGAGCCAGCGTCCCAGATCTCGTTGGCGCGCACGGTGATGCTGCCAATCAGCAACTGCCCGCTGGCACCCAGCAAGCGGTATTCCCGGGCGTCGTCGTTGCCGATGAAAAAATCATTGCTGGGCAGCGCCATCGAGGCGAAGGTGAAAAACGGGTTCAGGCCTGCATTCACCACAAAACTCATGCTCGCGCTGGTGCCTGGCAGGCGCACCCCGCCAATGGTGCCGCGGGTGGCGGTGGGGTCGGCCGCCGCAAAGTCCGCCTGCCACTGGCCCCCTGCGCCGCCTTCGGCCACCGAGACGATGCCTGCGGCCGCCACGCCACCCAGATTGAAGGCATCGAAATTGCCGCTGTGAAAGCCCACATGCAGCGGCGCGAAGGCGATGCTGTTGGCCGGCGCCAGGTTGGTGATGGTGGCGGTGACGATCACCTGCTGGGCTTGCGCCGCAGCGCCCAGCGTGAGGGCGGCGGCGGCGGCAAGGCGGGTGCAAAACAAGGTGTGGCGGTGCATGGGGATTCTCCTGCGGGTGGTGTCGGATGCCACTGGGCGCCGGCGCAAAGTGGGTGTCGGATGCCACTGGGCGTCAACGCCCGGTGGGTGTCGTTTGGCGAGCCACAGACCTTTCATTGGCAGCAACTCACCCGGCCCATGCTAGGAACGCGGTGTCCCGCAGTCCTCACCCGGAGATCACGGCGGCGGGAACACCGGCAGCCTGAGGCGGGGGCTCAAGCAGCCGGCAGTGCCGGCCAGCCCATCAGTTCCGCCAGCCGCGTCACCACCCACCCCGCTTCGCGGTCGTCCACCACAGCCGGGCTGGCGCGCAGGCCCAGCAGCATGCGTTCGAGCACGTCGCGCTCGGTCACGCCCAGTTCCCACAACTTGGTCTGCGCCTGTTCGGTGAGCATCGACGCCAGGTCTTCGCAGAATTCGTGGCGCGCCTGCATGTGGTCGCGCGTGGCGCTGGGTTTGTGGCGGCCAGGCTCGACGAAGAGCGCGATGAAGGACGCCGGCAGCACGGTCTGGTTGTCGTCGGAGGTGTCAGACATGGTGGATACGGCGGACATGGCGGACATGGCGGACATGCCAGGCGCGTTCAGACCTCGTCGGCCTCGATCACCAGGCTGCGCCGACGCACGCCGCTGCCTGCCACCGCCACGGTGATGCGCAGGGCCTGGCCCACGGGCACGCTGCGGGCAAAGCGGTAGTCCAGACCGTCCCAGGCGCCCGGGTTGTGGGCTGGCGTGCGGCGCCGCCACTGCTGCGCGCCGTTGGCCAGCACGTTGATCTGCAGCGTGGGGTCCACCGCAGCGGCGGGCACGTGGACGGTGACCGCGCAAGCGATCTCGAAGCGCCGTTCGCGACGTGCGTCTGCGGGAATGACGAGCGTGGCGCCGGCGGCGTCACCGGCGTCGAGCTGCCAGCGTTCGGGTGCAGGGACTGCGGCAAGGGGTGGGGTTGGCATGCGGCCGGCATTGTGCGCTGGCGCCGATACGATACGAACTTCACAAACGCCAACCACCGCCAGCTGCACCGTGCGCTTCGCCGCCTTCCTTCGCCTGCTCTTGTGTGCCCTGCTCAGTCTGGCCCAACCGGCCTGGGCGCAGGCCGGCAGCGACAACCCGCGTCGCGTGGCCCTGGTCATCGGCAACAACGCCTACGGCTCCGGGCCGCTGCTGAACCCCGTCAACGACGCCCGGGCGATGGCCACCGCGTTGCTCAGTGCCGGCTTCACGGTCATCCTCAAGACCGACACCACCCAGGCCGACCTGACGGCGGCGGTGCGCGAATTCGGCAACCGCCTGAAAGAAGGCGGCGCGGGCACCGCAGGCCTCTTCTACTTCGCGGGCCACGGCATGCAGATTCGCGGGCGCAACTTCCTCGTCCCCGTGGGCGCCAACATCGAACACGAAGACGAGGTGAGCTACCAGGCACTGGACGCGCAGGCGGTGATGGACAAGATGGAGTCGGCCGGCAACGGCACCAACATCGTCATCCTCGACGCCTGCCGCAACAACCCCTTCGTGCGCAGCTTCCGCAGCGGCCGCCAGGGTCTGGCGCAAATGGACGCGCCGGTGGGCACGCTGGTGGCCTTCTCCACCGCGCCGGGCTCGGTGGCCAGCGACGGCCTGCAGGGCGGCAGCAACGGCCTGTACACCAGCCACCTGCTGAATGCGCTGCAGCGCCCGGGCCTGAAGGTGGAAGACGTGTTCAAGCAGGTCCGCATGGGCGTGCTGCGCGATTCGCAAAACCGCCAGGTGCCGTGGGAAGCCTCATCGCTGATCGGCGACTTCTACTTCCGCGCGCCGCCGCCAGGGCAGGGCTTTGGCGGGGCGTCGCTGGCGCCTTCCGTGCCGCCCTTGCCCGCGCCGGACCCCACCGCAGCCATTGACGATGCGCTGTGGTCGGCGGTGAAGGATTCCACCAGCAGCGCCGAGATCTTCGCCTACCTCAACCGTTTTCCCAGCGGCCGCTACGCCAGGGACGCGCGGGCCCGGCTGGCCGACCTGGTGGCGCCGCCCACGCGCCCGGGCGGCGCGGGCGGTGATGTTCCCAACCCCGTTGCCAACCCCGCCAACAACCTCGCAAACGACACCGCCCGCGTGCTCAGCAACGCCGAGCTTGAAAACGTGTTGCGCGCGACTGAACAAAGCGAACGCGAGCAGCAGGCGCACCTGGTGTCATCGCAGCAGCGCATCGACGAGATCGTGACCTGGGGCGATGTCGGCACCGACCGCCGCCCGCCCAACCCCAAGCGCAACGCGCTGGGGTTTGCAGAAGGGGACCGCTACCGCTACCGCGTGCTGGACCTGATGAGCGACCGCTACACGCGCGATTACCTGTGGCGCGTGGACCGCATCGAAGCCGACGGCGGCCTGTGGCTCAACGACGGTGCGCAGCGCCTGGACGCCTTGGGCCAGATGCGCGGCGGCAGCGACGAATTCAGCGGCCAGTGGGTGGAATGGCAGCCGGCGCTGCCGATCGTGTCCGCGCTGGCGTCGGCGGCGGTCGCGCCCGCAGAAACCGCCCCCGAACGGGATGTGGCCACCACCGTGCAGTGGCGCAACGCCGAAGGCCGCATCACCCGGGCGCTGCTCAAGGGCAAGCTGCACGGCCCGGTGGCTGAGAGCATCCAGACCCTGGCCGGCCTGATGCAGACGCGCCGGCTCCACGCCTACCTGGACGGACCTGCCGTGCGCAGCAATGGCGACAAGCTGCGCGTCACGCTCAACCTGACCTGGTGGTTCGCGCCGGGTGTGGGCCTGCCGGTGCGCTGGGCCGTCGATGAGCGTGAAGACGACCGTTTGCTGCGCCGCACGCTGCACGACGTGACAGCGCTGGACGTGCTGAGCAAGCCGCCGGCCCGGCCTGCGCCCTGAGCTTCCGTGCCCCTGGGCTTCTGGGCCTCTGAGCTGCGAGCTGGCGCCTGGCTGTTTACGCTGTGCAACACGCCTGCGGCCATGCCGCGTAAGAATCCGCCCCTGGGCCCGACCCTTCGGGCAGTCACCGTCGCCACCCCGGAGCCCCGATGCACCCCACGCTGCCCTTGCTTGCTGCCACCGACTTCCCGGCCCTGAGGCGCAGTCGCCTGGACACGCTGCAGGTCAACCTGGGCTACAAGTGCAACCAGAGCTGCCTGCACTGCCACGTCAACGCCGGCCCCAACCGCACCGAGATGATGGACGGCGCCACCGCCGCACTGGTGCTGGACGTGCTGCGCCACCGCGCCATCGGCACGCTGGACCTGACGGGCGGCGCACCCGAACTCAGCCCGCACTTTCGCAGCCTGGTGCGCGACGCACGGGCCTTGGGCGTGCGCGTGATCGACCGCTGCAACCTGACGATCCTGTCCGAACCGGGCCAGGAAGATCTGGCCGCCTTCCTGGCCGATGAAGGCGTGGAAGTGGTCGCGTCGCTGCCCTGCTATTCGGTGGCCAATGTCGACCGCCAGCGCGGCGACGGCGTCTTCGACCGCAGCATCGCCGGCTTGAAGCGGCTCAACGCCCTGGGCTATGCGCGCGCCGGCACGGGCCTGGTGCTGAACCTCGTCTACAACCCGCAGGGCGCGAACCTGCCGCCGCCGCAAGAACCGCTGGAAGCCGACTACAAACGCGAACTGGCCAGCCACTTTGGCATCCAGTTTGATCACCTCTTTGCGCTTACCAACATGCCGATCCAGCGCTTTGGCAGCACGCTCATCAGCAAAGGGCAGTTTCAGGGTTACATGCAGTTGCTCAAAGGTGCTTTTCAACACCAGAACCTGGCCACGGTGATGTGCCGCAGCCTGGTCAGCGTGGACTATCAGGGCGACCTCTCCGACTGCGACTTCAACCAGATGCTGGGCCTGCCAGCGCGCCTGGGGTCGGCCACGAAGCCGCATCTTCGGGACCTGCTTCTGCACGACGGCATGGGCACGCCCATTCGCGTGGCCGACCATTGCTACGGCTGCACGGCGGGCCAGGGCAGCAGTTGCGGTGGCGCGCTGGGCTCTGACGCCGCATTGGCAACGGTGGCGCAACCGGTGGCGCAACCGGTGGCGCAACCGGCGTGAATGCGCTGCCGGTGCAGTTGTCCATCATCGTGCCGGTGCTGAACGAAGCCGCCGGCATGGCTGCCACGTTGCAGGCGCTGGCGCCGTTGCGGGCAAGCGGCCATGAAGTCATCGTGGTCGATGGCGGCAGTGGCGATGCCACCGCGCAGCTTGCCGAAGCCAGCGCCGACCGCGTGTTGGCCGCGCCGCGCGGCCGGGCCCGGCAGATGAACGTCGGCGCTGCAGCGGCACAAGGCAGCGTGTTGCTGTCCCTGCACGCCGACACCCTGCTGCCGGCGGGTGCCGACAGCGCCATTCAGTGCGCACTGGCGACGGGCGCGCGCTGGGGCCGCTTTGACGTGCACATCAGCGGTGGCGCCCGGCTGTTCCCGCTGATCGCGGCGTTGATGAACCTGCGCTCGCGGCTGAGCGGCATCGCCACCGGCGACCAGGCCATCTTCATCGAACGCAGCCTGTTCATGCAACTCGGCGGTTATGCCGATCAACCGCTGATGGAAGACATCGAGATCAGCCGCCGCCTGCGTGCCGTCTCGCCCCCGGCCTGCCTGCGGGCACGCGTGCTGACCAGCGGCCGGCGCTGGCAGCAGCGTGGCGTCTGGCGCACGGTGTGGCTGATGTGGCGGCTGCGCTGGCGCTACTGGCGCGGCGCGGCGCCTGACGCGCTGGCGCAGGCTTACCGCTGAAGCCGTGGTGAAGCGCTGCCGCATTGCCATCATGGCCAAGGCGCCAGTCGCGGGCCTGGCCAAGACGCGCTTGGCGCCCGCGCTGGGCGAAGCCGGCGCCGCGGCGCTGGCCGCGCGGCTGCTGGCGCATGCGGTGGCGCAGGCGGCCGCCGCCGACCTGGGCCCGGTGACGCTGTGGGCCACGCCCGATGCATCGCACCCTGCCTTCATGCAGGCGCAACGGCAGCACGGCGTGGTGCTGGCGCTGCAAGCTGGCGGCGACCTGGGCGCGCGCATGGCCCACGTCTTTGAAGCCGGTTTTGCGCAGGGCGACAGCCCGATCATGCTGATGGGCACCGACGCCCCCGCGCTGACGGCCGCCGTGCTGCGCCAGGCTGCCGCGGCGCTGCGGTTGCACGATGCCGTGTGGGTGCCAGCACACGACGGCGGTTATGCACTCGTCGGCCTGCGCGCAGCAACGCCAGTCTGGCTGCACGCCCTGTTCAGCGGCATGGTCTGGAGCACCGCGCAGGTCATGGCGCAGACCCGCCGGCGCCTGGCCGACGCAGCCATTGACTACACCGAACTCCAGGCGGTGGACGACATTGACGAACCTGCGGACTTGGCCCACTTGCCCGCCTACTTTCTCGACCCCCAGGAAATCTCTTCATGACCACCACCCGTCGCCAACTGCTTGCCGGCCTGGCCGCAGCATCCGTGCCCTTTGCTGTGCCCTTCGCTGCGCCCTTTGCGGTTCGCGCCCAGACCAGCCCGCTGCGCCTGGGCGTGGGCCTGTTCCAGCCCGACAAGGAGCGCAACGACGCCACCTACCGCCCGCTGGCCGACCACCTGGCCGTGCGCCTCGGCCGCCCGGTGCAGCTGCGCACCGTGGACACTTGGGAAGGCCTGGCCAAGAGCCTGGCCGCGGGCGAAACCGACATCGGCTTGCTGGGCCCCTGGGGCTATGTGCTGGCCCACCAGAGCGCCGGCGCGCAGGTGGTGGGCACGATCCTGTATGACGGCAAGCCCGAATACCACGCGCTCATCGTCACCCACCCGGAATCGGGCCTGAAGAGCGTGGACGACCTCATCAAGGGTGGCAAGACGCGCAGTTTCGCCTTTGGCGACAAGGGTTCGACGTCGGGCTACCTGATCCCCTTGCACTTCTTCATGCAAAACGGCGTGGCCGACCCCGAAAAACACTTTGCCAAGGTGATCTACACCAAGCACCAGGCGATCGAAACCCAAGTCGCTGCGGGCCAGCTCGACGCCGGCGCCGACTACAACCGCAACCGCAACGCGATGATCGAAGAAGGCCTGATCAAGGCCGACCGGTCGCGCATCATCTGGCAGTCGGCGCCGCTGCCCAACGACGCCGTGGCGGTGCGCGCCGACCTGTACAAGGACAAGGCCTTCGTCTCGCGCCTGCAGACGGCACTGCTGGAAGTCGGCCCGCTGCTGAAAACCCAGCCGCAACTGCTGCCGCCGCACTACACCGGCTTTGTGGTGTCCGACAACAGCCTGTACAAGCCGATCCGCGACGCGGGGCTGGCCACGGGCAAGCTGCTGCCGCAATGACGCCTTGATGGCCGCAGCCCTCCGGCGGCGCGCCCTTCGCGGGTGTTTTCGCTGGCGTTTTCGCTTGCCCCTGCGCGGCTGGGCCCTGGCCTACGCCGCCCTGGTGCTGGCTTGCCTGTTCACGCTGTGGAGCGCGGGCGACCTGAGCCTGGGCCGCAACCCATGGCCCAATCTGGCGCGCACGCTGGCTGACTTTGCGCACCCGAGTTTTCTCGACGCCTGGTGGGGCAACCCGCGGCTGGAATACCGCAGCGAAGACGGCACGCTGCTGCGCGTGGAAGACCGCCGTGTGGTCGAGCGCGGCTTCCTGCTGGCGCTGGCGCGTGGCTGCTGGGTGACGCTGCAGATCGCCACGCTCGGCTCATTGCTGGCGGCGCTGTTGGCGCTGCCGCTGGCGTTGCTGTCGGCGCGCAACCTGGGCGCACCACGCGCGCTGGCCGTTGCCGCGCGCGCCGTGCTGGGCGCGGCGCGCGCGGTGCACACGTTGGTGTTCGGGTTGCTGCTGGTGGGCATCGTCGGGCTGGGGCCTGTGGCCGGTATCCTGGCCATCGCACTGCATTCCATGGGCAGCAGCGGCAAGCTGCAGGCCGAAGCGATCGAAGCGCTGGACATGGCGGCGGTGGATGCCGTGCGTGCCACCGGCGCCGGGCCGCTGCAGGTCTTCTTCCACGCCGTCTGGCCGGCGGTGCTGCCGCAGTGGCTGGGCAGCCATCTGTATGTGTGGGAATTCAACATCCGCGACTCCACGGTGCTGGGGCTCATCGGCGCGGGCGGCCTGGGCTTGTTGATTTCCGAAGCGACATCGCTCTTCCAGTGGGCGCGGTTGGCGACGCTGTTGCTGGCCGTCGTGCTGCTGGTGGCCGCCTTCGATGCACTCAGCCGCCACGTGCGGCAGCGGCTGCTGTGAACGCGCTGAATGCAGCAAGCGTGGTGCAGATCGAAGGCCTGCGCGTCGTTGCCGGCGGCCGGCTGCTGTTGTCCGTCGATTCGCTGCGCATCGCGCCGGGTGAACGCGTGGTGGTGGTGGGCCCCAACGGCGCCGGCAAATCGACGCTGCTGCGCTGCCTGAGCGGTTTTGTCACGCCCAGCGCCGGGCGTGTGGAGGTGCTGTCGTGCAGCCTGGCCCCACAAGCCCCGTCGCGCCCGGCCCTGCGCACCTTGCGCGCGGAAGTGGGCCAGCTGCTGCAAGGGCTGCACCTGGTGGCGCGGCTGACGGTGCTGCAGAACACGCTGGTGGGTGCGTTGGGCCGGTTGCACGGTGTGCATGCCACTCGAAGTTGGTGGCATCATTTTCCGGCGGACGAGATCGAAGCGGCGCAGCACGCGCTGCAGGCGGTGGGCCTGGCCGGGCGCGCCGACGACAGGGTCGACCGTTTGTCTGGCGGTGAACGGCAGAAGGTGGCGATGGCGCGCCTGCTGCTGCAACGCCCGCGTCTGGTGCTGGCCGACGAACCCACCGCCAGCCTGGACCCGGCCGCTGCGCAGGCAGCCTGTGCGCTGCTGCGCCAGGCGGCAGAAGGCGCCACGCTGATCAGCATCGTGCACGACCCCGCGCTGGTGCCGCTGCTGGGCAGCAGGGCGCTGGGCCTGCGCGGCGGGCGCATCGTCTTCGACGGCCCGGTGCAGGTGTTGGACGCGGCGCTGCTGTCCGGTCTGTACGCGAGCGCGGTCGCTCCTGCAGCGGGTTGATGCCGGTGCCCTGCCCATGCCCATGCC
>JANMKK010000175.1:0-4101 GCA_031372005.1 Rubrivivax sp.
GTCAGCCACCGCCAGCATGGCTTCCAGGCGGCGCAGCACGCGGTCGGTGCGCCAGTCTTTGGTCAGCTCGATGGCGGCGCGCTGCAGATGGCCCTGGTGCTTGTCCAGCTTGGCCTCGAAGCGTTCAAAAAGCGTGAAAGCATCGGCGGTGGCACCGGCAAAACCGGCCAGGACCTGTTCGCGGTACAGCTTGCGGACCTTGCGCGCGCTGGCCTTGATGACGATGTGGCCCAGCGTGACCTGGCCGTCGCCACCGATGGCGACAAGCGGGCCGCGGCGCACGCTGACGATGGTGGTGCCGTGAAAAGTTTCCATAGCGGTGCCAACTGAGGCCATTGACGCCTCGTTCAACCCCAAGAGTGTGGCCTTATCAAGGCCATGCGCGGAACCGGCTTTGCCGGGCCGCAGCGTGAGCCCGCTCGGGGGGCTGAGGGCCTCGGCTCCAAGTTCGCCTGTGCGGACTTGGACGCCCCGAGGGCCGCGCGACTCTGGTGCGCGACCGCGACCGAAGGGAGCGTGGGCGCTTGCGCCCTCACACCTTCCGCACTTGCACTTTTGCGTGCTCGTTGATGCCCATGGCACCGAAGAACAAGGCCAGCAGCCGGTGCGCATCGACAAACTGCACCGCGCGCGCTTCGTTGCGGCGCGCCAGCACCCAGTTCAGCAGGTCGCCTGCCGCGATGAAATCGACGCGGATCAGCCGCGCGCAAGACACGCTGACCACCGGCGCGTTGCCCAGCTGGCTCTGCAACTTTTCCAGCGTCGCGCTGATGTCGCCGACGAGCTGGCCGGACAGCTCCACATGCGCCATCTCGATGCCACCGCCGATGTCCTCGGCCAGGCCGGATTCGAGGAAGCTCGTGGACACGTCGCTCACCACCGACAGCGGCGGGTTGCGTGTGGACAGGCTGCTGCCGCTGATGTGCACCTTGCAACGCGTCGGCTCCCAGGAAGGCGGGCTCACCTCATAGGTGACGCAGTAGTCGATGGCGGCTTCGTCAAATTGGTCGGCGCGGTTGGCCAGGCGCAGCGCGTCAAGGCGCGTCAGCCAGAAGGCCGGGTCGGCGTCACGCACGCCGGTGGGCGCAGAGTCTTGCAGCACGGTGAACAGCTTGTCGCCGGCCTGCCAACGCATCTCCAGCGCTTGGCCCGCCCACAGGCGGAACACCATCGACAGTTGCGTGGCGGCTTCTGCATCCACGCTGCGCAGGCCGCCCCAGTCAACGACCCAGGGCAGCGGCATCTGCAGCGACTGCGAACGCAGGCGCGCCACGGCTTCGATGTCCAGGATGTCGGGGCAGACCCAACCCACGTCACCATGGCTGCGCGACGCGGTGCTGGTGACGATGGGTTCTTCGGCCAGTGCGTCGGCCACCAGCTTGGGCAAGGAATACCACTGCGGCGCGCTCCAGCCAAACTGCTGCGCGTAGTCCAGCGCCAGGCTCTCAAAGCGCTGCTGTTGGCCAGTGGCGCGGTACAGATCAAAGAGAACCAGCCAGGTCTCGGCATGCTGTGACCGTTCGCCGCCCATGCCGGTGATGCGCTGCAGCGCTTCTTCGCAAGGGCCGAAGTCGGCGTTGGCGAAGGCGATGACGGCTTCGTCGAGTTCGGGGTCGTGGACGACTTCGCTGACCTCGACGGCAAAGGCGCTGCCGAAGTCGGTGTTTTGAGCCAACGGCGGCTGGCTGCCGACGGGGCCCGGGCCGGCGCCGTCAAAGGACACCGACGCCAGCGGCGCCAGCGGTGGCAGGCCCGACACCATCTGCACCGGGGCTGGCGCGGCGGCCGGGGGCAGGGTGATGTCGGGCAACGGCGACAGCGCGGCGGCTGTGCCGGATCTTGAGAATGACGACGTTGCGGGCGATGCTGCCTGGGCGTTGGCGTGGGAATACGCAGGGGCTGAGGTTGCGGCTGGGGTTTGCGCTTGTGCATGGGCCGGCGCGCTGGTGAACGAGCCCGAACCCGAGCCCGAACCCGAGCCCGAGCCCGAGCCCGAGGACGGACCCGTGGACCCAGCCGTGGGCGCACCCGCAGAAGACGAGGTGCGCGGTTCCATCTCGAACATCGGCAGCGGCGCGCGCGCGGCCGGCGCGGGTGCGGCGGCGGGCGGCGGGGCATAGCTGCCAGGGCCACGGCCGCGGCCGGTGGTGTTGAAGCCAGCGTCGCCGACCATCTGCTGTTCGATTTCGTCGATCTTGGCCTTGACGCCGTCGGGCCGGGCCTGGTTGTCAGGCAACCGGGCTTCGGAGTCGTCGAGCCTGGAAGACGTGCCCAGCGTGGCCAGCTGTTCAGGCGACAGGCCTTCGCGGCGCACCCGGCGCAGCATGTCGAATTCGCGCTTGCGCACAAAGTCGTTGCGGCGCTTGCGTTCGATCATGGCCTTGAGCTCGGACTTTTCGAGCTCGAGCTCTTTGGTGTCTTCCTGGCGCGAATGGAGGTCGGTCCAGTCGGTGGCGGGGTTCGCGACGAACCTCACCACCTTGCGGAAGAAACTCTCGTTTTCGGCCATGGGGGAATGGTACTCCGGGGTATTGGCGCGGCAGCCAGGCCCGGGCCCGTTCTGACCACCACCGGGGCGGTGACTTGAGCCGGGCGCGAAATTGGTTGCGGGCTTGCTGCGGGTAGGCAATGGCTGGAACGCAGCAGCTTTGCGACCCCGCGCCCAGCCGCGCCGCCGCTAGTCGCCGAACATCTTCTGCTTCATTTCGCGCCGCTGCTGCGCCTCCAGCGACAGCGTGGCCGTGGGCCGCGCCATCAGCCGGGCCAGGCCGATGGGTTCGCCGGTTTCGTCGCAGAAGCCGTATTCACCAGTTTCCAGGCGCGTGAGCGACTGCGCGATCTTTTTCAGCAGCTTGCGTTCACGGTCGCGGGTGCGCAGTTCCAGCGCGTGTTCTTCCTCGATCGTGGCGCGGTCCACCGGGTCGGGCACGATGGAGGTGTCCTCACGCAGATGCTCGGTGGTCTCGCCGGCGCTGGACAGCAGGTCGTCCTTCTGCTGCTGCAGGCGCACGCGGAAGAAGTCGAGTTGCTTGTCGTTCATGTACTCCGCTTCGGGCATGGCCAGCAATTCAGGCTCGGTCAGGTCGCGGCCCGCTTTGCTTTTCCAGGCATTCGCCAGCTTGGGATCAATCTTCTGGATGGGTTTGGGCAGTTCAGCCGTTTCAGTCATCGGGCGGGCGGCGGGTTTGGCCGCAGGTGCAAAGCGATCGGTAAACCGGTTGGCCATGGGCGCCGGTGCGGGAATGGGTGCAGGTGCCGCCACGGCGGCCTTCTTGGCGGTGGTCTTGGGAGCGGGTGGCTTGGCTGCGGGCGCGGGTGCTTTGACAGCAACCGGCGCAGCGGTTTTGACAGCCGCCGGTGCAGCGGCCTTGACGGCGGCGGGCGCGGGTGTCTTTGCGGCGCTCTTCGCGGGTGCTTTGGCGGCGCCTTGTGCCGGGGTGGCTTTGGCGGCCGTCTGGGAGGCCACCTTGGCGGTTGGCGCGGGCTTGGAAACGCCGGTCGGGGCTGTCTTGGCCGCAGGCTTGACTGGGGCCTCCGTCTTGGCCGGTGGCTTGTTCACGGGGACCTCCTCCCCTTTCGGGAACGCTGAATCAATTTGTGCCGCCTGCACGTGGCTACGCGCAGGGCGGAATGGCCTTTGGGGTGGTGTGTCGAACCGGTCTGACCTCCAAGGCGCGCGGATTGTAGCCACGCATCCAGCCGCAGCCCCGGGCCTTGGACGAAGGCCTTGCCGGCCATCACGCCAGACACTGCTCCAGCCCCTGCAACAGCACCTCTTTGGGCAGGTCGATGCCGATGAAGACGACCTTGCTGCCCTTTTCTTCACCAGGCGCCCACTTCGGGCCCAGGTCACTGCCCATCAACTGGTGCACACCCTGGAAGATGACCTTGCGGTCGCTGCCCTTCATGTACAGCACGCCCTTGTAGCGCAGCATCTTCGGGCCATAGACCTGGACGATGGCGCCCAGGAAGTCTTCCAGCTTGGCGGGATTGAAGGCCTTCTTGCTGCTAATGAGGAAGCTGTTCAGGTCGTCGTCGTGGGGGTGGTGGGCGGGGTGGTCGCAGTGTTCGTCGTGGACGTGGTCGTGGTCATGGTGAACG
>JANMKK010000187.1:0-17452 GCA_031372005.1 Rubrivivax sp.
GGCAGGATCAACGGGCCCTTCTGGCCGCACGCCGAAGCCAGAAAACCTACCCCTGCCAACAGCGCGGTCAGCGCAGCAGTCAAGGGGCGGCTCGATACACTCTTCACAGCTGAAACATTCATGCAAAGGATTCTATGAGCACGGCCCCCGCCGACTCGTCGCTCAGCGACGTGGACTACCAACGCGAGACGGGCTTGCTGCTGGCGCGCATCGAAGCCGCGACAGACCGCTGGCTGCAGGAAGATGTGATCGACATCGACAGCCAGCGCACCGGCGGGTTGCTGGAGTTGAGCTTTCCGAACGGCAGCAAGATCATCATCAACACCCAGCCGCCGCTGCACGAAGTGTGGCTGGCAGCGCGCGATGGCGGTTTTCATTACCGGTGGGTCGCAGGCCAGTGGGTCAACACGCGCGACGGCAGTGAATTCGTGCGGGCTCTGTCGCAGCATGCCAGCGCACAAGGCGGCATGCAGCTGAACTTCTGATGCGGCCTAACGTTTGAAGAGGTCGAGGATGCTGCTGCGCTCTTCGGCGCTGGGCGGTTGCGGCACCACGTCTTCAAGGCCCAGGCTGGCCACGCCCGCGCCGGCGGCATATTCCTCAAATATCCAGTAGTTGCCCTGACGCACGACGCCGGCGGGCGGCGCCAGTTCCTGCACCGGCACGCCCTTGAGCGCATGCTGCATGAATTCGATCCAGACCGGCAGCGACAGGCCACCGCCGGTTTCGCGGTCTCCAAGCTTGCGCGGGCTGTCGTAGCCGATCCACACCACCGCAGCCAACGTAGGCTGGAAGCCGGCAAACCAGACGTCCATGGAGTCGTTGGTGGTGCCCGTCTTGCCGTACAGGTCAGGCCGCTTCAGCGTGGCCTGTGCCCGTGCTGCGGTGCCGCTGCGCGCCACCTCTTGCAGCAGTGAGCTCATGACAAAGGCATTGCGCGCCGGCAGCGTGCGCAGGCTCTCGTCCAGCACCGGTGGCCGCGCCTGCAACAGGATCTTGCCCTTGCTGTCGGTGACACGCTGGATAAGCATGGGCGGCAGCAGGTGGCCGCCGTTGGCAAACACGCTGTAGGCCGTTGCCATCTGCATCGGCGTCACCGACCCCGCGCCCAGCGCCATCGTCAGGTAAGCCGGGTGCTTCTCGCGGTCGAAGCCAAAGCTGTCAAGCCAGCTCTGCGCAAAGGACACGCCGGTGGCGTTGAGGATTCGAATCGACACCATATTCTTCGACTTGGCCAGCGCGGTCTGCAGCGGCATCGGGCCTTCAAACTTGCCGTCGTAGTTTTTCGGCTCCCAGGGTTGGCTGCCGGTGGCGCCCGCATCAAAGAACAGCGGCGCGTCGTTGACGACGGTGGCGGGCGTGAAGCCCTTCTCGAGCGCCGCCGAATAGATGAAGGGCTTGAAGCTGGACCCCGGCTGGCGCCAGGCTTGCGTGACGCGGTTGAACTTGTTCTTGCCAAAGTCAAAGCCGCCCACCAGCGCGCGCAGGGCACCGCTGCGGGGATCCATGGCCACCATCGCGCCCTGCACTTCGGGCAGTTGCGTCAGCATCCAGTCAATCTTCGGGTTGGTGGGGTGGCGGTAGGCGCGCACCACCGCGCCGCGGCGAATCTGGATCTTCGGGCCGGCCTTGTCCGACAGACCCGAAGTGACAGGCTTCAAGCCTTCACCGATGACGGTGATGGTGTCGCCCGACTGCAGCATCGCCGTCACTTTCTTCGGCGACGCTTCCAGCACCACGGCGGCACGCAATTCATCGTTGTCGGCATGTTCGGACAAGGCTTCGGCCACGCGGGCGTCGATCAGCGACGCGTCGGCCGGCAGGTCGACATACGCCTCGGGGCCGCGATAGACCTGGCGCAGCTCATAGTCCATCAGCCCTTTGCGCAGGGCCCGGTACGCCACCATCTGGTCGACGGCATTCACGGTCAGGTAAACGTTGAGGCCGCGGCTGTAGGCTTCGTCCCCGTACTGCGCGTGAATCAGCTGGCGCGCCGTTTCGGCGACGAATTCACCGTGCACGAGGCTGTCGGACTGCGTGCGGTAGCGCAGCACCTCAGCCATCGCATCGTCGTGCTGGGCTTCGGTGATGAAGCCGTTCACGAACATGCGGTCGATGATGTAGCGCTGGCGCAGCGTGGCGCGCTGCGGGTTGGTGACCGGGTTGTAGGCCGAAGGCGCCTTGGGCAAGCCGGCCAGCATGGCCGCCTCAGCAATGGTCACTTCTTTCAGCTTCTTGCCAAAGTAGATTTCCGACGCCGCAGAAAAGCCGCTGGCGCGCTGGCCCAGGAAGATCTGGTTCATGTACAGCTCAAGGATCTGGTCCTTGTTGAGCAGGCCCTCGATCTTGAGCGCCAGCAGAATCTCATAGATCTTGCGCGTGAAGGTCTTCTCGCTGCTGAGGTAAAAGTTGCGCGCCACCTGCATGGTGATGGTCGATGCGCCTTGGCTGCGCGCGTCACGCAGGTTTTCAATCGCCGCGCGGGCCACACCTTTGTAGTCCACGCCACCGTGCTGGTAGAAGCGCGCGTCCTCGGCCGCCAGTACCGCGTCCTTCATGACCTGTGGAATCTGTCCGATCGGCATGAAGTTGCGGCGCTCTTCGCCAAACTCACCAAACTGCACGTTGTCGGAAGAGAAGACCCTCAAGGGGAGTTTGGGCCGGTAGTCGGTGAGGCTGCTGATCTCCGGCAGATTGGGGTAGGCCACCGCCAGCGCCAGCCCCACCAAGATCAGAATCGAAACCAGCGCTGCAGCCGCCAGGCCAAAGACCCAAGCTGCCGTGCGCCCGAGAACCCGCGACCACTTGGAGCCAGCGCCACGCGCTGCAGGCGGATCAGGGGGGGATTTCGGGGGGTCAGGATGGGCCATGGATATCCCAAGAAGCGGGATTGGTCGATTATAGGAAGCCCATTGGAAGCCGGCTGCGTGGGCCCGCAGACCTCCATGATGGCGTCTCGCAGACAACAGCCCGTGACTTTCTGCACGGGCCACCAGTGCGCCTTGGGGTTGCCCCTTGCAGGTGGCTTGCGGGTTGTTTCATCTGCTGCATGTGCCGTCTGCCGTTGGCAACGTTTAGGGACACTGTCATCCCGTTTTATCTTTGTCGTTCAAGGGCTTTACTGCTAGCATTGAAGTAACTTCTTAACAAGCTCAGGGCCAGTGTCTGGTGATTTCAAGGTGCTTTGAAGGGTGCTTTTCACCGCTGGGCCTTAGGCCCGAGGAGTAGGTATTTTGGGTTTTCTCGACGCATTGCTCGGCCGCAAGCACCCCGCCGTGATCGGGTTGGACATCAGTTCTTCCAGCGTCAAGCTGGTGGAACTGGACCAAACCGCAGCCGGTGAATTTGTGCTTGAGCGTTTCGCTTCAGAACCGTTCGAGAAAGGCTGGATCACCGACGGCCAGATCGAGAAGTTCGACGAAGTAGCCGCCGCCGTCAAACGCGTGCTGGCCAAGAGCGGCAGCAAGACGCGCAACGTCGTCATGGCAATGCCGCAATCGGCCGTCATCACGAAAAAGATCATGCTGCCCGCCGGCCTTCGCGAAGAAGAAATGGAACTGCAGGTCGAATCCGAGGCCAACCAGTACATCCCGTTTTCACTCGACGAAGTAAGCCTCGATTTCTGCGTCATCGGCCCCAGCCCCACGTCGGCTGGCGACGTGGAAGTGCTGATCGCTGCGTCGCGCAAAGACCGCGTGCAAGACCGCCAGGGGCTGGCCGAAGCGGCAGGCCTGAAACCGGTGGTGCTGGACATCGAATCGCATGCGTCGCGCATGGCCATGAGCCGGGTCGTCGCGGCACTGCCCAATGAAGGCCGGGATGCACTGGTGGCGCTGTTCGAGATTGGCGCCGACACCACGAGCCTGAAGGTGCTGCGCGACGATGAAATGCTGTACGACCGCGACCAGGCCTTTGGCGGCTCGCAGCTGACCCAGCTTATCTCCCGGCAGTACGGTTTTTCCTTTGAAGAAGCGGAAGCCAAGAAGCTGTCAGGTGACCTGCCTGAAGACTACGAAGCTGCGATCCTGGCGCCGTTCGTGGACAGCCTGTCGCAGGAAATCGGCCGCGCGCTGCAGTACTTCTTCACCAGCACGCCGCACCACAAGGTGCACTACGTGATGCTGGCCGGCGGCACCGCGACCCTGCCGGGTCTGAAAGAACGGGTCACCGACCTGACGGGTTTTGCATCCAATGTGGTGAATCCGTTCGAGAACATGCAGCTCGGCTCTTCGGTGCGTGAAAGCCGGGTCCGCCGCGAGGCGCCCTCTTACCTCACGGCCTGCGGCCTGGCGATGCGGAGGTTCCTCCAGTGATCCTGATCAACCTGCTGCCGCACCGCGAGGTGCGGCGCAACCAGCGCAAGCGCTCGTTCTTCGTTGGTCTGGGCGCCTGCATGCTGGGCGGTGTGGCCATTGTCGGCATCTGGTATTCGGTGCTGCAGCAGATGACGTCCGCGCAGGATTCGCGCAACAGTTTCCTGAAGGCGGAAATCGCGCGGCTCGACTTGCAAATCAAGGACATCGCCACGCTGCGCGCCGAGATCGAAGCCCTCAAGGCGCGGCAGCGCGCGGTAGAAGACCTGCAAACCGACCGCAACGTGCCCGTGCACCTGCTGAATGAATTGGTGCGCCAGACGCCCGAGGGCGTTTATTTGGGCACGATCAAACAAAACGGCGAGGTCGTGGCCATCACCGGCACCGCGCAGACGAATGAGCGCGTGTCTGAATTTCTGCGCAACACGCTTTACAACTCGCCGTGGCTTGAAAAGCCTGAGCTGGTCGAGATCAAGGCGGCTGCGGTAACCACGGCCAACCGCGAGCAGCGCAGGCTCTTCGACTTCTCGATGCGGGTCACGTTGAAGCGGCCGCAGGCCGCAGCCGGTGCCGCGTCAGGCGCAGCAAGCCCGGCCGCAGCGCCTGCCAAATCTTCCTGAGGGCGACATGGCCAAAGCATCGACCCTCAATTTCGAGATGAGCAGCCTGGTGGACAACGCTGCCGGGCAGTTCCGCAACCTCAACCCGAACGAACCTGGCCAGTGGCCCACGCTGCCCAAGATGGCGGCTTGGCTGGCCGCTGCCGCGATTGCGGTAGTGGCCGGCTGGTTCCTGTTGCTGAACACCGCCACTGAAGAACTCGACGTCTCGCGCCAGCAAGAGCCCAAGCTGCAGGCCGACTACGTGTCACGCCTGCGCCAGGCCGTGAACCTGAGCGAATTGCGCAAGCAAAAGCTGCAGGTGCAGGAATACGTCACCCAACTTGAAAAGCAGTTGCCCGGCAAGGCCGAGATGGACGCGCTGCTGTCCGACATCAACCAGGCCGGGCTGGGCCGCGGCCTGCAGTTTGAACTGTTCCGACCGGGCCAGATGCAGATCAAGGACTACTACGCAGAACTGCCGATTTCGATCCGCGTCAACGGCCGCTACCACGACATTGGCTCCTTTGCTGCCGACGTCGCCAACCTGTCGCGCATCGTGACCCTGCAAAACGTCAATATCACTCCGGTGCCGGGCAAGGACGCCGGAGGCGCGCTGGTCATGGAAGCCACGGCGCGGACTTACCGCTACCTGGACGTCAACGAAATCGCCGAGCAGCGGCAGGCCGCCGCCGCCAAGGTGGCGGGAGCCAAAAAATGATGAGCGGCCAAGCCTTCGGCAGCGTTGCCCTCGTGGCCGCAACTTTTCTTCTGGGGGCTTGCAGTTCCGATCAAGACGAACTGCGCCAGTGGATGGAGCAGCAGCGACGTGAGGTCAAGCCCAGCGTGACGCCTCTGCAACCGCCCAAGAAGTTCGACCCGCAGCCTTACAACTCGGCACAAGCGGTAGACCCGTTCAGCACCCAAAAGCTCACCGTGGCCCTCAAGCAAGAGGCACGGCAGCCGAATTCCTTGTTGTCGGCAGAACTGAACCGGCGCAAGGAACCCCTGGAGGCCTACCCCATGGACAGCATGAGCATGGTGGGCAGCGTCAACAAACAGGGCCAGCCTTTCGCGCTGCTGCGCGTGGACGCGCTGCTTTACCAGGTCAAGGTGGGCGACTACCTGGGCCAGAACTACGGAAAGATCCTCCGCATCGCCGAGACCGAAATCGCCCTGCGCGAAATCGTGCAAGACGCGGCGGGTGAATGGATCGAACGCCCCGCCACGTTGCAACTCCAGGAGCGGGCGCGATGAGGACAATTGAGGAGAAACCGACCATGATCCACTGGCGAGCAGTTCTTGCCGCCGTCTGCACCACCCTTGCTGCTGCCGGTTCGCTGGTGCTGCCAACGGTAGCGTGGGCGCAAAACGCGATCCAGTCGATCACGAGCAGCCAACAGTCCGGCACCGAGGTCGTGCGCATTGAAATGGCGCAGCCCTTGACCGCAGTGCCCACGGGCTTTTCCGTGCAAGCCCCGCCGCGCATCGCCATCGACCTGCCTGGTGTGTCCAATGCCATGGGCCGCAGCAGCGTCGAGATCAACCAGGGCAACCTGCGTTCGGTGGCCGTGGCGCAGGCCGGCGACCGAACGCGTCTGGTGCTCAATCTCAAGCAGGCTTCAGGCTACCGTGCCCAAATCCAGGGCAAGACCTTGTTGCTGGTGCTGGACGGCGCTGCGCCTGCCCTGGCCAGTGCCGCACCTGCAGACCAGGCGGCGCAATTCGCGCCCGCTCAAAACATCGACACACAGTCGCTGCGCGACGTGGACTTCCGACGTGGTGCCGACGGCGCAGGCCGCGTCATCGTCAGCCTGCCCAGCACGCAAGTGGGCGTCGACATCCGCCAGCAGGGGCAGACCCTGGTGGTCGAATTCCTGCGATCCACCCTGCCGGATGCACTGCGTCGGCGATTGGACGTTGCTGACTTTGGCACCCCGGTCAAGACCGTCACCTCTTTCCAGAACGGCGACCGTGTGCGCATGGTGGTTGAACCCACCGGCGCCTGGGAGCACAGCGCTTACCAGACCGACAACCAGTTCGTGCTGGAAGTGCGGCCGGTCAAGATCGACCCCAACAAGCTGACGCAAGGCCCGGGCTTTCAAGGCGAAAAGCTGAGCCTGAACTTCCAGAACATCGAAGTGCGTGCGTTGCTGCAGGTGATTGCCGATTTCACCAACTTCAACGTCGTCACCAGCGACACCGTCACTGGCACCGTCACCCTGCGCTTGAAAGACGTGCCGTGGGACCAGGCGCTGGACATCATCATGCAGAGCAAGGGCCTCGGCGTGCGCAAGAACGGCAACGTGCTGTGGATCGCGCCCAAGGATGAATTGGCCAGCAAGGAACAGATTGATCTGGAGTCGCGCAAGAAGATTGCCGACCTGGAGCCCACGCGGACGCAGTCGTATCAGCTCAACTACACCAAAGCTGAAGAAGTGGCCAAAGCGCTGTCGGGGCAGGCACTTGCAGGAGGAGGCGGGGGCGGCGGCTCGGCCCAAGCCACGCGCATCCTGTCGCCGCGCGGCAGCGTGATCTTCGAGACGCGCACCAACCAGCTTTTTGTCACCGACGTGCCCAGCAAGCTGGAAGAGATCCAGACCATGATCACCAAGATCGACATCCCGGTGAGACAGGTCTTGATCGAAGCGCGCATCGTAGAGGCCGATGACAGCTTTGGCAGATCGCTGGGTATCAAGCTGGGTTCGAGCGACCTGCGCGGTCTGCGCGGCGGTATCCCAGGCTACGGTGTCGGCGGCAATAACTACCTGACGATTGGTGGCAATTACTCAAACGTTGGGGTTCAAACGGGTCAGTCGCCCAACACGGCCACCAGCTACCTGCCCGACTCGCAATTCATCAACCTGCCAGCCAACACCAGCGCGTTTGGCGGGACAAACGCTGCAACGTTTGCCCTTTCCCTCTTTGGGGCCACGGCGAACCGTTTCCTCAATCTGGAAATCTCTGCACTTGAAGCCGAAGGCAGGGGCAATATTGTCTCCAGCCCGCGTGTCATCACTGCTGACCAGAAGAAGGCCAGCATCGAGCAGGGTGAAGACATTCCTTATCAACAAGCCACGTCGAGCGGTGCCACGTCGGTGTCGTTCAAAAAGGCCAGTCTTCGGCTTGAAGTGACGCCGCAGATCACGCCCGAAGGCAATGTGATTCTGACGCTTGAAGTCAGCAAAGACAGCCGAGGCGCGCTCACTGCGGCCGGCCCTGCGATCAACACCAAGAAGGTCAACACCGAGGTGCTGGTGGAAAACGGCGGTACGGTGGTGATCGGCGGCATCTTCACGCAAGACGAGCAAACCGAAGTGAACAAGGTGCCGCTGCTGGGTGACATTCCGATCATCGGCTACCTGTTCCAGAACCGGGTGAAGAGCACGCGCAAGACCGAATTGCTCGTCTTCATCACCCCCAAGATCGTGACCGACCGCTCGGCGGCGCGCTGATGACTTTGCGGCACGGCACACGCACTGAACAAACGGGCCGCGCCGCCCCAGGGACTCGAACATGAAGATGCTTCAACGGCTGTTCTCCACGATGGCTCTGCTGGCGCTTGGTGCCTGCGGGGGAGGTGGGGGTAACTCTGGGGACTCCGGGTTTGGAGGCGGCAGTGGCGGCGGCACGGGCGGCGGCGGCACGGGCGGAAACCCTAGCACCCCGACTCTGACCATTGCGCTCAGCAACACGTCGGTGAGTTCAGCAGCTCCAGCCACGGTGACCGCCACTCTGGCTGACTCCAGGGGCAACGGCCTGGCCGGCCAGGTCGTCACATTCACCGTCGTTCGTGGACTGGCAGTCACCAATGTGGCCACCGCGCTGACTCGCAGCGATGGCACCGCAGTGGCGATTCTTTCGCCGGCCAATACCACCGGCGCTGGGGCTGACGAGGTCAAGGCCACGGCGTCGAGCGGCGGCGTTGCGCTCACTGCGTCGACAGGGTTTACGGTTCAGGCGGCCAATGTCACCCTCAGCGGCTTCACCTCTGCCGCAGCTTCGTTGGGCGCCTACGGCCAGACCAGCCTGACGGTGACGCTCGCAGGCGCCAGTGTCGGCTCACCGGTTCAACTGACCGTGTCTTCCGCCTGCGTCACCGCAGGCAAGGCCGCACTTTCGCCAACGCGGGTCACGGCCACCACAGCCACTGTCACGCTGCAGTACCGCGACATTGGCTGCGGCGCACTGCAGGCCGCCGACTCTTTG
Organism: Rubrivivax sp.; assembly: GCA_031372005.1. Classification (GTDB taxonomy): domain Bacteria; phylum Pseudomonadota; class Gammaproteobacteria; order Burkholderiales; family Burkholderiaceae_C; genus Rubrivivax. The sequence continues at coordinate 9,122 of JANMKK010000187.1, forward strand.
CAGGCCGTGATTGACGGGTCTTCCAGCGTCCTGACACTCTCTCTGCCAATTGCCTCGCCGACCATCTCCAGCCTGGCATTCATCTCGGCTACACCGGAAACCATCTTCCTCAGAGGATCGGGCTTTACCGAAGCGTCCAGCGTCATTTTTGAAGTGCGCGACGCCAACAGCAGCGCGCTGCCCAACGTCAACGTCTCGATGCGACTGCTGACGTTGACTGGCGGCGTGACGATGGACGGCGGAACCGCCGATGTTGTTCGGGCCTCCGATGCGCTGGGCCGTGTGACAGTGCGCGTGAATTCTGGAACGTTGCCCACGCCCGTGCGCGTGTCCGCCACGATCGTGGGGTCGAGCATTTCAACGGTGTCCAGCAACTTGAGCGTGGCGGTAGGGCTGCCGTCGCAATTGAATTTTTCACTCTCGCAGACGACCCGCAACATCGAGGGCTACGACATTGACGGCACGCCAAACACCTACCAGATCATTGCCGCAGACCGCAGCGGCAACCCGGTGCCTGTGGGAACCTCGATCAACTTTGTGGCTGAAGGTGGGCAGATCGAAGCCATCAAACAAACGGCCATCGTGAACGGCATTGCCCGCACGGCTGCGAACTTCGTTTCATCAGAGCCGCGCCCCATCGACGGCCGCGTCACCATCACCACTTACGCGTTGGGTGAGGAGTCTTTTGTCGATCTGAACGGCAACAACATTCGTGATGCTGGCGAGCCGTTTCAGGACCTCGGCAACATTTTCAAAGACAGAAACTTTGACGGTGTCTTCGACGCAACTGCGGACGAGTTCATACCCCTGGCAGTTAACAACAGTGCCGCTTGCGCTGCCCCTGGAAACAATCTGCTGTTGCTGGACCCCAGCATTCCCAGTGTTCAAGGGACTTGTGACGGCACCTGGAGCGGCGCGGGGCAGGTCTATGTGAGGCGCGCCACGGAAACAGTGCTCTCCACCTCGGGGGCCCGGCCACTGTGGGGTTCCACCAGCGGCTTGGCTGCGACCTGCACCCCTATCACGCTGCAGACCGGACGTTTGCCCAGTCAGACCACCGTGTTCGCGTTGATTGCCGGCGACAACTGGTATGGCGGCACATCAGGGTCCATCAGCATCATTGTTGCGGACCGCAACCCCGGAAGCTCGGTGCAGAACCTCTTCCCGCGATTCAATCCGATGGCGGCGGGCACCACGATAAGTGCAGCCTCGCCGACGGCAGGTTTCACTGTCACGCTAGGTGGTGGCTCGCCAGTACCGAGCACTTCAGATCCTTCGACAGCGACGGTTTCATACAGCTTCACCGATACGACTGTGAATTCTGCAACCGTCTTTGTGACGTTCCGGTCACCCAGCGGCACGGCCACAACGGTTTCCTTCGGCGTGATTCGCGGAGCGCGCCCTTCAGCTTGTCCTTGAAACTGGCGCTGGTCGGCATGCCCGGCTGTGGCAAGTCCACAGTCGGCCGTCACCTGGCGCGTCAGCTGAACCTGCGCTTCGTCGACACCGACGCCGACATCGAACAGCGCATCGGCATGCCGATTCGCGACTACTTCGAACAGCATGGTGAAGCCGCGTTTCGCGACGTCGAACAGGACGCCATCGACACGCTGTCCGAACTGGCTGGCGTGGTGCTGGCCACCGGCGGCGGCGCGGTGCTGCGGCCTTCCAACCGCGACGCCCTGCACTCCCGCTCGCACGTCTTCTACCTGCGCGCCACGCCCGAAGAGCTTTACCGCCGCTTGCGCCATGACACGCAGCGCCCATTGCTGCAAGTCAACGACCCGCTGCAACGCTTGCGCGAGCTCTACCGCGAACGCGACCCGCTGTACCGCCGCACCGCACACTTTGTGGTCGAGGCCGCACGGCCTTCGGTACCGGCCATGTTGAGCATGGTGTTGATGCAACTGGAAATGGCCGGCTTGGTGGACCCGGGGCAAGTGCCGTCGCCCATCGCACCGACTCCAGCACCCACACCACCGGGCTGAGCCTGCGGTGGGTCAGCCTGCGCCCCGCCGTACACTGGCGCGATGATTGAGCAAGCGCTGCCGCCAGCCCTGAAGGTCCACGTCGCCACCACTGATCCGGGCTACGACATCCTGATCGGCGCCGGCCTTCTGCAGAGCGCTTCGGCTTGGCAAGGCCTGCCCAAAGCCCAGCGTGCAGTGATTGTCAGCAACGCCACGGTGCATGCACTGCACGGCGCCGCACTGCACCACGCGTTGGCGCCGCACTATCCGCACATCAGTGACGTGCTGCTGCCCGACGGCGAAGCGCACAAGAACTGGGCGTCGCTCAACCTGATCTTCGACCACCTGTTGGCCACTGCCTGTGACCGCAAGACGGTGCTCTTTGCGCTGGGCGGCGGCGTGGTGGGCGACATGACGGGCTTCGCTGCGGCCAGCTACATGCGCGGTGTGCCTTTTGTGCAGGTGCCCACCACTTTGCTGGCCCAGGTGGATTCTTCTGTGGGCGGCAAGACCGCCATCAACCACCCGCTGGGCAAGAACATGATCGGCGCGTTCTACCAGCCCGCGCGCGTGCTTTGCGACCTTTCAACCTTGCTCACGCTGCCAGACCGCGAACTGCGCGCAGGGCTGGCCGAAGTCATCAAGTACGGCCCGATTGCCGACCTGGCCTTGTTCGACTGGCTGGAATCGAACCTGCCCGCGCTGCTGGCGCGCGATGTGTCCGCGCTGGCGCACGCCGTGCAACGGTCTTGCCAGATCAAGGCCGATGTCGTGGGTCAGGATGAACGCGACACCGGCCTGCGCGCCACGCTCAACTTTGGCCACACCTTCGGCCACGCGATAGAAACCGGTCAGGGCTATGGCGCCTGGCTGCACGGTGAAGCCGTGGCCTGCGGCATGGTAATGGGCGCGGCGCTGTCTGCCGATCTCGGCCTGATTCCGGACGCTTTTGCGCAGCGGCTGCAGAGGCTTCTGGAACGCGCAGGCCTGCCGGTGATGGCGCCAGCGATGCCACTGAAGCGTTGGTTCGAGCTGATGCGCGTGGACAAGAAGTCCGCCGATGGCGACATCCGCTACATCGTCGTCGGCCCGCCGGGCAGCGCCACGCTGCGCACGGCGCCAGCGGCCCTGGTCGAACGCGTGATCCGCCGCCACAGCGCGCAGCCCGTGCCGGCGTGAGCCTGGACAACCTGGCACCCTGGGCCAGCGACCCGCAGCGCTCGCGCGGGCGGCGCATCCCTGAGCCGCCTTCGCCGCCGCGCAACGAACACCAGCGCGACCGCGACCGCATCGTGCACAGCACGGCATTCAGGCGTCTGGTCTACAAGACGCAGGTCTTCATCAACCATGAAGGCGACCTCTTCCGCACGCGTTTGACGCATTCGCTGGAAGTGGCGCAGCTGGGCCGGTCGGTGGCCCGCGCGCTGCGCCTCAACGAAGACTTGGTGGAAGCGATTGCGCTGGCCCACGACCTGGGCCACACGCCCTTCGGCCACGCCGGGCAGGACGCGCTGCAAGCCTGCATGGCGGATTACGGCGGCTTCGAACACAACCTTCAGAGCCTGCGCGTGGTGGACAGTCTGGAGGCACGTTACGCCGCATTCGACGGCCTGAACCTGAGCTTCGAAACCCGCGAAGGCATCCTCAAGCACTGCACGAGGCACCGCGCAGAACGCCTGCTGGCCACGGAACCCGATGGGCCCGCCGCACGCTTCGTCCACGGCGGACAGCCCAGCCTGGAAGCGCAGCTCGTCAACGTCGCGGATGAGCTGGCTTACAGCGCGCATGACGTGGATGACGGCGTGCGGTCGGGCCTGATCACGCTCGACCAGCTGCTGGCGGTGCCGCTGCTGGCACACGGCCACGCCGAAGTGCTGGCCCAGCACCCGGGGCTGGCAGAGCGCAGGGTGCTGCACGAGATCCTGCGCCGCATGCTTTCGGCACAAGTGGCCGACCTCATCGCGGCCACCTCGGCCGCAGTGCAGCAGGCGCTCACGCACCAACCGGGCCTGGATGCAGAAGGCGTGCGCCGCCTGCCGCCGCTGGTTCACATGGGCGACGCGCCGCGCGCACAGACCCTGGAGCTGAAGCGCTTCCTGTTCAGCGAGCTCTACCGCCACCCTCGCGTCACCCAGATGACCGCACTGGCGCGCACCGTGGTGGCCGAGCTCTTCGCTGCCTACCAGGCACAACCGGCGCAGATGACGCCGGAGTACGCCACCGCGCAAGACCGGCCGCGCGCGGTGGCCGACTACATCGCCGGCATGACCGACCGCTTTGCGCTGCGTGAACACCAGCGCCTGACGGGCCAGCGTCTGTTCGACGTCTAAGGGCGGAAGGCGCACGCAAATGGCCCGGCTGCCCCGTTTGTCGCTTGCTGGCCAGGTGCATTGGTTGATTCAGCGTGGCCACAGCGGCAACCTCGTGTTTGCTGACGCTGCTGACCGCTGGGCCTTCTTGGCCTCACTGAACGAAGCCGCCGAGGCGGAAGAGGTGCAGGTCCACGCCTACGCCTTGCTGGACAACCAAGTGCACTTGCTGGCCACACCGGCCACGTCCGCCGGCCTCAGCCGCATGATGCAGTCGCTGGGCCGCCGCTACGTGGGTGCCTACCATCGCCGGCATGGCGGCAGCGGAACGCTCTGGGATGGCCGGTTCCGCTGCGCGGTGGTGCAAGCCGGCGCTACGCTGCTGGACGTGATGTGCCTGATAGACGGCCTGGCAGGGGTGGCAGGCCTTGCACCAGAAGCGCCCACCAGCAGCCAGGGCCACCGGGCCGGCGGTGAACGCGATCCCCTGCTGGTCGACCCGCAAGCGTACTGGCTGCTGGGCAACACGCCGTTTGACCGCCAGGCTGCCTGGCGCGCGCGGGTGGGCGAAGGCCTGTCCGACGCCCGGGCCAGTGCGCTGCGCGGCGCGGCGCTGGGCAGTTGGGCCGTGGGCTCGGCAGCGTTTGCCGCCGGCGTTGCTGACCAAGCTGCCCGGCCCGCAGCGCCCGGGCTGCGCGGCCGGCCGCGGTTGCGGCCTGCTTGACGAGCGCTGTAGGCACGTCACGTGCGTGATGTGCGGGCTGCTGCAAGACGCAACGCGCATTTGGCCGCCCAGAAACAAGAGCAGATTGATATGTCCCCATTAAATTGACAGGATGACGTTGATTCCTTTTAAACGACTCCGACCCCATTTATTCTTGCTTGCTGCGATTGTTGCACTGCGGTAGGCTGCACGTCCTTCGCTAGCACCACAAGGAGCGCGCCATGCTGCCGCACGCCAGAAACCCGCATGAAGCCGCCGATGAAGCCGCTGACCTGGCAGCGCGCGGGCTTTACGACCCGTCGAACGAACACGACGCCTGCGGTGTCGGCTTCGTGGCGCACATCAAGGGCGTGCGCGCACACAGCATCGTCGAACAGGGCTTGAAGATCCTGGAGAACCTGGACCATCGGGGCGCCGTGGGTGCTGACAAGCTGATGGGCGACGGCGCTGGCATCCTGATCCAGATCCCTGACGAGTACTACCGCGCCGAGATGGCCGTGTCCGGTATGGCTCCCGCCGGTCGCGTGGGCGTCAAGCTGCCGCCCCCCGGCGAATACGGCGTCGGCATGATCTTCCTGCCGAAGGAACACGCTTCCCGTCTGGCCTGCGAACAAGAACTGGAACGCGCCGTCAGGGCCGAAGGCCAGATCCTGCTGGGCTGGCGCGACGTGCCGGTGGACCGCAGCATGCCGATGAGCCCGGCCGTGCGCGCCAAGGAACCCGTCATCCGCCAGATCTTCATCGGCCGCGGCACCGACGTCATCGTGCCCGACGCGCTGGAACGCAAGCTCTACGTCATCCGCAAGACCGCCAGCGCGGCCATCCAGGCACTCAAGCTCACGCACAGCCGCGAGTACTACGTGCCCAGCATGAGCTGCCGCACCGTCATCTACAAGGGCCTGCTGCTGGCCGACCAAGTGGGCGTGTACTACAAGGACCTGTCCGACCCGCGCGTGGTGTCGGCGTTGGCCCTTGTGCACCAGCGTTTTTCCACCAACACCTTCCCCGAATGGCCGCTGGCGCACCCTTACCGCATGGTGGCGCACAACGGTGAGATCAACACCGTCAAGGGCAACTTCAACTGGATGCGCGCGCGTGAAGGCGTGATGAAGAGCCCCGTGCTGGGTGACGACCTGAACAAGCTCTACCCCATCAGCTTTGAAGGCCAAAGCGACACCGCCACCTTCGACAACGCGCTCGAGTTGCTGACGATGGCCGGCTACCCGCTGGCGCACGCGGCGATGATGATGATCCCGGAAGCCTGGGAGAACCACGAACTGATGGACGAGCGCAGGCGCGCGTTCTACGAATACCACGCCGCCATGCTTGAGCCCTGGGACGGCCCGGCTGCGATGGTCTTCACCGACGGCAAGCAGATCGGTGCGACGCTCGACCGCTATGGCCTCCGCCCCGCCCGGTACATCGTCACCGACGACGACCTCGTCGTCATGGCCAGCGAATCCGGCGTGCTGCCGGTGCCGGAAAGCCGCATCGTCAAGAAGTGGCGCCTGCAGCCCGGCAAGATGTTTTTGATCGACCTGGAACAGGGCCGCATCGTCGATGACGAAGAACTGAAGAACCAGTTTGCCTTTGCCAAGCCGTATCGACAGTGGATCGAAAACGTGCGCATCCGCCTGGACAGCATCGACGCGACCGCCGAGCCCGTGGTGGCCACCGAATCGCTGCTCGACCGCCAGCAGGCTTTCGGCTACACGCAAGAGGACATCAAGTTCCTGATGGCACCGATGGCCGCCAACGGCGAAGAAGGCATCGGCAGCATGGGCAACGACAGCCCGCTGGCGGTGCTGTCGGACAAGAACAAGCCGCTCTTCAACTACTTCAAGCAGCTCTTTGCACAGGTCACGAACCCGCCGATCGACCCGATCCGCGAAGCCATCGTGATGAGCCTGAACAGCTTCATCGGCCCCAAGCCCAACCTGCTGGACATCAATGCCGTCAACCCGCCAATGCGGCTGGAAGTGACGCAGCCCATTCTGGACGCCGACGACATGGCGCGCCTGCGCGCCATCGAATCGCGCACCGGCGGCAAGTTCAAGAGTTGTGAGCTCGACATCACGTACCCGCTCGCCTGGGGCCGCGAAGGCGTGGAAGCCAAGCTCGCGTCGCTGTGCGCCGAAGCGGTGGACGCCATCAAGGGCGGACACAATATCCTCACCATCAGCGACCGCGCCATGGCGCGCACCCAGGTCGCCATTCCCGCATTGCTGGCGCTGTCCGCCATCCACCACCACCTGGTGCGTGCCGGTTTGCGCACGACTGCGGGCCTGGTGGTGGAGACTGCGTCAGCGCGTGAGGTCCACCACTTTGCCGTGTTAGCCGGCTACGGCGCCGAAGCCGTGCACCCGTATCTGGCGATGGAAACGCTGGCCCATTTGCATCACTCTCTGGCCGGCACCCTGAGCGCCGAGAAAGCCACCTACAACTACGTCAAGGCCATCGGCAAGGGGCTGTCGAAGATCATGTCCAAGATGGGCGTGAGCACGTACATGAGCTATTGCGGCGCGCAGCTTTTCGAGGCCATCGGCCTCGAGAAGGAATTCGTCGGCAAGTACTTCCGCGGCACCGCCAGCCAGGTCGGCGGCATCGGTGTCTTTGAAGTCGCCGAAGAAGCGCTGCGCATGCACCAGGCCGCCTTCGGCAACGACCCCGTGCTGGCCAGCATGCTCGACGCCGGTGGTGAATACGCCTGGCGCGTGCGCGGCGAAGAACACATGTGGACGCCCGACGCCATCGCCAAGCTGCAGCACAGCACCCGCGCCAACAAGTTCGACACCTACAAGGAATACGCCCAGCTCGTCAACGACCAGAGCGCGCGCCACATGACGTTGCGCGGGCTCTTTGAATTCAAGGTCGATCCGAGCAAGGCGATTCCGCTCGATGAGGTGGAATCGGCCAAGGACATCGTCAAGCGCTTCGCCACCGGCGCCATGAGCCTGGGTTCCATCAGCACCGAAGCGCACAGCACGCTGGCGATTGCGATGAACCGCATCGGGGGCAAGAGCAACACCGGCGAAGGCGGTGAAGACCCGGCGCGCTATCGCAATGAACTCAAGGGCATCAAGGTCGTGGCCGGCACCAAGGTGTCGGACATCATCGGCGCCAAGGTCATCGAATCCGACTACGCGCTGCAGGACGGCGACAGCCTGCGCAGCAAGATCAAGCAGGTGGCGAGCGGCCGCTTCGGTGTCACCACCGAATACCTGGTCAGCGCCGACCAGATCCAGATCAAGATGGCGCAAGGTGCGAAGCCCGGTGAAGGCGGCCAACTGCCCGGCGGCAAGGTCAGTGAATACATCGGCATGCTGCG